>CAJUGU010000100.1 GCA_910586105.1 uncultured Eubacteriales bacterium | reverse complement strand
CCATTTTGAATAAGAGATTGCAGTACGCCAGCCCCTGGGCAGCAGAGCTGTTCTTAGCCTTTCCTTTTGGCAGAGACTTCATAGCCTCGTCAAATTTCCTCCTGGCATGAGCCCAGCAGCCAACCACAGTAATCTCATCTGGAAGGCTGTGGTACACGTCATAACCGTCCGTGTGGAGATACCCCCTGAAGTCTTTCAGGAATGCTTTCGGATAGCAGGCGCCCCGTCCCGGCTGGTAGTCAAACAGCACGATGGGCCGGATGGTATCCCCGCTGGTGCGGTACAGCCACATATAGCTGTTGCTCTGGGCTGATTTACCCGGCTCATGAAGCACCTGCAGCGTGGTCTCATCCGCGTGGAGGACATCCCGTTTCAGCAGTTCTTTGTGCAGCAGGTCATAGACCGGGGCCAGCAGATGCTCCGCAGACCACAGCAGCCAGTTGGACATGGTTTGCCGTGACAGAGGAATGCCCTGGCGTTTCAGTTCCTGTTCCTGCCGGTACAGGGGAGAGCCCATGACAAACTTCTGCACCATGAGATGTGCCGCAGCCTCTGGCGTGGCAAAGCTGCCGGGGATGAAGTTCGGCTCTCTGGGAGCCTTCACCAGGGTCGTCTCCGTATTTTCCTTAAAAAGAAAATACTCCGATTACATGTAGTGCTGGGTACTACCCGAGAGTACACGGCACTACACCAGACTCTATTGTATTTTCTCATTTCCTCTGAGTTCTGGCAAGGCGTGGGGAAATTTGACGCTTACAGCGTTACTGCAAATCTTGCCGACGTTGAGTATAACAAACACACAAAAGCGTCCGGGCATTCCCGTCGGCCCTCCTGCTCCCACGGAATTTTTCAGCCGAATGTAAAACAATATAATAAAGGTCTCCGCCGAAAATTTCCGGCGGAAACCTTTTTCGCTTAGAATCCTGACGCTTGCCCGCATTCAGCAATACGCTCTGTCAGAAGTTCCATATCGCGCAGCAGCCGATCTATGATTCCCGGTTTCCTTTTTCAATCGGCTCACAGTGTATTCAAATCCACTATGAATGATTTACCTGCAAAACTCCTGATATGCCTGAACAATCATATCGCTGTCTTTATACCGCGGCCGCCAATCCAATTGCCGCGCTGTTTTCGCAATATCTAAAATATAATTCTCATCAGCAATCATGTATTGCTCTTTATACATAATCTCCAGCCCCATCGTCCCCATCAAAGACAGCGTTGCTTTTACAAGTCTTCCGGGGGTCGAAACCACAATCGAATGCGATCCAACATCCTGAATCAGACCTGTCAGAAGTTCATGCACAGATGGCGGGTTTTCTGACCCCAAATTGTATTCTTCGTTTGGAATACCACAGCGAATCGCGCATTGTATCGCGGACACACAATCAAATACGGATATCATTTGATAACAGTTTTTCCCATTTCCGATTGTCGGAACCGGCAGGCTGCGGTCGATCAGCCAAAACAGCTTTTTCAGAATCCCGAGCCGCTTCGGACCAATAATCATACGTGGCCGGAAAACTGTGATATCCATTCCGAGTGTACGATAATATTTGCATAACTTTTCCGTTTCCGCTTTGCTTTGTCCATAAGGGCCGAATGGGTTTTGTGGATGAACGGTATCGACCGGAAGGTACTGCGGTTTCCCATAAGTCATATCCGTCGTGAACTGAATCAGTTTCCGGCAGCCAGCTTTGTACGCAGCCTCCATAATATTCTCTGCCCCTGTAGTATTCGTATCAAAGAAAAATGCTTTTCTGTTCTTTCTGGGAACTTTGTTATGATATTGATTCGCCGCCAGATTTATAACAATATCATCCGAATCAAACGGAATTTTACCAAGAGAGGCTTTGTTCCGGATATCTGCCTGCATATACGGAATATCTTTTTGCAGGCCGGTTTCTCCCAAGTCACAACTAAGGACCTCTGTTTGAACTTCAATTAAGGCCTTCAACAGCCATTGACCTACAAATCCATTTCCGCCAAAAACGATTATTTTCATCCGATCAGCTCCTTGAAATCAAAACAACTCCAACACTTATCACAATAATTCCAAAAACACGAATAGGCGTAACCGCTTCATGAAAAGCGAAATACCCAACCAATGCTGACAGAATATAACCAATGCTGAGAAAAGGATACGCATAACTTACGTCTACCTTTGAAAGTACGACTAACCACAAGGCGATGCTAATCACATAGCACCCTGCGCTGATCCATAAATATATATTCGTAGCCATGCCGGGAATCATTGAAATAAATCCCTGTAAACCACCTGTAACTTCACCCACCAATAGCATTCCTTTTTTCATGCACAGCTGCGCCGCACAGTTCAAAAGCACGCTCGCCAAAATTATGCTTATTGTCGACATCCTATATACTCCATTCCTGAATCCTATCTTTTTTCACCAGAAACGCCTTCTGTGCTTCCCTTGCCATGAAAATATCAGAGGGCGAATCGGAATAAAAACATTCGATTTCCGCTTCGGGATATTCTTCCTGGAAACGCCGTACCTTTTCTTCGCCCCTGCAATTTGGCCCTTCAAGTTTCCCTGTTGCAGGATTTACCGGGGACGCAATCCATGCGATCCCCAGCCGACGGCATACCTCGCCAATCAGGAATTCCGGAGAAGCAGATATCACCAAATCGTCCGGGCTTTGCCGTTCCCGATAAAACGTTTTTATTCCATTCATATGCGTATCCCAGAAACGTTTCGCCTCCTTTTGGGTATCTGGTACATACCACAGGAATCCATAAAAAACCTCTTTCCATCGTTCCCTGCCGCATACTCCCAGTTTAAAACACATACCATACAGCAACGCCTTCGGGAACGCAAGAATCGCCTTCGGATACTTCCGAATGCAGTGCTTCCAAAAATCCAATGTACTATCGCCGCTGTAAATCGTTTTGTCAAAATCATATACGTTCATCGCTCAGATCCCCGGGACATAAATCAACGTCAGTATCACCACCGCATAGCAAATCCCCATTGCAATCAGCGGCTTGTCGTGTAAAATCACATCTACCGGATCGCCATAAGAATCTGATTCGACATCTGCGCTGTATTTCATCATCAGCAAAATCACAAACGGTACTGTCCAAATCAGCTTATCCGTATTGTGCTTCGCAATGACAGCTGCGTCAGCGCTCCACAGCGCATAGAAAACGATCGCCAGCGAAAGACATAAGTACATGAATTTATCAAGGAATTCAAAGGTATAATATTGCAGCACCCGTCTGGTAACGGCTTGTCCATTGGTCTTTTTCAATTCATTCCGGCGCTTTCCCAGCCCTAAATAAAACGAGATGGAAATTACGGTCAGGGATACCCAATTGGAAACGCTTTCATCAATGATGACTGCGCCATAAAGAACCCGAAGCAGGAAGCCTATCACCAGAAGGAAAATATCCAGAAATGGAATATTCTTCCCTCCTCCGCTATAAACCAGGTTAACAACCAAGTATGTCAGCAGCAGCGAAAAGCTTCTCCATTCCATCCCCATCAGGCCAACATTGATCGCTGCGGACGCAATGACACAGCACGCAGTCAAGGCATAGGCTGAGGGAATGCCGATCGCCCCGGATGCAATCGGGCGATGCCGTTTCACCTCATGCATCCGATCAGTCTCCACGTCTTGAATGTCGTTTATGATGTATACGGCGGAACTGAGCAGGGAAAACGCCGCAAAGCCGCACAGTACCCGCAAAAACGCGGAAGCATCAAATAATCGGCTCGAAAATACGAGCGAAATAAACAGCAATACATTTTTCAGGTAATGCTTGGGACGCATCAGCTGAAAAGCGGTATATATTGGATTTTGTTTACGAATATCCATCGTTTCTCCTTTATGGTTCCTGCCGTTCCAGTGAAAATGAAGTTATCGCAAATGCCAGCTCCCGTGTGTCCTCGCTTTGCCCCAGCGCCTTTGGAGAAACGGCATCCGGGAATTGGAAATCGATCTCCAAAAAGCGTTCCTGCACACATCCGTGCGGAATCCGAATACAAATCGGCTGAGAACAGTCCCCAATCTCCTCATCAAAGAGCATTTGACCGCCGCAGGATACAATCATCCTCTTTGTGGAGAAATAAATGCGTCGGAGATTGATTTTCAAGAGTAAATCTTCGTCTACCTGCTCTGTTGTGATAAGGCGTAATTTTGCTTGCGTCCCGTTTGTCCAAACCGTATCCGTTTCTGGTTTGCGTCAAGCGTTTCGATCGGGTATTTGCGATAGAAGATCGGGGACGCGATAGATGCCATATGATAGATATAATCGGCCTGTTCTGCGCCGGGGATGTCTGCGATATCATCGGTGATTACATTGAATTTATGTAGTTCTACCTGCCCTTCGTCGCGGAGCTGCTCCAGCCACTTCGGATAGCCGACCTGAAAATTGTCCAGACAAATCACCTTTTTTATTCCCAGTTCCTGCCGATAGTGTGTCAGGAACGTGATGAAATAAAATCCGAGAAAGCCTGCCCCACCTGTGAACAGCACCGTGCTGCTTTGAAATTTTGCGCGTTCCTGCTCCGTCAAGCCCTTATAGATCCGCTCCATATCTTGCTGTATAATTTTTTTCATGCCCTGCATTCCTCCTTACCACACCTTCCATGGCGCTTTGCCGCTTGTCCATAATTTTTCCAACGCTTCTTTTCCCGGACAGTGTCCATGCAGCCCCAGAAACCTTCATGCTTATAGGCCATCAGCTGGCCTTGCTTTGCTACGGTCTCCAACGGTTCCTTTTCCAGTACCGTAGTATCGCCACGAATGAAATCCATAAATTCTGGCTGGCAGACCATAAAACCAATGTTGATCAAACTGCCGTCCCCCTGTGTTTTTTCGCGGAACTCTCGGATGCGGCCTTCCGGATCGATATCGAGTACGCCGAACCGTTGGCCGGCATTATAGGCCGACATCGTGACCAGTTTACCGTGTGACCTGTGGAATCTTACCAGTGCAGTGATATCCACGTCGGCGACGCCGTCGCCATAGGTCAGCATAAATGGTTCATTGCCGATGTAGTCACGTACCCGTTTGATCCGTCCGCCCGTCATGGTGTTCAATCCAGTGTCAACGACTGTTACCTTCCACGGCTCCGACGTATTATGGTGTACGATCATCTCGTTTTTACCTTTGGTAAAATCATATGTAATGTCGGAAGTATGCAGAAAATAATCTGCGAAATACTCCTTTATAACATGCTGTTTATAGCCTGCGCAGATAATAAATTCATTGAAACCGTGCGCGGAATACAGCTTCATGATATGCCATAAGATCGGCATGCCGCCTAAGTCAATCATGGGTTTGGGCTTGAATTGGCTTTCCTCACTGATGCGAGTGCCAAACCCGCCCGCCAGTAATATCACTTTCATCTTTCTCTTCCTCATTTAGCAATGTATTTATAAAATGCTGCATTTTCATAATCCGGGCACAGATAATTGTATGTCATCAGTTCACTGGTAATTTCTTTGTCACTGAAGGTATCAATATATCCTCTACACATCAAATCAACTGTTTTACATTCGTATGCAATGCGAAATCCAAACGCAATCTGTGAAAGAGGATTCAAAAACGAAAACGACAAGCAAACTATTAACCCAATGATCGATTTACTTATTATCAGTCCGCTTCCATGCATAAAATTTATATTTTCATACATATATTTCGTTGTATATATCATAAGTAAAAAGAAAAAGGGGACTGATACGTTCCAGCAGAAATCTCCCATTGTACCTATCTTAAACAGCGGCACAGCACACATCGCAACTGTTATAAACTTGAATAGGGCATCATTTTTGAATCCATTATAAATAAGAACAGAATAAACGCCAAATTGTAATATGCAAAATAACACCAATATAACCAAAGAATGCAATTTAAAATTTTCAATTGGAATATGCAATCCGAACATTTTACCTTGCGCGCCAGTTGTTGCAGCTACATTGCATGAATAATAAAGTAGAAATACCGGAACAATTGTTAGAAAGGCTATAATATTAGCCGTTCCAAAGGGTTCTTTAATCGCAGAAATAACTTCTTTTCTACTTTTGCTACTTATCAAAGAAAATATAAAAAAGAAAATCATCATCATTGCTATTCCCACAAATGGAAATGGGGAATAAGCAAATACACATGCAGCTAAAAAAACGAAGGTAGAGGATCTTGGCTTGTTTATCAGCAGCGGTACTGCTAACCAGGGTGGAATTGTCTGGTTATAAACGGAAGCCAGCTGATCACAATTTGAGCGGAACATATAAGCATACCCCTGCCCATCTATATTGAAATTCGTCCACCACCCAAACGTATTTAAATCAAAATCAATCAAGCCAAATACATTGCTAATGATTCCACCAATTATGTTAATTCCACTCCACGAAATAAACATAAAAAGTAAAAGTGAAAACCGCTTTATCGAGTAGGCCCTTAAAATAATCGATAAAAGAATTATAACCAATAAAACACCTATCAACGTCCAAACAAATAATGCCATTCGTGCAATGATAAGATTACCAGCCAGTTTTCCAATCAATGCAGGTACTAACCAATGTAAAAAATAATATACAAGCGCGTATCCGGTTTGCTCATAAATTACAGGCCAATCGAAAGCAATTAGGTCAAAGAATGTTGCATTTCGCCAGTGATTATCGCTATATTGAAAGAAAAAGCCGCCTTGTCCTGTCATCCATAGAAAAATCGATAATACAATTAATCCCATCACAATGTTTCGTACTGGAAATGCAATTGCAGGCTCTGCATTATATTCCTTTTTAATCAAACAATATAATGCAAAAATCACTAAACCCGTCAGCGGAAACCCAACGTACCAACGCAGCCAAGTCATAAAAAAAATCGTAATCGGAATGACCATGTAAAGATACGCTGCTGTTACAATATACTTGAACGAAATATCAATCGTTTTCCCTTTAAATCGATATTCTTCCTGTCCTTGCATAGAAAGTGCAAATGAATCCATCGTATACTCCTTTATATGTGCAAATAATTTCGCCAGGTTTCTTCTCTCATCAGCACCGTCCCTTCCTGCTGGAACCGCTTCATGGCCCCATCAAAACCAAACAGGATCTTTCCCGTCATGCCCAGCAGATGAAAGAGATATGCAATGCTTTTCCGGATGCTTTTTTCCGTGACAAACGCTTTTTTACTGGTCACATCATATTGCAGCACCCGCTTAGCACGGTAAAAATTGATCGGACGGCAGGTCGCCATAGAAGCGATCGTGTCGCGCTTTGCCGGGAGGAACAGTCCGTTGAACGTCAGCATACGCAGCAGCTTATGAAAACGCCCGTCATTCTCGCCAAAGCTCCGCTCATACGCCGGATAGTCGAACGGCACCGGCAGCGCTTCCACCGGCTGCGCCTTATAGCCAGCCGCCATGATCTCCTGATGCAGCGCTTCGCCGTCTGTCTCTTTCAGAAAGCGGACGCCCTTAAAAAAGTCGTTCACGCCCCGGAAAATCAAATCAACGTTTTGATATCGATAATAAAACAACTGCCGGGTCACATTCCCATACAACCGTTTTAAAAACTTCCATTTGCTGTATCCCGGAACGTGCAATGCGTTGTCATAAAGCATATTGCGCAGGATATAATACTCCAAAAACGAGGAGTATTTGTTCTCAAACGGTTCGTGCCATACACAAACCCCGTTCAGCAGCAGCAGATGTTTCATATTCCGCAAACCATATTCCAGATCGTCGCCGCGGATAAAGATCGGCAGCGGCAGGTTGGTTTCCGAAACGACGCTCATCGGCGTGCAGCAATACCACCATGCATGGAACTCAACGGTCTCCTCGGTCTCGTTATATAAACAGCCGTCAGGCGTATTTAAGTCCACGCCGGATTTCCGGGAGGCCAGCTCCCCGGCCTGCCAGACAGCCCCCGCTTCTACCTGGATATTCTGCTGATCCAGCCGGAGCATCGCCCCTCCAATAAATACGTCTCCATATTCCGATTTCCGGCAGCGCAGCAGCGTATAAGTACGGAACAACGCTTCCGGCTCGATCAAAATGTCATCATCCATGAACAATACATGGCTCGCCCGATAGGTGGGACAATGCAGGATCTCGATCAGACCGCGCGTAAAGCCTCCGGCCCCGCCAACGTTTTTATTCGGTACGATATGCACCGTTTCATCGGCCAGCGCCGGGATCTCTAACGTTTTTCCATTGTCGGAAATGAACACCTGCAAATGCCCAAAAAGCTCATTCTCCGGGTTTTGTAAAATGTTCCTTCGCAAAAGTTCAAGATTGCGTTTCACAAAGGCTTCCCGTTTAAACGTACAGATATTGATCGCAAGGTCAACCGGCAAAAGCGCTTCCTCCGCGACCTCTGCGGAATAATAGCCGCCCCAATACTGCGAATCTTTTTCCAAAGCCTCCAACCGGACAAAAAACATCCCTTTTTGTTCATAGGCGCGGAACGGCAGTGTTACCGCCATGGTCTCCATACTCTCAAAAGCCGTGACCGAAAGCTCTTTTTCTGCATGCCGCCCATGGATCTTTTCCTTACTGCGCAGCTGGATTTCAAATTTTCCTTTCAGGAAAAGCGTAACGGAAACCTCGCCGATATTGGTATATTTCCGCCATTTTTCAATGCTGAAACTGTTGAAATATGTGTCAAACCAAGCGACGCCATATCGTTCAAACGTCAGCGCCCGATGGCACTCTGTCAAATGCACCTTTTTCGGATCCGCCCGAAAATACATTTCCTGCTGCGGGCACAGCCCGGCCTGCGGCATCAGCAAATGCTGCAACTTCACTCTCAAAACCCCTTGCTTTCCTGTTATTCTTTTTCCGCCGCATCCAACGCCGCCGCAATAACCTTATCCATATCATAATATCGATAATGCCCAAGTCGCCCGCCAAAAATCACATTGGATTCCTGCGACGCAAGCGCTGCATATTTTTCATATAACGCCGTGTTTTCCGCATCATTCACCGGATAATAAGGCTCGATCCCGGGCTTCCATTCCATGGGGAATTCTTTGGAAATGATCGTTGACGGCTGTTTGCCAAATTCAAAATGTTTATGTTCAATGATCCGGGTATACGGTACCTCCCGGGCGGTATAGTTCACGACGGCGTTGCCCTGATAGTTTTCGATTGGCAGCTCTTCCGTCTCAAACCGCACGCTCCGATAGGCCAGCGCGCCAAACCGATAATCATAAAAAGTATCGATCATTCCAGTAAACAGCGTCCGTTCCGCCAATTCAGGCGCTTTCCCACGCAGTTCAAAATAATCCGTCTTCAACCGCACATCTGAACCTAGCAGCAGTTTTTCTACGATCTGGTTATAGCCCCCGATCGGAATGCCCTGATACCGGTCGTTAAAATAATTGTTATCGTATGTGAACCGCACCGGCAGCCGTTTGATAATGAACGCCGGAAGCGCTTTGCAGTCCCGTCCCCATTGCTTTTCGGTGTAACCCTTCACCAGCTTGGTATACACATCGGTCCCTACCAGCGAAAGCGCCTGCTCCTCCAGATTCTTCGGTTCCGCGATATCCAATGCGGCGATCTGCTCCCGAATCTTCGCCTTTGCTTCCTCCGGCGTGCGAATCCCCCAGAGACGGCTAAACGTATTCATATTAAACGGCAGGTTATAAAGCTCATCGTGATACACCGCGACCGGTGAATTGATATATTGATTGAACTCCGCAAACCGGTTCACATATTCCCAGATCCGGCGGCTGCTGGTGTGGAAAATGTGCGCGCCATATTGATGTACACGGATCCCGCTTTGCTCCTGGCAATAAATATTCCCCGCGATGTGGCCGCGTTTATCGATCACCAGACAGCGCTTCCCGCGAGCGGTCATTTCATGCGCGAAAACGGCGCCATACAGCCCTGCGCCTACGATCAAATAATCATATTTCATAACGTTCCTCCCTGATTTTCATAGCAGTCGCAGACCGTCCCGGCATCGCCGAGCATCCGCACCCTGCCGTGTTCCAGCCAGAGTACCCGGCCGCACATTTCCCGGATCTGTTTTAAATCGTGAGATACAAACAGCACTGTCGTGCCGCCGCCCATCAATTCCAGCATCCGCTGCTTGCTTTTCCGCTGAAACGGCTCGTCCCCCACCGCCAGGATCTCGTCTACGATCAAGATCTCCGGGTTTACTACGGTAGCAATGGAAAAGGCCAGCCGCGCCAGCATTCCCGATGAATAATTCCGCAGCGGCGCTGCGATAAACTGCCCCAATCCGGCAAACTCAACAATTTCCGGGTATTTTTCCTTCAGGAAGTCCTCGGAATAACCCAGGATCGCGCCATTCAGAAAAATGTTTTCCCGCCCGTTGAGATCCATATCGAAACCGGAACCCAATTCTAACATCGGTACGGTCGGGCCTCCTACCCATAGCTGCCCGGAGGTCGGTTTCAGGATGCCGGAAATCACCTTCAGCAGAGTGCTTTTCCCCGCCCCATTATGGCCGACCAGCCCAAAAACTTCGCCCCGTTTCACGGAAAACGAAATATCGTCCAGCGCCCGGAATTTTTCGACCGACAGGCGTCGGGTAAGCAGCGCCACCGAATATTCTTTCAGGCTTTGGATCCGATCGTTTGCCATCCGGAAATCGACCGTTAAATGCTGTACTTCGATCATATCGACCCTCCCGGTCAAAGGTTCAGGACAAAACGGTCCTGCGTCCTACGGAATAGCGCAAGCCCTAACAAAAGCGGAATCACCGCCGCCAAAATGCAGAACAAATAAGCTCTCGGCTCCGGCGATACGCCATCCAAGATTGCCAGCCGCGCAAAGCGGATAAAATGATACAGCGGGTTCATCTTATATACACCCATGAACGCCTGCGGGATAATGGTTTCCGGGTAAAAGATTGGCGTTGCGTACATCCACAGGATGCTGATTACATTCCATAAAAACTGAACGTCACGGAAGAAAACCATCATCGCCGACAGCAGCAGCGCCATGCCCATGCAGAACACAAGCACGCACGCCAAACTGAACGGCAACAGCAGGAACGCTTTGGTCAGCCGCTGCCCGGTCACAAGCAGCACAGCCAGCAATGGCGCCAGTGCCAGCATGAAATTCACAAAGGAAGAAAGCACGCGGGATGCCGGAAAAATGTATTTAGGGACATAGACTTTGGTCAACAGCGGCGCATTGGCGACAACTGACATTAACCCCATACCGCAGGATTCTGAAAAGAAATTGAAAAACACCACGCCGATCAGCAGATAGACCGGAAAGTTTTGAATGTCATTCCGAAACACGGTCGAAAATACGATGTATTGAACGCTCATCGTCAGAAGCGGGTTGAGAAAGCTCCACAAAACGCCAAGGGCTGAGCGCTTGTATTTGGTCTTGAAGTCGCGTTCCACCAGCTGCCGCAGCAAAAAGCGGTAACGCTGGAAGGCGTCCAGCGCGTTCAGCACCAGTCCTTTTTTCCCAGCGCGCCGCTGACGGCACAGGAACCAAAGATAGCCTGCAAGAAGCATGCCCACGATCCCTGCGGACTGCCAATAATGCGGCCCGAACCACAGCGCGTCCGATTGCCGGAGCTCCACGCAAAGGGCGCCGGCGATCGGCTGTCCGTCGAACCGAAGCTCGCCGCCCGGCAGGGTCGCCTGCTCCTGATAGACCGCCGAAGCCGCCTGCTCCGGCGTGGTATCCCTGCCGGAAAGCCGCAAAACATACCGCCTACCCGCTGAGATCCGGAGCGCTTCCGCCGCAGAAAAAGGAACGAACCCGTTATCCGGCAGCTGCTGCATCGCATACTCTTGCGCCGCAAGGACAGCGCCGTTTTCATCGGCCAGTTCGGCCCTCAGGACGCCGGAATTCTGTCGTCCATAGGTACAGCTTTTAAAGGCCAGGGAATCGATCCGGTCGCCTTCCAGCCAAAAGCTCTGCTCCAAAACATGGCTCCCGTCCAGCGGCTCTGCTCCCGCTGAGCTTTCCGGTATAAACAGCTCCTGCTGGCTGGCCCGCCAGAAAAACTGTTCACCGGCGATCGCGTACAGCAGCACGGCCAGCAGGAAATATAGCAGCAGAAGCGCGGCACAGCCCTGTGCGAACGTTATCCGTTTTTGCTTCATGATGGATCGTTTTCCTTCCCTATCTCAAAACGTGTGCGCCAAAATGTCCCGGAAACCAGTTCCGGAAGCCTGCTACAGTATTCCGCCCGTACCCGGCGATAGCGCAATGCAAATGCGGCAAACGCAGGCAGCAACCGACGCAGTTCCGTCCAGATCGAGGTTTGCCGCGGCTCCAAAAGCTGCCGGTTCAGCACTTCCGCATCAGTTTTTAAAAAGAATTCCGGCCCCTTTTGAAAATCCTGACAGGCGCGCCGCACGAAGGCCAGCGTCTTTGCATCCCTCCGAAAACAGGCTTTCGCAGCCGTCCGGCTCAGTTTCCAGATGCCGGCCAGCGCTCCCGCGCCGCTTCCATGGAGCGCGCTGGCGATCAGCTCGTTGCGCTTGATATAATATTCCAGATGCGGACTGTACTTTTCGGAAAACGCCATATGCCATACGCCGATCCCATTGAGCAGCACGACCTCCGGATGTATGCGCAGGCCATATTCGACATCGTCCGTCTTGATAAAAAATGGCAGTGGGTAACCATACCGTTTCACAGCTGATACCGGAATGCAGCAATACCACCATGCGTTGTATTCCGCACCGGTCTCTTTCGCGTTTTCCAGCAAGGCTCGACGGTCGGATAAGTCCCGTCCCCGTCCGTGCGGCGTCAGCCTGCCCCTTCGATAACCGGAACCGGACTCAAACTGTATCGTCGGCTGATGCTCCAGCAACATTTGCCCGCCAACGCACAGCGGACGTTTGCCCTCCTGTGCCGCGCGTAAAAACTGTATCGTGCGCAAAAGCGTTTCCGGTTCAAACGAAATGTCATCGTCCATCAGCAGGATATGCGTATAACCTTTTTGACAGGCTTCCAACATCCCGCGCGCAAAACCGCCGCTGCCGCCCCAGTTTTTGTTTGGAAATACCGTGACGTGCGGCGTTTCCGCCAGATGGAGGGACGCCCCGTTGTCGATCACCAGAACATCGACCGCATCCTTTACCGGACTTTCCGGCTCCCACAGACTCGCCGCCCGGCGAAGGTTTTCTTTGACCGAGCGCTCCCGTTGGTAAGTGCAGATCACAGCCGCCGCCCGTACCGGAAGCGGTTCCAGCCCTGCCGTGGAAAAGCATCCGCCATGCAGATACGCAGGCCCCCGCTCCGCCCGGACGGCTAGAAACAACGCTCCGTCTTTGGGCAGGCCCGAAAGCGGGTAAGCCGGAAACCGCGTGATGATCTCCTCCCCCGAAACCTTCTGTTGAAAAAGTACGGTTTCATGCATTTCCTGCGAAAGCGCTGACAATACCAGTTCGATCGTGCCAGAGGTCCTGACTGTGGCTTGAACTTGTTTGACGCGAGAATAGCGAAGGTACGCGCCGTAGAAAAAGGCGTTGAAATATGTGTCGAGCCGTACTGTTTCCCCCGCCGGGATCCTCAAACTGCCGTTCGCAGTCTCTATGCCCTTTCCACGGCAATAAAGCAGCCGCTTTTCCGGCTCCTGCTCCGGAGGAAATAGGATTTGTGACAATATCATGCCTGTCCCCCTGTCAGGATACAGTCCCTTGCTTTTTTTATCAGCGCCCGTCTGCGCGTACCTGGCGGAAGGACTAGATTTAATGTCCGACGCTTCCACATTTTTTTCGGACAGCGTTCAAAATGGATCCGAGGCAGTTCCAGCAGCTTTCCGCCGCCTCCCGCCCGAAACGCCGCTGCATAGATCCCCAAAAGGCGTTCCGCTAAGTAGCCGTTCACCCGCTGCGCTTGTGGTGAAACGCAGCCCTTTTGCACATATCGGTCGAATTCCGCCAGCAGTGGGAATATCCATGCGCAATAGGATCGGAAAACCGGACGTTTCATGATGAATATATTGCCGAAATAACAGTTTGTCCCGGATAGGTATGCATGCAGCGCGGCCGCGTATTCCGGAGTATCCCGTCGGATCAGGTTTTCTAACAACCGCAAATCGCCTGCATCATGGAATGGGGCCGCTGCATAATGATCCCGAACCGGGACATGCATGTTTTCAGATTTTGGTAAAATGAGATCATAGTCCCGGATCAATCCCGCGAAACTTTCATAATTTAATCTTTTCAGAAGATTTGCAGATGGGGACTGCGCGAGCTGATAGGGTTGCTTTGCATGAATATCCGGATAAAGATAACGGCGGTAATGGAAAAAACCGTAGTAGTCCGCCTGGACATTCTTCCACGCCCAGTATTGGGCTGTAAGCTCACAATAGGAACGGTTTTTTTCCGAAATATGGTCGCCCGTATCGTCATGCAGGAACCCCGGGAAATGAGTGTCCGCCAGCGCGGCCCCTACTTGGATCGGAACCAGGAGCGGATGCTCCGGAACGGCTTCCGGTCGGTGACAACATACAAATATTTTGATTTCACCCATGTTTACCAAACCACTGCCTTATTGTTTTCGTTCCAGCCAGTTTCGAGCTGCTCGTGCTCAAGTAAGCGCTCGTGCGCCTGGTCGGTCAGCAGGCTGCTTTCCAGCCCGGCCCGGTTCGAACGATAGAGCTTTTGCAGGCAGCGGGTACCGCCTTTATCCTCGGAGACGCCTGCCACCGGGCAGATCGCCCGGATCATTCGCATGGTGTAGGCGCAGTTCATCGGCCTGCCGTCCCGCGTTTGGAAGATCGGCTCCGTGGTATAACCCTTGCGCGCCGCTTGCAGCAGCTGTAAATACTCCATCCGGCTAAGCGCCGGCTGCTCCTCCGGCATTTGGCCTAGCCGCTCGGACATTTGGTATTCACACCTTCTGCTGAAATCAAAACGCATGTTTGCAACCGATACATAGGAATTGACCGTGCCTCTTATATAGCCGTTATCGATCAACGCCCCCCGCCATTTTGCCAACGTTCCATATCGGATCGATTTATCCTCTGGCAGATAGTCGTAAAGCACTTCCAACGGTTTGCCATAGCGCGTCACCGTAAGTTCTGAGGTCCCCCGCTGGCGACAGCCTTCTAAAAACTGCTTGATGCTTTTTCGATCCACATGCTCGCCCGGATCGTCTTCGTTTTGATGCGGGATCAGCCGTCCGACCTGTCCCCATCCGCTGTAGTGCTGTCTTGGATACATTGCAAGGTCTCCTCCTCTCGCACTCGGCTTCTCCATAGAATCCCGAATGTAACCGAGTATTAAATTTCTTTCATTAGTCTAGCACTGCTCCGCCATAAATGCAAGTCTTTTCGTCAAATTTCCAGAATATTTTTTTGTTAAACAGGTTATATCTTCATATACCAATAAAAAAATGCGGAAAATTTTAATCCATCTTCATATAATGTTACAATAGCTCTTTTGTATGCAGTATCTACATACAAAGGGGCTTTCTAAATTATAGCAGCTACAAAACCGGTCCGCAAACGTTTGGATAAGTCCCAATTCGACTTCGTGTTCCCGGTAGAATCTTCTAAATAAATATTTATAT
>CAJUGU010000099.1 GCA_910586105.1 uncultured Eubacteriales bacterium | reverse complement strand
CCTATGATGACAGTGTTTTGTTATTTCACTGTCTTTCATAGAGGGAGCATATCATTGAGACAGCCCTCTTTTTCAAAACTTTGTTTTCGGATTGCTTTTATTGTGGTAAAATTAGTATAACAGAAAAGGGGGCGGCCGGCAATCGGCGCGGGCGCTTCAAAATGGAACCGGACGCCTGAACAGACGGCGCGGCGGAATAAGGCTTCCTGCCGGAGGGCAAGCTTTCCCAACCAAAGGCATACCATCCCGCCTGCCGGGGGAAAGCATTTCGCGACAAATTTTCCACATTCCAGCGCAAAGGGGATTGCCGCCGGGTGCGGCAGCTGTTAAACTGAGAGGGGAAACGTGGTGTTGAAGATGATAAAATTTGCGATTTGTGACGATGAGCCGCATATGCTGCGGGAGCTGACCGCGCATCTGATGGATCACCTGCGCGACAACCAGACCGAGACCTATTCCATCGACCATTTTTCGAGCGGGCGCGCCTTATTAGAAAGCGGCGGCGGCTTTGACCTGATTTTTCTGGACATTCAAATGAAGCATCCGAACGGGATGGAGACCGCCCGGATCCTGCGCGAACGGGGCGACCGCAGCCTGTTGATCTTCGTAACGGTCCTGAAAGAATGCGTATTCGACGCCTTCGAGGTCGAAGCATACGATTACCTGCTCAAGCCGATCGACCGCGAGCATTTCCGGCGGACGCTGGACCGTGCATGCAAACGTTTGATGCAGCGCGGCGCAAACGATCTGGTGATCCAGCGCGGGACGGCCTGTGAAGTCGTCCCGCTTGCCGACATCGTATATTGCGAGGTGCTTGGACGGAAGCTCTACATCCACAAAGCCGACGGGACGGTCGTCGACTATTACAACCGTCTGGAAGACCTGGAGCGTCAGGTCGACGCCCGTTTTTTCAAATGCCACCGCAGTTATCTGGTCAATCTGGACTATGTCCGGGGACGGCAGGCCGGGCAGGTGCTGCTGGCGCAGGGGGAAGTGATCCCGGCCTCACGGCTGCGCGAACGCGAACTGACGCAGGCGCTCCTGCGCCATATGAAAGACAGGGGATGCTAAGATGGATCGCTTCGATCAGCTCCTGAACGCCATTGGCACATTGGGGCAAGGCATACTGCACATTTATTTTGTCAGCCGTTTGACCGGGAAAACGGCCCGCCTATGGCATTTTGCCATCTATTCCGCCCTGCTCTGCGCCGTAGGGCTGGCGGCGGCTCGGCTGTCCCTTGGCGACTCGCTGTCGATCGCCGCCGGCGTGTTCGCGCTGTATGGCATGGAACGGCTGGCGCTGGGCGCCCCGCCGCCGGTTGCGGGGCTTGCCGCCGTCCTCGCCTTTTATATCTCGCAGCTTTCGTATGGCATCATCGATTCCATTGAACTGGTCGTTTTCCCGCGCTTCATCGGCAGGCCGTTGCTGTATCTTCTGCTTTTGATCGCGCAGCCCCTGTTTTTTGCGCTCTGCGTCGCCTGTTATCGCGCGGTGCTCCGGCTGCTGCCCGATGCAGGGGAACGCCAAACGCCGTATATCGGGTTGCTGCTGTTCCCCTGCCTGTTCTTTTTCGGCGCGGAGCTTTATATCCTGCAAACCGCCTACACGCTGATCCTGCCCACGGTCTCATGGACGGAAGTCGGGCGGCAAACCACGCTTCTGCTCCTGCAAGCCATGGGGCTGGCGGCGATGCTGTGTACCCTGTATGCTTACCGGCAGCTCTGCCGGGGATTTCAGGCGGAGTCGGCGCTGCGGTCGCTGACCCAGGCGGCGCAGGCGCAGAAGGTCTATATCGCCGAAGCGCGGCAGCGTTACGAACGGACGAAGGCCTTCCGGCATGACATCCGGAACCACCTGGCGGTGCTGGACGGCCTGCTTGGCGGCGGCAGGCTTGACGAAGGCCGGGCCTATCTGAAACGGCTGGAAACCGTTTCGGGGGCGTTGTCCTTCCCTTATCAGACCGGCAACCCGGTCGTAGACATTTTGCTGGGGGAAAAGCTGGCGCAGGCGGAAGGGATCCGGGCCGAGGTCTCCCTGCTGCTGCCGCAGCCCTGCGGGATCGACGATTTCGACCTGTGCGTCATCTTCGCCAACGCGCTCGACAACGCGCTCGCCGCCTGCCGGGAGGTGGCGGGGGCGCGGTCGATCCGGATCGCGGGCAAACGGCAGGGGGATTTTTATATGCTGACCTTTGAAAACACCTGCCCCGACCGGCCTTTGCCCCCGGCGGGGGTCGGGCTATCGAACATCCGTTCGGTAGCGGAAAAGTATCGCGGGGCGGTGCTGACCGAGACGGACGGGCGGCAGTTTTCCTTAAACGTCCTGCTGGATCTTTCAGAATAACGGAAAACCGGCGGCTTTGCAGGGGCAAGGCCGCCGGTTGTTTATGAGCTGCCGCGAATTTTAAAGATTTTAAATATTATAGTGAAATGGGACGATTTATAAGCGATTCGCCAGTGCGGAGGGAACACGGAAAGCCCCTTGACAGCGACTGGGGTAGTTGCTATAATATACACATTGAACCGATCGCATTTTATGCGAACGGTTCTTCAAAATAAAAACGGTCTGGGAGGACATATGAAATTGGAACCGATTCGCAAAGGCGAAAAACAACTGATGGACATTTTTTGGAACGCAGAAAAGCCGCTGACCAGCGTAGAGCTTGCGGAAAGGACAGGCGGCTCTATGAGTGTAGGCAACCTGCACCGGCTGCTTCAAAAGCTGGAAAAAAACGGCTATATCGCCATGTGCGGGGTCGAGCGTGCGACGAAGCATCTGATCAGGCAGTTTGCGCCGAAGATCACAAGGGAGGAGTACCTTTCCGCGTTGATCGAGCGGGAAACGCCAAGCGATTATGCGGCCGCAAAGTTTGGGCTTGCGCTGCTCGGGAATTTCAGAACGAAGCAGACGGAGGAGGAACGCAAAAAACTGATCGAAGAACTGGAAGCTATGATCGAGGAGTACAAAAACCAGGAGGAATAAGGTTTGGGAATTACCTTTTACTCGATTTGCTATGCCGTATGGTGGTGCAGCGTTTTGGTGCTGGCGTTCTGCATCCTGCGCCGGCGCGGCTGGGCAAAGCAGCGGTTTGCCAGCGTAACGGTCCCGATCGTGCTTTATGCGCTCGTTATGCTGCGGACAGTATTGCCGCTGGACTTTCCGTATGCGATCATCCTGCCGGATAAGTGGTTTTATCCGCGGTTTTATCGATGGATGAACGCCGAGTGGTTCACGGTGGGGCAGCGTTCGTTTTCCGTTGTCACGGTCTTGATCGGCGTTTGGGCAGCCGTCGCCTGTCTTGAAATATTGTGGTATAGCGTTCAATATTTCCGGGTGGTTCGCAGGATCCGAAAATATGCCAGACCGGCGGGGGAGCCGGTGCAAACGGTGTTCCGCAAAGTGGCGGGCGAAGAAAAAAGACAGATCGCGGTGGCGGTCTATACCGCGCCCCATATCGAGATCCCGCACGGGATCGGGGCTTTCCGCAAACTTATCCTGCTGCCGCAGCAGCCGTATTCGGAGGAGGAGCTGTACTACATCCTGAAACATGAATATACCCATTTCCGGAATCATGATATCTGGATGAAGCAGATAACCGCTTTCTTTTGCATAATATTCTGGTGGAATCCCATTGTGCAGCTGCTAAAGCAGGACATTGGGCAAGCCCTCGAATTGCGATGCGATAAGGCCGTTGTAAAGCGCCTGGATAAAGGGGGGCGGATCGCCTACCTGAAAACGATTGCCAGCATCGTGCGCGGAAAATCGGCTCGATCGGCGCCTGTGTATGGCTCGACGGCTCTGCCCTCTGAGGACAATGCGGATTTGCAGGAACGGTTTCACGCGATCATGGGGCCGGAGCAGCCCAAAGCGAACGCGCGAAAACGCGCTTTGGTGACCGGCTTTGCGATAGCAATGGTGATATCGTATGCAACGATTTTGCAGCCGTGTACGGAAGCCCCTGCAAGCGCAGAGCCTAACACAGTTGATATTGAGCCGGATAATTCATATGTCATACATAGGAACGGGGAATATTGGCTTTACACAGAAAACTGCTTACCAACGCAAATATCCGAAGAAATAGCAGAGGACTTTGCAGAAGAAAAGTTCAAATTTTATGAGGAGTGACTTGATTTGAAATTGATGAATTTAAAGAAATTGGCGGTTTTGGGAATGCTTGTTGCAATGAGCATTTCAACGAGCGTAGCAAATGCAGCGAACGAAGTGGATATTCCACAAGGAAAGAATCATTTTGGGGGAGAATGTGTCACAGTAAACAAGATATGTCCGCATGCAGATAAAATTGTAAAAAAATATAGGTACAATAATAATGTGTTGCAGTACCGACGGTGGAATGAAACAAAAGGATGCTGGGTCGATCCGGACTGGATCGACGTGTAAAGGCAAACATTCCTTTGGCGGTCAGCGCCCCCGCATAAAGAAAAAACCACATAAACCGAAAGGGGTAGTGTCCTTACCGCGATCGCGGCATATCAGATTTATGTGGCTGATTCTTATTATATCGCATATGGGGCGGAAACACAATGTGTGATTTTGAAAAAATTGGGATTTTTTAAGGAGGTGATGCCTATGATTGCGGAAAAGCTCCACATAAGCGGAAAGGGGTAGTGTCCTTGCCCTTTGGGGCATATCAGATTTATGTGGACGATTCAAAAATGCAAAAATTTGTTCGATGAAAACATGACCTTACAGGTCGCGACTTTGAAAGGAGCTTATTCATGAAAAAAGTTATCAGCTTTCTGCTCACGATGGCGCTGTGCTTGTCGTTCGGCGCAACGGCGTTCGCTGCGGAACCGGCAGCGGCAGGAACCGTGGACGATGTCCCGTATTCGGAACCGACGTTGATCGTACCCGAAGGGGAGCCGACCCTTTTTGATATTCCGGATCCGGATGATATCCCGCTGGAAGACTTGCCGGATGTCGGCGAATTCCCGAATGTGGATGCGCGGGTGATCCCCAGCACTGCAAATGAATTCAAGATTTTGTGGCTTGAGGTTCACCCTGCTGTTATTCAGGACGGTAAATATAAAGCGTCCGATAGGTGCATCAGATTCAGCCCGAGTACATATGCGCCGACACTCATTCAAGAGAAAATGACACTTCAGCAGCAAAAAGCGCTGATTGCGTCGGCTGGTTTGCAGGAAGACGATGTCGTTGGCTGGTATTTGACCGGACGGATTTATATGGATTGCTATATCCCCTATTACGTTGAATATAGGACTTACAACCATGAAAGCAACGGAGAATCCATGAAAGCAAAGGCCGTTCACGCTAATTATGCTGATATTTATGCATATTGCCGGTACCCCAGCGATAAGACCGCAGATTATACATATGGGTTTACTGGCAGAGGCGTTATGCAGGTTTATGATCCAATCATTAAACTGCCCGATTATGTGTATCCGACTTATTCTATGAAGGTAACGTTCAAGAATAGCTGATCAAAGCGTAAAAACGCGATATATCATGGGGTATCTCAACAAGCGGATACATGGGATTCAGGGTAACGCCCATATGCAACTGGAATTGCGTGAAGCGCTGCATAATGGGTGTGGGGATATATCGATTTAGGAAATTGGTAGGAGGTATGAAAGATCATGGGTTATTATGTATGCGAATACTGGGGAAGCAGCGGCGGCTGCGATATGTGGATGGTTGGCCCGAACTTTACACCGCGCAAGGCTGAGTTTGGCAGTAAGCTGAAAGAAGTACAGGAAAGCGGGGGAGCGCTGGAAGGCGGCGACGGCTCCGAACAGCAGGGCGTGAAAGGCTTGCCCGAGGAAAAGCGGCTGGAGCTGCGCGAAAAGCTGAACCACGGGCGCGGGGATATGACGCTTCAGGAATGGGATGATTTCCTTGCAGACTTGGTCGACTGGGGGATTATCACAAATAATGAGCGGAACCACGCAAACGGGCTTTTGGGCGTTGTCCCGGAGAACGGAAGTTTATGCAGCGTGTTTCCGCAGGATTATGAACGTTTTGGAGCCAATCCGTATACCTGGACGAAAGATGGCTTTACCTTCGAGAGCAAATTGGTAGACGACCTGTGGACAGGCGACCCGGTAAAGTTCCTGCAAGGGCTGGACGCCCATATCCTCCGCTGGGCGGCGGGCGGAAACATGGTGAATGCGGTATCCAGCGACCGGGAAGCGCTCCGGAACGTCGGGCAAATCTTACAGGATATCCTTTGGTAGGAGGTATATTAAATCATGGGTTATTTAGTATGTGAATACTTGGGAAACAGCGGCGGTTACACCGGCTGCGACGCCTGGCTGATCCATCCGAATTTTACGCCGCGGAAGGCCGAATTTGGCAGTAAGCTGAAAGAATTACAGGCGAGCGGGGCGCTTTTGGAGGGCGGCGAAGGCTCCGGGAAGCAGGGGTTGGAAGCCCTGCCCGAGACGCAGCGGGAGGAGCTGCGCGAAAAGCTGCACAACGGGCGCGGCGATATGACGCTTCAGGAATGGGACGATTTCCTTGCGGATCTGGTCGATTGGGGGATCATCACAGAGAAGGAGCGGGGGTACGCAAACGGTACGGACAGCGCTTGCCCTCCGGGCGGCATGACCTCCGTGCGCCCGCAGGATTATGAGCGTTTTGGCCCGAACCCTCTCACATGGATGAAGGACGGCCTTACCTACGAGGATACGCTGAAAGACGACCTTTGGACAGGCGACCCGATGAAGTTCCTGCATGGTCTGGACGCATATAACCTCCGGCGCGCGGCGGACTGGAACCTGCTGGGCGCAACGTCCAGCGAACGGGAAGCGATCCGGAAGGTTGGACAGATCCTACAGGAGATCCTTTGGTAAAGGGAGGTTTCCCCCACCGGCAGGCAAGGCCTGCCGGTGGGGGCGCTAAAATATCGAAGATTTTCAGGAATGGTATGGATCAGGAGGATGGTTAGGATGAATGGAATAGGAAGGGTCGATCACAGCGGATGGAATATCCCGGTTGGCATGTCCAGGCAGGGGGCGCGCTGTGAGACGGGCGGCGCAAGCGCGCAGGACGCTTTTTCGGCGAAAAAAGACCCGGTCGGGCCCAAAGCGGCGGCGACCCGCGGCGCGGCGGGCACAGCGATCGAGACGATCCAAAGGCTTGCGGCGCGATTCGACGTTCACGCCCTGAGCCGCAATGAATACGGCGAGATCCTGAAACAGCTACGCGATGCAAACTGCATTACTGCGGAGGAATTCAGCGCGGCCTATGGCGGTTTTGCAACCCCTGAATTGGCGTCAGAGCTGCGGGCGTGGCCGGTCGGAAGCGCAAAATCAGACTTTGCGGCGCTGCTGGAGCAGCGGCTTGCGCAATACCAGTCCGCGCAGGACGCAGCGGCAGGGACGGAAGACGGGCAAAATATAGAAGCGATGTTTTCGGCATGCAGCCGTGTTTGCCGGCTGTTTCAGGAAATCGACGCCGTAGCTTCGGAAGAGCAGGCAAAGCCTGCTGCCGAATCGGCAGTTGTGGAAAAAACGGCCAAGGCAAAACCGAAAAATAAAATCGAAGAATTGACCGAACTGCTCAAGCAGGATGAAGCGTATATGAAGCGCTCGGGCAGATCGTTTTTGCAGGATCCAACAGGCCGTAAATTGGCGACGGCTATGATCGAATCGGACGGGTCTGCATTGCAATACATTGCAAACGGATTGGGTGTTACTCCGGGGCAAGTAAAGTCGATGCTGCACAGCGGCGACTGGCTGACAGAGGGGCAGGCGCTGATCCAATTTCAGCATTTGCTGATCGATAAGGCGAAGACCGTTGGATTGACGGAAACCGAACGCTTGCTGGATGCGGACGCCGCGCGGCTTGAGCTGGTCTATCAGGGGACGTTCGACCAGCGGATGGAGCCGGTGCGGGATGCGATCGAAGCGGAGTTTCAAAACGCGGGCATGACCTATGACCCATCGAAACGATATGAATTCAGTCTGGATACATCCACCTTCCAGTTTTCCGTATCCGGCGGGAGCCCGGAGGAAAACGCCCTGATCGAAAAGGTCGTCAACCAGGACGATCACTGGACGCAATATAAAACAAAAGCGATTTCCGCGCTGTACCGGCACCGGCGGGAGGACGGGAAATACAACCCCTGGAATGCGAAGGATCTGCCGCTTGAAAAAGACGCGCTGATCGCCAAACACGGCGTTGCGTCGGTCTCCAAGGGATATGCCGATAAGATGGACTGCCTGGAGATGGCGTTTAACCGGTTCCGTTGCAACGGATCGATGCAGGAACGCTATGGGTTTGGGTTCGGCGACCTGACGTGTTCCGCCGATCAGACCTTTACGAGCGAAAACGAGCAGGCGGCAAAAATGATCGCCGGATCGCGGCTGACGTTTATGATGAACGCGGGCGGCGCCTATCTACACCTGCTCAACCGGATCCTGATGTGGCGGTACGGCTTTGACCTGAACGGCATCACCGTCCGGGACGATGGGACGATGGTCGGGAAGACCGACGAGATCACGGAACGGCTGGAACAGGCCGGGCCGGATTTTATCCAAAAGGCCGATTTTGAAACGCCGGAGTTCGACGAGCCGGTGTTTGCCCTTGAAAACGGCAAATTCGAGGTGCTGTATCAATAACAAAGAAAGGCCGCAGGCTCCGGCAGGGGCTGCGACCGTCGGCCCTCAAAAGGAGGGCGGGCGCAGTTTCCGGCCGGGCATCCGGAAGGATGGAAGGAGAGCTGTTATGAATATCACGAATCGGACCAGTATCCCCCCGATGCTGACCGCGTCGAAAACGCGGCCCGGGCAGGGCGCGAACACCGGCGGGAAAAAGGATCCTATCACGGAGGAGTACGCGCAGGCGATCCGGGACTACGCGAAGCGGGACGCGCAGGCGGGTACTTACATGAGCCCGGGCTATATCGCGATGGAACGCGAATATATGGCGGCGAACGTTTCCCCGGACCGCAAAAGCGCGATGGCGCAGTTGGCCCATCGCATCAGCCTGCCGGGGCCGGTGGGGGACGTCAACTTTGATTTTATCTGCGAAATGCTCCGGATCCCGTATAAAGGGCGGGTGCAGCGCGGGCTGATGTGGACGACCGCCGAAGCCTATAACGAAAACGGCGAACAGATCGTCGCCTATCACAGCGGGACGGGCGGCTGGCAGAGCGTGCCGACCGACGCGGAAGAGGGCTTTTGGGAATCGGCAAACGTGATCTACCGTCTGGCCTATCAGGAAGCCCGGGCGGAACGGAACGCCGCCCGCGGGCAGGCAAAGGACGCCTACACCGCCAACATGGCCGAAGGCGGAAGCCCGGCGCAGGCCCGGGAGCTGACCGAGGGGCAGGCGGCTTCGCTGGCGCAGCGGTATGACGTTCACGCCCTGAGCCGCAGCGGATACGGCAAAGCGTTGGGAGAGCTGCGGGACGCGGGCGCGATCACCGCGCAGGATTTCAGCATCGGGTATGCCGGTACGGCCCCGCGCGCAGGCGCGGAGGATTGGCCGGAATGGCCGCTCGGCGAACGGACGGCGTATTTCCCGCAGCTGTTTGCCGACTGCGAACAGGTTTGCAGCGGCGTGTACGACCGCACCGGGGACCCGCAGGCCCGGGACCTGGCGAGGGCTTATGGGCGATTGCACAGCGTTTTTGCAAAGCTGGCCGCCGTTTGACGGCGACGGCCAGCCCAACCGCCGCCCTGTCCGTCCGTTCGATGTTCTGCACAACCTGGGGAAACTCGGGTTGTGGGTTTTGTACATTTTCGCGATTGCATTTTTGTGCAATTTATAATAAAATGAAAAAGAACAAAGAACGAAAGGAAAGGGCTCCAGAATGCAATATGACTTGATTGCGCTTGACCTTGACGGGACGGCGCTCAGCCCGCACAATCAGGTGAACCCTGCCGTCCGGGAGGCCGTACAATGGGCGCGCAGGCGGGGCGTCCATGTGGTAATCTCGACGGGGCGCATTTGCAGTGAGGCGGCGGAGTTCGCACACCTGCTGGGCACGGATGATGAGATGGTCAGCTCGGGCGGGGCTGCGCTCTCCTCGGCTTCGCAGGGGAAATGCTTCCATCGTACCTCCATGGGTTGGGAAAGCGCCTGCCGCGCCGCTGCGGCCTGTGAACGCTATGGGCTTTCCACCATGGTATATGTTGGCGACCAGCTGCTGATGACCCCGTATGACGAAATGATGTTTGGGAAATACAAATCCAACGAGGGGTTCCTTGCGGCAAAGACGGTGGTGCCGTCGGTTGCGGAAGCGATCGCCGACCAGCGGATCGCGGTGGATAAGGTATTCACCCGATCGCAGAACCCGCAGCATCTTGCCGTGATCCGTCAGCAGCTGGCCGGGGTCGAAGGGCTGCGGCTGATGAGCTCGGCGGATGATAACATTGAAATCATTGCGCCGGATGCGGATAAAGGGCGCGCGCTCGGAGAGCTCTGCAAACGGTTTGGCACGACGCTGGAACGCACGATCGCGATCGGGGACAGTGAGAACGACCGGGAAATGCTGCTTGCGGTCGGGATGCCGGTCGCGATGGGGAACGCGCGGGAGGATATCAAGGAGATCTGCCATTTCACAACGAAAAGCAACGCGGAAGACGGCGTTGCATATGCGATCTATAATTTGCTGGAAGCGATCCGCGTTTTTTAAAAAAATGCCTGGGGATCCCTGCAAGGAGGGAGCGCCCCGGGCATATTTTTATTGCAGCGCCCCGCGCGCGGGAGCGCTCCCCACGGTTTGAAACGCTCGGCCCAGCGGCGATCTTCCCGGCGCAGCGGCGGGCGTGCCCCTACGCGGGGCACTTCCCGGCAGGCCGCCAATCTTACCGCAGGCATGCGCGCCTGTAAACGGAAAAACGTTCCAACGCTTGCGGGCTTCATCCCGCGCCCTCCTGCGCGGCCTGCGGCGAGAGCCGGTAAAGCAGCGGCTCAAAGCGGACGCCCTGCAAGCGATCCGAGCCTTGCCGCTCGGTCTCCTCGATGCACAGGCGGACGAAATCGGCGGCGCGTCGCGCGGCCTGCATCAGGGATTCCCCACGCGTCAGGCTGCCGGTAAGCACGGCGGCGAACAGATCCCCGGTACCCGGGTAATACGCATTGATCCGCGGATGCCGCAGCAGCTGCGCGCCGTTTTCATCGCAGCAGGCGACTATGGTCTCGCCGGGGCGCAAAGAAAGCCCGGTCAGTACGACCGCCGCGCCATAGCGATCCCGCAGCTGCGCGGCCCAGCCGCAGGCTTCTTCGCGGCTGCGCGGCGCGTCGCCGGGGTCGCGTCCCAGCAGCACCGCCGCTTCGGTGCTGTTTGGCGTGATCACGCCCGCCTTTCCGCATAGCCAGCGCATACGGCTGCAAAGCGCAGGGGACATGCTGCTGTACAGTCTGCCGTTGTCGCCGAGCACGGGATCGACGATCAGCCGTCCGGCGCAGAGCTGTTCGGCGGCTTCGGCGACGATGCCGATCTGTTCGGCGGAGGATAGGAACCCGGTATAAACGGCGTCGAACCGCATACCCAGCTCCTGATACTGCCGCAGGGCGGGGCGCATTGTCTGTGTCAGGTCGGCGCCGTGCCATCCGGGCAGGCCGAGGTGGCTGGAATAGACTGCCGTCGGCAGGGGAACGCACTGGTGCCCCATTGCGGCGATCGCCGACAGGATCGGCACGAGCGACGACCGTCCGATCCCGGCGAGGTCGTGTATTGCCAAGATCTTCTTTTGCATGGTTACCTCCTTGAGACGTATTCACGTGGCCTGCCCCTCGCCGGGGCGGCGTCCTGCGCGGACGGCGGCAGGGCTCTGCCCTGCACCCGCGCCCCCTCGCCGGGGCGGCGTCCTACGCGGACAGCGGCAGGGCTCTGCCCTGCACCCGCGATTTTTTTGTAAAAAAATCGAGTAAAAACTTTATTCCCGCTGCGGCGGGGAAGGGGTGCGTCTCCCGCCGCGCACGCGTGCTGCGCCGCCCGCCACAACGACGGCGGGCGGCGCGGCCTGCCATGGCGATTTTACGTCAGGCTTTCAGCAGTTCGGGCGGCGGGGTTTCCTCGGTCGAAATAACGGTGCCGTCCGCCAGTTGGATCGTGATCTGCCGCAGCTCAAGGTCGGCATAGATCGCCTCGATCTCGGCAAAGGTCGAAACGCTCCCCGGGCGCGGCAGGAGAACGCATTCTTCGGATGGGATCACCCATTTTAGGATCGCGTCGCTTTGTGGCTTGCGGGCGGGGTCGAAGCAGCCCAGCCACAACCGCCCGGTATAGGTCTGGAACTCGGAAAACGGCGTGTGCAAAAGCTCGCCCTCCAGCGCGATCGTCGTCTCGCCGACCGCCGCGCCGTTTTCAAAGATCGCCGCAGAAAGCGTCCGGTCGACCGGGCGCGGCAGGGAAAACGCCGTGAAAACGACGAGCGCCAGCAGGCAGGCCCCGGCAAATACCCCGCTGGCCAGCAATCTCCGCCGCCGCCGGTCCGCAAGCATTCGGGCAAGCGCTGCCAATGTCGCCGAACTTCTCCAATTCATCCAATCGCATCCTCTCTCAATGTGCCTTTTACGGTTAAATTTTATCATTTTTGTAACGTCCCGTCAACCGAGGCTTGCCTTTTTCCGGCATACGTGTTACGATTAACTTAACAAACCATGCAGTATTGCCCTCGTCTGGAAAGGAGAACTCCCATGCACAAACGAATCCTCGCAGCCCTGCTGCTGCTGACGATCCTGATCCCTGCCGCCGCAGCCGCGCCGATCCCGGTCGAAACGCAGATGCGCGGCGTCTGGGTATCCTCGGTATATAATTTGGATTATCCATCCACCGCGACCGCGAACGCCGCCACCCTGATGGCCGAAGCCGACGCCATTTTGGATAACTGCGCCAGCCTTGGCTTCAATACCGTGTTCCTACAGGTCCGTCCGTCCTCGGACGCGCTTTACCGCTCCGAGATCTTCCCCTGGAGCCGTTACCTGACCGGCGCGCCGCAGGGCATCGAGCCTTCCAACGGCTTTGACCCGCTGGCCTACTGGGTGTCGGGCGCGCACGCGCGCGGGCTGGAGCTGCACGCCTGGATCAACCCCTACCGTATCACCCGCGACGGCGAACGCGAATGGGAAGCCCTCAACGCGGAAAATCCCGCCAAAAAGCACCCCGAATGGGTGATCGAATACAACGACAATTATTATTATGACCCGGCGCTCGACGACGTGCGGTCGCTGGTTGTGGACGGCGCGGTTGAGATCGTCGAATCCTACGATGTGGACGGTATCCACCTCGACGATTATTTTTACCCGGGCGCCGACTTTGACGACAGCGCCAGCTTCGCCCGTTATGGCGCGGGCTATGCGGATATCGCCGACTGGCGGCGCAACAACGTTAATCTGCTGGTTGCCGAGCTGGACGAAGCGCTGCACCGCGCCGATCCGGACCTGTCCTTCGGCATCAGCCCTTCGGGCATCTGGGATAACGCCCCGGCGAACCCGCGCGGGAGCAAAACCAACGGCTATTCGGCCTATTCGCAGTCGTTCGCGGACGGGCTGTTCTGGATCCAAAACGGGATCGTGGATTACATCTGCCCGCAGATCTACTGGAACATCGGCTCGGAGGCGGCGGACTTCGCGACGCTGCTGGACTGGTGGAGCGAGGCCGTGCGGGGGACGGATGTCAAGCTGTACATCGGCATGGCGGCCTACCGCTCGGCGGAGACCGACGACCAGACCAGCGTCTGGTACGGCGCGGACGAGCTGGCCCGCCAGCTGGATCGGATCGACAGTACCGGCAAGGCGGCGGGCTCGGTGCAGTTCCGTTACGGCTCGGTTGCCGATTCGGCGGCATTGTCCGCGTTGGTGCGCGAACACTTCTCCGGCGCGCCGGAGACCCCTGCGCCGCCTGCCGATACCGGAGAACAGCCCGAGGTGGCGACCGACCCGGGCGGGCTGTTCGATATCTTTTCCCTGTTCCTGTATTCCATCACCCATTGATGCGGGAAACCGCAAATTTCACCGCCGCAGAGCGGCGAGGAGGTCCTTTTCGTGCTTCTGGATACGTTGAAGCCTATTGACGTTTTTGAAAAAACCTACGAGATCCATTTCGGATTCATCGACAACCGGGGCATTGCGCGCCCGTCCTGCCTGTTCGATCTGGCGCAGGACGCGGCGACGGTGCATGCCTACCAGCTCGGGCTGGGGCGCGAACAGCTCGGCGTGCTGTGGGTGCTGTCGCGGATGAAGACCGAGCTGCTGCGCCCGCTGCTCCCGTATGAGCAGGTGTGCGTGCAAACCTGGTGCGCGGGCATCAAGGGGGCGACATGGCTGCGTTCCTTCCGCTTTCTGTCCGGCGGGGAGCCGGTCGGAGCGGCGGTCTCCTCCTGGACGGTGCTTGATCAGGAGACCCACCGCATCCTCCGTCCGACGGCGATCGAGCAGGCGCGGCGGTATCTTGCGTTGTCGCCGGAAAAGCTCGTAATCCCCGGCAAGCTGGCCTGCGCCGACCTGCGCGAGCATCATGTCCACCCGGTCTGCTATTCGGATCTGGACGTGAATGACCATGTCAACAACGTGAAGATCGTCGATATCCTGTCGGACGGGCTCGACCTGAACCTCGGCAGCCAGTTCGTTTCCGCCCTCCAGGTCAATTATACTGCGGAAAGCCGGTTTGGCGACCGCCTGCGCGTGCTGACCGGGCAGGAGGACGGCGTGCGGTATGTGTTCGGGGAGGCGGACGGAAAGACCCGCTTCGAGGGCGCGGCGCGGCTTTCGCCGTGGACGCCGTCCTGACCGGCGGGCAGCCGCAAACACATTTTTCAGAGAAAAGGGGGGAACCCAGAATGGAACACGCACTTGAGGTGATCCTGCACGAGTGCAAACCGGAACGCGTAATCCTTTACGCGGAAAAGCGCACGCTGACGACCGACCAGCTGAAATCGGTCAGCTTCTGCATCATCATGCCGGAATGCGAGGATAAAAACGCGCTGATGCAGCGGCTGTACCTTGCGATCGAAAGCGATGTGCCGGTAAACCTGACGTTGTACACGCATGACGAGTGGGCGGCGCTGCAGCATGACCCAAGCAGCTATGCCGCGTGGATTGGTCGACGGGGGAGGGTCATTTATGAGTCGACGCCGTAAAGGCGGGCATGACAGCCTGTACTATTACAAATGGCTGGAAAAAGCGCTGCATGACTTACAATCGGCGCGCATCCTGCTGACCTGGGATGGCGACCCCTGCAACATCGCCTTCCATTGTCAGCAGGCGATCGAAAAGGCGCTCAAGGGGTTCCTGCTCTATCGCACGGGACGGCACTTCGACGGCCACAACCTGACCTACCTGTGCAGGCAGGCGGCGGCGATTGAGACGGGGTTCGAGGATTACCTCACGGAGAGCGCCGCGCTGAACAATCTGTACATCGAAACGCGGTATCCGACCGACCTGCCGCTGGAGATCGACGAACATACGGTCCGGCAGTATCTGAGCATGGCGGAGGATATGTTTGCCGCAATCCGGCAGGAGCTTTATGACTCCGGCAAGCCGGAACGGATCGTTCAATAGGCACGGCAGTTTCATAAAATATCCAGTAATTTACAAAAGTAAGAATGGTTGAT
>CAJUGU010000098.1 GCA_910586105.1 uncultured Eubacteriales bacterium | reverse complement strand
CCCTTTGGCGCCGTCCGCGCAGGACCGGGGTCCCGGGGCAGAGCCCCGGCGCCCGGATCTATCCTTCCGCACAGACAGGCGCGGCCTTTGCGGAGCATTCACGGCACAGCCCGCGCACCACAAGCGCGTGGTCCTGTATCGTGAACCCCATTTCCGGCGGCACCAGCGCCGCGATCGGCTGCGCAAGTGAAAAATCCCAGATACGTCCGCAGCAGCGGCACAGAAAATGTTCATGATCGGTCAGACGCCAATCAAAACGGTCGCGTCCGTCCGGTATCTCAATCTTACGGATCAGCCCTTGTTCCGTGAGGATGCCAAGGTTCCGGTAAACCGTTGCAAGCGAGATCGTCGGCAGCTCGGCGCGGATGGATTGGAACAATTCATCTGCGGTCGGGTGGCTGTCCGAGCCACGTACCGCCGTTAATATCAGCTCCCGCTGTCGCGTCTTCACCATTTTTCGCGCCTCCTTCACATGCATACTGCGGGTCTTCCATTTCAAATTATACGCCAAGTCGACGGGTTTTGTAAATGTTTTATTTTACCAAATCCGGATTTTCTCAAGAAAAATCTTTCTTCCGCCGGAAATTTGTGGTATACTGTCTTTAACGTATGGCTTTTGCCCTTCGATGCATGGAATGGGCGAACAATAAAACAAAAAGGAAGTTTTTTAGCTATGAAAAAAATCACTGTCATGGGGCTGGGCTATATCGGCCTGCCGACAGCGATCACGCTGGCCGAGGCCGGTTTTGAGGTCTGCGGTTTTGACGTGAACGAACAGGTCGTCGCTTCCCTGCGCGGCGGCAAAATACACATCGTAGAGCCTGGCTTGCAGGAAGCGTTCGACAAAGCGGTGGCAGGCGGGCGGCTGCATTTTTCAACCGAGATCGCCCCTTCGGATGTATTTTATATCGCGGTGCCGACCCCGTTTTATCAGGATGCGGACGGCACGCACAAGGCCGACCTGCGATTTGTGGAGTCCGCAGGTCGGATGGCGGGTACGGTCATCGACCGCAGTTCGCTGGTGATCCTCGAATCGACCGTACCGCCCCGCACGACCGAAATGCTTGCGCGCGTCCTCAGCGAAGCGTCGGATATCCCGGCGGACGAGCTGCATGTAGCCCATTGTCCGGAGCGCGTGATCCCGGGCAATATGATGTACGAACTGAAAAACAACGACCGTATCATTGGGGCCCGCACGCCAGAGGCCGCGCGTATGGCGAAAGAGATCTATGACACAGTGCTGGAAAAGGGCGTTTGCCGCGTCACCGACGACGTGACCGCAGAGATGTGCAAACTGACCGAAAACACCTTCCGCGATGTGAACATCGCTTATGCGAATGAACTTTCCGTGATCTGCGATAAAATGGGCGTGAATGTCTTCGAGCTGATCCGGCTGGCGAATTGCCATCCGCGCGTGAATATCCTGAACCCCGGCGTTGGTGTTGGCGGGCATTGCATCGCGGTCGATCCATGGTTCATTTATGAGCAGTTCCCGGAGGAAGCCAAGGTCATCCATGCCTCGCGGCTTCGGAATGAAAACAAGCCCCGTTTCGTTGCCGAAAAGGTGCTTTCCGGCATGCAGAAGGTCACGGACACGGTGCTGGTGCTCGGCCTGTCCTATAAGCCGGACGTGGACGACCTGCGCGAATCGCCTTCTATCGAGCTTTGCCACCTGCTTCAGGAAAAGGGCGTCAACGTGATCGCCTGCGAACCGTTCGCTCCTGCGGGGGAGATCTCCGGCATCCCGAACCTGCCTTTTGACGAAGCGCTGGCAAAGGCGGACTTTATTGCGATCACGTTGGGACACAGCCTGTTCCAGCAGAATCTTGACCGCATCCGCGAGAAGCCCTATTATGACTGCGTTGGCATGACAAAGTAAAAAGAACCGCCGTAACGGGAAGCAAATCCGCTGCGGCGGTTTTTGGTGTTGAAACTTTGAGGGACGACCCGGCAAGCTGCTTCGCGGAAAGGAACGACTCCCACGCAACAATTTTAGATGCCTCGTCAGCCAGTTTTGCAGCTGCCTGCTTCCGAGCAGGCAACCTTTCCAAAGTTGATCAGCGGCGCTGGTGAACAATATCAATCCAACGGATCTTCCATATCTGCGGAGGACTCTATAACCCATTGATGAATGGGTTGAAGATCAATATTGATGGCATTTGAGATCGCGGCTTCAGAAAAACCCTTTTCTTTCATTTGCCGAGCTGCTTCTGTCAGTCCTTCCGCATGCATTTCTTCGCCCTATCGATTCATGGCGTATTCCTGATCAAATAAAGATGTCATCAGCATAGCGGTGTTTTGGTGGATTCGGAAATCCATTGGCACACGGTTCGAAAATCAATCTTCAGAGTATTCGCGATAGCGGCCTCCGAAAATCCATTTTCTTTCATTCGCAGAACTGCTTCTGTCAGTCCTTCCACACGTCCTTCCGCACGTCCTTCCGCACGTCCTTCCACACGTCCTTCCGCACGTCCTTCCGCATGCATTTCTTCACCATATCGGCTCATGGCGTATTCCTGATCGAATAACGTTGTCATAATATCAATAACCTCCTTTTCGCGGCTTTCCAGATATTCCTTCAGCACGTCGGCATCCTTACAGATCCGGATCGTTTCCAGCACGGCCTGACGGATCCGGCCATACTGTGCTACCTGTTTATTATACACCCTTGTGAACGTCACATACTGGTTAATAATATCGCCTTTCCCGCCGTCATAGATCGTCTTGACCCGGACGTTTAAAAACGTATCATCGCCCGCGAACAATTCATCCGCCAGAGTAATCCATTCCGGCTTTTGGCCGCGCTCGCCGGTATAGATCACATACAATTCCGGCTTTGGCAGCTCGATCGGTTTGCTGCTGTAAACATTCAGCTTATGTTTTTCAATGAATTCCTTCCAGGTTGTGGTCAGGTACATCAGGATGCGTATAATGACGTTGATCGTCCAAGTCGCCTGCGCTTCCAGCAAGATCATCAGACGCGGATGCACCCGTCCAACGGTAAACCCGAGGTCGTTATACATCTGGTTCAACAAAACGTTCGTCAGCGTGACGGTCACGATATCGTCTTCCGTCGTCTGGGTATCCTCCGGATGGAGCGCCTGATAAAGCTGGAGCAGATATTTCGGATGTCGAAACAAATCGCAGAAAACGCTGTCTTTTGCGGTTTGTTTTACCTTGATCTGCGGATCTGCCGCCGGGGATGCGGTTTCATTCATGGATGCTGCCACCTTCTTTCGATCCGGAGCGCTTACGGCCTTACACCCATATTATATCACACCTGCGGAAAAATTTGAAGCCCCGCCAAGCCGTTTTCACGCTGCTGCAAGATATTCCATCTCCGGGATTTGAAAAGCGGCCACGGCTCAAACCGCTCTGCAAAAATCAAACTCCCTGCAAAACGCGCCATCGTCAACACGCTCCACGAACTTCATCGCGCCGTGTCCTACCGCTTACCGGTCAGCAATCCGGCAGCGGCGCGGGCGGCTTCTTCGAGGAGCGGCGTTTGCCGCAGTAATGCACGAAATACCGTTCCATGCATTCATCAATCACCTTGATCGCATCCTCGCGCGGCAGGGCGTCCGAAGTTGCGGTATGCTTATGCTCCAACCCTTTATACACCTCAAAAAAGTGTGAGATCTCGTTGCCATAATGGGGCGGGAGCTGGTCGATATCGGTATAAAAATTCCAGGTCGGATCCTGGCTTGGGATCGCAATAATCTTATCGTCGACCTCGTCGTCGTCGATCATACGGATCACGCCGATCGGATAACATTCCACCATAATGAGCGGGTCGAGCACTTCCGAACAGAGCACCAGCACGTCCAGCGGGTCGCCGTCGGCGGCGTAGGTACGCGGGATGAACCCATAATTCGCCGGGTAATGGGTCGAGGTATAAAGGATCCGGTCGAGCCGGAGCAGCCCCGTTCGTTTGTCCAGCTCATACTTTTTTTTGCTGTACTTGGGGATCTCAATGACTGCCATAAACTTTTCCGGGGAGATGTGGCTGGGGTCGATATCATGCCAAATATTCATCCAAAGAACCACCTTTCCTGTGATCGCGGCGCAGGTCTGGGGCGACGGTACGCCGTCCCGCTGCGCATGCCCTTACCTTCCTACTGCTATTGTATCCGGTCGGCTTCGTTTTTGCAAGCGTTTTCGCGGATCTTGTCGCTTTCGCCCGAAAAAACCAGAAAAAAGATCCCGCCCGAGGCCGAAAGCCGCGAACGGGATCGATTTTATTCACTTGCCGGCTCCGGAGCGAAGCGCCTTCCGGCGTCCGCCGCCGCGCCCAGTAATCAGCCGAAAAGGTTCATCAGCATCTGCGCGGTCTCGACGCGGGTCGTGGCCGTGCGCGGCTCGAACATATTATCCGACTTGCCGGTTACAACGCCGGCCTGCTGCATGGCCGTAACCGCCGGGAGCGCCCACGCGCCGATCCGGGTGCTGTCCGTATACGTCACCTGCGCCTGGGTCGCCGTGATGTTGATCCCCTTGCGCACGGCGTAATTATACAGCATCTGCGCGATCTCTTCGCGCGTCACCGCTGCGTTCGGTGCGAACAGGTTGTTGCCGATGCCCTGCACGATGCCCATGGACACCGCCCAGTTGACCGCTTCTTCATACCATGCGCCGCGGTCGATATCGCGGAAGCCTGCCGAGCCGTTTCCGGTCGGACGTCCGGAATGGGTGTACAGGATATAAACGATCATCGCGCGCGACAGGGTTGAATACGGAGCAAACCGGCCGTCCGGGAGCCCGGTCATCAGGTTATGCGAAATGACATAGTCGGTCGAGGTGTGATACCACATGGAGGTATTCAGATCCTGGTACCGCTGCGACGGGCAGGCCGTGCCATAGATGCAGTTCGCCCCCAGCGTCAGGCTCGGAGACAGGATCGGCGAGCCTGATACGGTGGTCGATGCAAACACCGCCTCCACGTCTACGCGGCTGTCCGGCATCGTGAACACGTATTTATTGCCCTGCCGGCGGACGCGTACCTTGTTATCGTTGTCGTCTGTCACGGTCAGCGAGGAAAGCGTGTAGCCGCTCCGGGGTTTGATCGTCAGCTCTACCGTTTCGTCCGGCTCGGCATAGCGCGAATCTGCGGAAACGCTGCCGCCGGTCGAGCTCGAGACCCGCACGCGGTATTCGTCTTCCTTCGCCGAAACGCTTGTATTGGGGCGGCTGCTTGGCCTGGTGCTGCCGATATTCCCGGAGTTGGAGCCGCCGTCCGTTGCGGTGGAGTCCTTCGCGGAGGTCGACCACGCGACCAGCAGCGGAGAAAGCGCGGTGATGGTGAAGTGCAGGCCGTCTTCATCCTTGGTCAGCGGCTTACTGGAACTGCCTTCCTTGAAGGTCTCGGTCGTACCAAGCACGTTCAGGTCGCCGGTGGCGAACATGTGTACGACCTCAAAGGTATAGGTGCTGTCCGTACCCGTCGGGAACGGCAGCGTGATCTCAATGCCGCCGCTCGGGAAGTTCTCCGCCGTCGCCGGTTCCATTGTTCCGTCTTCCTTTACGACGACCAGCTGCACGTCATAATAACGCATATTCTTGCCGCGCATGCCGCTGCTGAGGCCCTTGCGCATCGCGCTCTTGAGCGCTTCAATATCGGCATACATCGTCAGGTTTTCCGGCACGGTGGAGGACAGCCCGCCGAATTTCAGGCAAAGGTCCTCATGCCCGGGCACGCCCCGCAGAACCGAAGCGATCACGGTCGGATTGGTGAACACGGTTTTCCCGTCTTCGTCCTTTGTCTGCGGCCAGGTGTAGTTTGCGGGCGGGTTGCCAAGGATCTGCGCCCAGGTCTTGCCCTCTTCTGCCGGGACGGCGTAAACGTCGGTATATTCACCGAATTCGGTCTTGCTGGCAAAGCCGCTGGTCACGAGGTCAAGATCGTCGGCAAACTTGTATTTGTTCTTTTCCCCGGTGACATAGCCCGTCAGCGACGGCTTGCCGGATACCGGCGCTTCCCCGGTGTTGCCTTCACGCTTTGCCGCAGTCAGCGAACTGGTCGACCATTCCAGCGGCTTTCTCGCGATGGAGAATTCGACGGGAGCCGATACAAGGAAATACTTCGCCGTATCGACATTCACGATCGCCTTGTAGGCACCTGCATTGACCGGGGCTTCCTCAAGGGGATTGCCGCCTGCGTCTTCCCAGGTAACGGTGTAACCGTTTTTGCCGCGGTTAAGTTTTACTTCCTTGCCATCCTTATCCGTGAACGTGACCGTCGAAAGGCCGTCATGCCCCTTTCCGTCATAGGTCGCGTCTTTGCGGGACGTTTTGACGGTCAATACCTCCCGGTGCGTGACGCTGATGTCAACGGTCTTTTCGCCTTTGTTATAGCTCTCGTTTTCATCTGTGCGGGCACGGATAACCAGCGTTGCGCCTTCGTCCGCTTCCTGCGGGATCGCGATCTCATTGTTGGTGACCGGCCTGAAGGCGCTTGTTACGGAATCCGACTTGATCCAATATTCCAGGGTCACTTCGGGTACATCCTTCAGCGTCGCATCATAGGGGTTTGCACGTTCCGCGCGGACTCTATACGTCGATCCCGCTTGGATCGTGCGAGCCGCCTCATTATCCGTATTTTTGTTATCCAGATAAATCGTGATAGCAGGGGTCGCTTTTTCAACCGTTACATTTATTTTTTTAGTTCCCGAGCTGACGGTTGCGTAGTTTGAGTTTTCCGGGACGAAACGCACCGAATAAGCATAGACCTCTCCAACCTTGGTCGGCTCAACATCGCCTGCAACAAGATCGAATTCCCATTTGCCATCAAGCGGAGTTCCGTTTCCTCCATTTGCTGTGATTACTTTGCCGCCAGTCAGTTCAACATCCTTCAGTTTCTGCCCATATTTAATAGCAGAAGCGCTTGGGAGCGTATCAATCACAGATTCGGCAGCACTAACAACCGCTGGAATGCTTTTTGTAACAGACACATAATTGCTTGGAGTACCTGTGGGCGTAAATGTCACCTCGTAAGCAGTGTCTTTAACTTGAATCACGGTTTCAGGTTTTGCCCAATCAAATTTACCTGCTACTTTTTCGTCATTTACACCATCAGCTTCTAAACCAAGGTTAAAACTATATTGGCTGTCTTTCAGTGTTGTACCAAATACCAAACCTTCAAGCGTTGTAGGCCAAGGAATATTGGTAGGAGTGGCGGGCGTAATGTTCGCCTTGACCGCTAACCCGCTGGCAGGTTCAATGGTGAGGTTGTTGGAATCTACAGGTGTAACTGTGACCGTAACGGCAATATCCTCGCCAACATCACTTTGGCTGAATGTGCCAGTTGCAGTATAAGCGCTTGGCAAAAGTGTCTGACCATCCTTAAACTTTACATCGGAAATCTTTGCTTCAGTAGTACCGTCATAGACCTTGTCGTCAGCAGTCACTTCAGCGACTTCCAATTTCAGTGGCGTAATCTTACCAATTGCAGCAGACACTTCTTTCGTTAACAAATTATAATTAGATGCTGCGTCACCCTCAAGATACAAGTCCGATGCCGTCACCACTTTCTTTTCACCATCGCTATTAACATTAGCGTTATCGAAAGCGTAGCTTGTAGCCTTTACGGTAACTTTATCCTTATCCTTATCAAATACACCATCCAATGTAAATGTCACCGCGGTTTTACTGCTGTCAACTGTGGTCAGTGAATCATACACCTTTTCGACTGTAGAACTGTTGTCGATGGAAACCGTAACATTAGCCGGTTTTATAGAATACGGCAAAGTGACAACGCCATTATACCCATGTTCGCCTATGCCATATATCGTAACCGATTTTGAGTCACTTACACTAGTACGATATTCGTCTGTTGTCTCCGAGCCAGTGTTTTCATATGCCAACGTATACTCAAGATTTAATGTCAGTTTCCGCCCCTTTTTGATATCGTAAATTTCAGGATCTTGAGCTTCGCCGGTATACTCCAAAGGTTGAAATACACGTATACGATCCGGGTCGGAAATATTGGTCAAATTGTCCTCATCACTGTTAGAACTTTGCTCAGTGATAGTGGCGGTTCTTTTGGTCAAGACAATTCCATTACTATTTCTCAGATAGTAACTGGCTTCCGTTTTAGTGGAATCCGAATAGCTAAGAGACGTTTTCCAATCGGCATCTGAAGCTGTATAACTACTTGAATAGATATCTTGGCAAATTTTGTAGCCACTTGGAGGCGTTACAGTCACTTGACCATTGGAACGAACAGCTGTCGCAGCAGCAGGAGTGCTTTCCAAAACGACCGCAAGTGTTAATGAGCCGATTTTCGTACCCTCAACACTTCTAGTGCTGCCAGTTCCTTTATAATATATATCTAAAATCTTTTGCGTATTGTTTTCATTAGGCAAAAGCGCCTTCTGTTCGGTTTTGATAGTAACCGTTGCGGAACCATCGGCAAAAGAAGTAGACTTGCCAACTTCTTCATTCCCGCAGTAAACCGTAACTGTACCGCTTGTGACAGCATTGCCACTATCATCCTGAACGTTCGCAGTTAATTTGATTTCTGTGCCATACGGACAACGGTTGCCATTTCCCAAGGAAGTATCGAGAGTTACCGAGTTGCCTCTAGCACCAGCATTTGCCCCACCAACAGAATTCGTATTATTTTCTTCTATTGTAGTTGGCTCTTCCGCGCTGGGAGTATTGAGTACGGAGTTCACCCCGTCCAAAACATTCCCGACATTGGAAAGGCTGTCGGAGCTTCCCGAAGTAACATTATTGATCGCGGAATTCGCCGCATCCAAAGCGCTGCCCATGTTTTTGATCGGATCATTGGCAGAGCCATCCGAAGGCGCCGGGCTTGCCGGAGGCGTGACGGCCGGGCCGGTCGAAGGCGCTGTGTTCGGCGCGGAAGCCGTACCGTTGGAACCGGCCGACCCCGTCGAGGGATCGGAGCCTGCCGCAGGGGTCGAAGGCGCGACGGTTGACGGCTGGCTGGGCTCGGTCACAACGCTGCTGCCCTTAACGGTCAGCGTGAGCGTGCCGGGGATCGCTTTCCCGTCCACCTGCGCGGTCAGGGTATAGCTGCCGCCGGTCAGAGGGGTGCCTGCGCCGGTCTTGATCTCGACCAGCGCGCGGCCTTTATCGAGGATTGCCGACGCGACCGCTTCGTCATTATCGCTGCGGCATACGGTCACAGCATTGCCAGTCATGGAACCGACGATCACCTTCACGCTCTCGCCCGCGTTGCAGGTCTTGGGACCGCCGGACGTACCTTGGAACATGAACATGGTCGGATTCAGCGGGTCGCTGCTGTTCGCGCTGTTATCGCCGTCCGGATTTTTCTGCGCGTTGTCGTCGGCAGAGCCGCCGGTCGTCTGCGAGCCGCTGCCCGCAGCGCTGCCGCCGGTGGAGCCGCCTTGCGCGGCGTCGTCGGGCGTCTGCGAACCATTGCCCGCGTTGCTGCCGCCCTGCGCGTCGTCAGGCGTCTGCGAACCGCTGCCCGCGTTGCTGCCGCCCTGCGCGTCGTCAGGCGTCTGCGAGCCGCTGCCCGCGTTGCTGCCGCCCTGCGCGTTGTCGCCTGCGGAGCTGCCGCCGGTGGAACCGCCCTGCGCAGTATCGCCCGCAGCGGCGTTATCGCCCTGCGACGGGGCCGGGGCGGGCGTTTCGGTCCCCTGCGCCGGAGCCTCCGCGCCGGTCGCGGGAGGCGCAGCGGTACCGTCGGTCGTGGGAGCGGGCGGGGTCACGATGGTCGCGCCGGTGGGCATAGCGCCCTCGCAGGTGCAGTTTTCAATCGTAACGCCCGTGCCTGCGCTGCTGATGCCAGCGCTCACGACGTTCAGGTTTTTGATCGTGGAGCCTGCGGCGATCGCCGTAAACAGGTACCGGGCGGGCGCCGCGGCCTGCGTCCCTGCGGGGGACGTTGCCGGAGCCGCCGCCGTGTACGCGATCTTATGCCCGCCGCCGTCGAGCGTCCCCTTAAAGGTGGGGACAGGGTTCGCGGCGGTCACGTCGACCGACAGCGTCACCTGATAGGTGTTGTCGGCGTTGACGGTCGCAACGAAGTTTTCCCATTGCGCCTGCTCGGCGATCGTGACGACGACCGGCACGGCCGTTTGCTGTGTCTGCGGGGGGCTGCCCCCACCCGCGCCGTCGGCTGCCAGCGCGCCCGTTGGCAGCAGCCCGATCGTCAGCGTCGCCGTCAGCAGCAGGCTGAGGATCTTCTTTTTCATAACAGTTTCTACCCCTTTCCGGTAAAAAATTTTATCTGCGCGGTCTTCCTGCCGCGCTCCGTGGGACGGATACGTCCCTGTGAATGAATGCTGTATCGTCGCGCCGAGCCGCAGGGCGGGCGGACGCTCCCACCTTTATTATACCATAGATTTTCCGTTTTTGGTTACAATTAGGTATCAATTTTCGTACACCATTTTTTGCCAGCGTTTTCCGACGTTTCCCGGGTATGGGAAAACGCCCCGCCGGTCAAGGCAGAGCGTTCCCAGAGCAGGATATTTTGGATCGCATGATATGGATGGATCGTTGAAAGGGGATCGAAAAAAGGGGCCGTCGGGGTGCAGCCGTTCCGGCCTCCGTACAGAAAGCTCGTCGCAGCCATGCAGAAATCCAGCTCAAGGACGAGTTTGATTTCTGGCTGGATGGAGCACTAGGGGGAGTCTCGCGCCTAGGCCTTACGGCTCGGGCCTGCGGCCAGATCTTACCGCCGCGTTTTGCGGTCAGGCGCAGCGGTCAAACCGCGCGCCCGGCCTTCTCCTACCTTGCGTTACGCCTTGCGGGACCATTCGCCCGCCTTCTGATAAGCGGCTTCGACCTGTTCCAAGATCGCGGGATCGGTCACGCCGGAAGCCTCCGAATAAGCGCCCGCGGCGCCCTTCTCACGGATTTTCGCCTGCAATTCGACGCTTTGCGCATCCTCCGGGTTGTCATAGCGCAGCGCGGCGCCGATCCCGGCGATCAGCTTGTCGACCGGCAGACCGAATGACATCGCGGTCAGCAGCGGGCTGGTCAGGCGGTCGTCTGCCGACAGCTTACGCAGCGGCTCGCGCCCGACGCGCGCAACGTCGTCCTGCAAATACGGGTTTTTAAAGCGGTTGATAATCTTATCAATATAATGATAATGCGCGTCGCGGTCAAAGCCGAACTTCCGGATCAGCCCGTCGCCCGATTGGGTCATTGCGCCCTTGACCAGCTCATAGATCTGCGGGTCGGCGATGGTCTTGTCGATCGTTGAGTAGCCCGCCAGCACGCCGGTATACGCGGTGATGCAGTGGCCGGTATTCAGGGTGAACAGCTTGCGCTGGATATAGGCCATCAGGTTATCGGCGAGGTTCATCCCGGGGATCTCCGGGATCTCGCCCTTGAGCGAAGCCTTTTCCACGTTCCACTCGCAGTATTTTTCGACGACCACATCGACCGGGTTTTCGGTGCGCACCGGGGGGACGATCCGGTCGACCGAGCAGTCGGCAAAGCCGACGAACCGTTCGCAGTATGCCTTTTCCTCCTCGGAAAGCACGCCGTAAACGTGTTCTTTCAGCTGCGAGGTGGCGCGGATCGCGTTTTCACACGCGATGATGTTCAGCGGCTGTTCGGAGCCTGCGGCGCAGCGCTTTTGGATGCCCTTTGCGATCGCAGGCGCGATGAAGCCCAGCACGCGCAGCCCCACGGCGGTGGTCAGGATATCGGCTTTGGCGATCTCTTCAACGATCTCGCCGCCGTTCGACAGGATGCCGGTGACGTTGGAGATCGGCACGTCTTCCACCTCGGTATCCATCACATGGACGGTATAGCCCTGATCTTTGGCGAGCCGGTCAATGATCGTCTCGTTCACGTCCGCAAAGATCACCCGGTAGCCTGCCTGCGACAGCAGCATGCCGATGAACCCGCGGCCGATGTTGCCCGCGCCGAATTGGATCGCGTTCTTCATGGTGATACACCTCTTTCAAAAAATACTGGGAGCCTGTCCGTTCAGGGGGCTGCCGCCCGCCAACGCTGTGCGGAGGGGGGGGTGCGCGTCCATGGTAAGGCATGCCCGTTCCCGGGCGTGGATGCGCGGCTCTGCGGCGGCGGCGGGGACTGCCTCCTTCTTTCATCTTTTCCTCTTGAAACCTATTTTATCAGGGCGCGGCGTGGAAAGCAACCAGAGGTTATCCCATCTTTGAGCACATCGGATGGCGCCAAAACGCGGTTTTGCAGGCAGTAGAAAACCGCCGGCCAGCGCCAGCGGTTTCAAGTAATTCCATATGGAAGGAAGAGCGCCGCCGCTCCCAAAGGGCGCGGTAAAGGGAACGTTCCCCGCAGACGGGCGTCAAAGGCCGCTCCGGCGCGACGCAGGAATCCCGCAGCGCGCGGCCGGCGTTTGCTTCCTCTATGATGGAACGCGCGGTTATTCGACCGCTTCCACGGTCTCGGAGCCGTTTTCACGGTAAGTATAGACGGTGAAGCCGTTATAATGCAGTTCACCGTCCTCGCCCTCGCCAAGACAGCTGGACGCATAATCCGAACTGTTCGGCTGGCCGATCGCCGCCGTCAGGCTGGAAAGGCTCTGCCCGATGAACGCGGACGCGTCCGCAGCCGTCGGGGCGGCCTTCTGCTCCGCCGGTTGAAGCGCCGGTTGGCTTTGCGCGGGCGCTTCCGTCTGCGCAGGCTCGTTCACCGGTTCCGGCGCGGGCTGGATCGAAACAGGTTCCGGCTGCTGCGCGGCGGGAACTTCCGCCGGGGCTTCATCCTGCGTTTGAGCAGGCTCGCCAGCGCCTTCGGCAAGGGGGCCGGTCTCGCCGGGAACTTCGGACGCGTCGGGCGTATCCGTCTCCGGCATATCGCCGTCCCGCTCGTCCGACCGGCCGTCCACGGTCGCGCCTGCGCCCGCCGCGCCGGTATCCGCCGGCGAACCGCCGCAGCCGCCGAGCGCCAGCGTCAAGGCAAGCGCAAGCAAGAGCAAGGTCAATTTTTTCATGTTGGATCCTCCTTATTATATCGTAACCCTATATTTATCCCATGCGCGCGAACAAACGGCGCGGGGCGTGAAAACGGGATAAGCGTTCAAAACTGGAAATAAATGAACGGATTGAAATCGGCGGAAGCAAGCGCCAGCACGCTGAGGGCGAACAGCCCGGCATACAGCGCCGTATGCACGCCGTCGCGCACCGCCGCGGGCGCGGAACGATCGAGCCGTGCAAGCGCGCGTTGGGGCGCGCCGACAGCCAGCAGGACCGCCGCCAGCAGCAGGAAGACCGTCCAGCCGTTGAGCAGGCTGTACAGCGTCAGCGTATGGATCGGCGCGGGCGCGCCGCTGAACATCTTCGCGAAGATCAAGCACGCCCCGCCGAGGGTATCCGCGCGGAACAGGACGAAGCCCAGCAGCACAACCAGCATTGTGTACGCCTGCCCAAGCCGAGACCGCCGCAGCCGCCGCGGGATCGCTCCGGCCTCTTCGAGCATAGCGAACAGCCCATGCCACAATCCCCATAGGACGAACGTCCAGTTCGCGCCGTGCCAAAGCCCGGTCGCAAAGAACACGGCGAGCTTGTTGAAGACGGTGCGGCGTTTGCCCTTCCGGTTGCCGCCCAGCGGGATATACAGGTAGCCTCGGAACCAGGAACCGAGCGAGATGTGCCACCGCCGCCAGAATTCGCGGATCGATCGCGAAAGATACGGAAGGTTAAAATTCTCCGCGAAGTCGAAGCCGAACAGCTTGCCCAAGCCGATCGCCATATCGCTGTACCCGCTGAAATCGAAATAGATCTGCAAGGTATAGCACACCGCGCCCAGCCACGCGAGCCGGAAGTCGAGCCCTGCGGCGTCGAGCGCAAAGACGGCGTCGGCGACCTGCCCGGCGGTATTGGCGAGCAGCATTTTCTTTGCCAGCCCGCCGATGAAGCGGCGCAACCCATAAAGGGTGCGGCCGGGCGTGCAGGCGCGCCGGTCGATCTGGGCGGACACGTCATGATATTGGATGATAGGCCCCGCGATCAGCTGCGGGAAAAAGGAAATATAAAGCACCAGCTTGCCAAGGCTTTCCGTGCCTTCGGCGGGGTCGCGGTACACGTCGATCACGTAGCTGAGCCCCTGGAAGGTATAAAACGAAATGCCGATCGGCAGAACAATGCCGGGCAGCGGCAGCGCCAGCCCAAGCAGGCGGTTCAGGGCGCCGGTGAGGAAATCCAGATATTTGAACGTCCCGAGCGCAAGCAGGTTGGCCGCAGCCGCGCCTGCCAGCAGGGCCTTCCGATGCGCCGAAGGACGCATCAGCAGCCTGCCGAACAGGTAATTCGCCAATACGCTGGCGGCGAGCAGCAAGGTATACCGCAGCTGTCCGAAGGCGTAAAAGACGACGCTTGCGGCGGCGAGCCAGCCGTTGCGAAAGCGCGGCGGCAGGGCCTGATAACCGAGATACACCGCCGGGAAGAAGCAAAACAGGAAGATCGGGGAGCTGAAAACCATCGTTTATTTCCAATACGTGAACGGGGCGGTCGCATACTCGAACTTGAACAGGTCGTAGCCGCGCCCCCGGCCGCGGTAGACCATTTCGAGTTCGGGGTCGAAGACGTAGGTCGCGCCGTCCAGCACGATCTCGACCCATCCGTGAGCCTGCCGGTTGCCGCCGAGGTTGCCGACGACGGTCTCCGCCTCCACGCCGACCGCGCGGGCAAGCTGTTGGAACGCGGCGGCAAAGCTGAAGCAGTTGCCGCGCCCGTCGGCGAAGAAGCTGGCGGCGTAGGCGGTCTGCCAGCCGGCGGCGTCCTTGGCGACGAGGTCGCGTTTGATATAGGTAAAGTTGCGGCTGACGTAATCATAAAGCGCGCGGAGCTTTTCGTCACGGCTCATAGCGTCGGTGGTCTGGGCGCGGACGATCTCGGCGAGTTTGGCGTCGAGCGCGGTATCGCCGGATGTATAACGCCCGTTTGCGTCAAAGGCCAGCGTGCCAACCGTCTGCGAAGCGACGTATTGTCCGCCCTGCGCGTAATACAGCCAGCCGTCGACGCTGTGGAAGCCGTCGGCGATCTTGGGGCTTTCGTCCACGAAGCTGCTCCAAACCTCGTAGGGGTTGTTTTCGAGCGCCATACATTCGTGGGTGGTAGTCGCCTCGATGATTTGCGCATAGGCCCAATGGTCTTTGGGCACATCCGGAAAGACGCGCATGCGCGCGGCGGAAGCGATCGCGGAGGGATTGGGGCTGCGCCCGAGCAGCCGGTTAAAGGTGACGGCGGCTTCGGCGCGGGGAGGAAGGCGGCAAGCAGCACCGCGCATTCCTTGCGGGTGAGCGGGCCGTCCGGACGGAACGCGCCGGTTTCATCGCAGGCGATCAGGCCCGCGTCGGCGACGGCCCCGGCGGCCTGTGCATACCAGGCGTTGGCCGGTACGTCCGGGAAGACGGTAAAACTAAGGGGCGGGGCCTCCGAAAGCCCATAAAGGAGTGCCGCGGCCTGGGCGCGCGTCAGCGGCTGGGCGGGCTGAAAGGAGCCGTCGGCTGCGCCGTCCAGATATTTTTCATGGGATCCGGTCCGCAGCGTGAAGCCGCCGCCCTCGATCCGGACGGACGGCTCCGGCCCTTCTTCCGTCTCGGCAGCGGCGCAGCAGGGCGCGGAAATGCCTGAAAACAGGACCGCGGAGAGCAGAATGCTGGCAAAAGCATATGATTTTTTCAATGATATTCCCCCTTGGCCCACGCCGTGGGAACCGGCGTCCCCGGCGCGACAGCCTTTATTATTACATGCTTTTCGGCGAAAATGTCAATAGTCTGACAAGATGCGACAAAGCCCCCGGCGGGAAAAGGCAGAAAAAAAGAGCCGGGACGCAGGGCGTTTCCGGCTCGACTTCGGGCAGTCATACCCGCGGCCGAAGACCGATTGCCGCAGATG
>CAJUGU010000097.1 GCA_910586105.1 uncultured Eubacteriales bacterium | reverse complement strand
TGTCCCTTTGGAATCCCATTTTCGCCTGCGGGCGGGACGGAGGGAATGCCGAAGGCATTCCCTCCATGATGATAAAAATTGGGCTTTACGGCAAAAACAGGGCGGCAATCATGCCCGCCCTGTTTTTCCAGCCGCAGCCGGGAATCAGAAGCCGATCCCTATGAAAGACTATGCGTTAGTGAAACGTGATTTGAACGAGATTGCTGGGCGCGATCTGAAAGCGCAGTCTTTTTGGGGGCACGCGCTCATTTGGAAACAGACACAGTCGCCAGTACCGGCTGCTGAAACCCCCGTTTACGATAGAAAAGAGGAACGAAAACATGGCAAATAACCGGATCGACCGCATTTCTGAAGAAGTTATGCGGGCGCTCGCCGAAGCCATCCGCTCGGTGAAGGATCCCCGTTTGCAAAACGGGTTGGTATCCATCACCCGCTGCGAGGTGACCGGCGACCTGCGCTATGCAAAGGTTTATATTTCGGTGCTCGGCTCCGAAGGCGACGCAAAAGAAGTGATGAAGGGCCTGAAATCGGCCTCCGGCTGGCTGCGCCGCGAGGTCGGCAGCCGCGTCCAGCTGCGCTACGCCCCCGAGCTCGTGTTCACGCTCGACGGCTCGATCACCCACGGCGCGCATATTTCCGAGGTCCTGAACCGGCTGGACCGCGAGGGCAAGCTCGGCGGAAGCGAGGGGGACGAATGAACGTTAGCGTACAGCAGGCCGCAGACGCGCTCCTCGCCGCCGACGATATCCTGATCCTGACCCATCGCCGCCCCGACGGCGACACCACCGGCTGCGCCGGCGGTTTATGCCGTGGCCTCCGCAGCCTTGGGAAAACAGCGTATGTGCTGGAAAACCCCGACCTGACCCCGCGTTATGCCTGGCTGATCGCCCCCCTCGCCCCGCCGGAAGGCTTTGTCCCCCGCTTTGTGGTCTCGACCGACGTTTCCGACCGTACCATGCTGCCGAAAAACGCGGAAGGGATCGGGACGATCGACCTGATGATCGACCACCACCGCTCCAACCCGCTGTTCGGCGAACGCAACCTGCTGCGCCCCGAAGCGGGCGGCTGCTGCGAGATCGTTTTTGACGTGCTTGCCGCGCTTGGGGTCACGCTGACCAAAGAGATCGCCGAGCCGATCTACGTCGGCGTTTCTACCGACACCGGCTGTTTTAAGTTCTCGAACACCGTCAAGCACAGCCACGAGGTCGCCGCCGCCTGCCTGGATACCGGCTTGGACTGCGGCGAGCTCAACCGGCGGCTCTTTGAGGTCAAGCGCTGGCAGCGCGTGCAGATGGAACGCATCATTGTTGAGACCATGGAGTTTTACCGGGATGGGAAAATTGCGGTCGCGCTGCTCCGGCGGGCGGACATCGACCGCGTTGGCGCGACGACCGACGACCTGGATTCCATCGCCGCGCTGCCCCGCCAGATCGAAGGCGTACAGGCCGGCCTGACCCTGACCGAAAACACCGACGGTACCGTGCGCGTTTCGGTGCGCACGACCAAGGAGGTCGACGCCTCCGAAATCTGCCGCCAGTGCGGCGGCGGCGGGCATCTGCGCGCGGGCGGCGCGTCCTTCCCCGCCGGGGTCAGCCTTGACGAAGCGAAACAGCGGGTACTCGCCGCCACGGAGGACGCGTATGGCAAAAGCGGCCTCTGAGTTTCACGGCATCCTGATCGTCGATAAGCCCGCCGGGTTCACGTCCCATGACGTGGTCGCCAAGCTGCGCGGCATGTTCCGCACCCGGCGTATCGGCCACGGCGGCACGCTCGACCCCATGGCAACCGGCGTCCTGCCGGTGTTCATCGGCGGCGCGACCAAAGCGGCGGACTTCGCGGCGGCGCAGGACAAAGCCTATTTTGCAGGCTTCACGCTGGGCTGCTCGACCGACACGCAGGATACCACCGGTACCGTGGTCGAAACCTCCGGGCGGCGCGCGTCGGCAAAAGAGGTCGAAGCCGCGCTGCGGCAGTTCGAGGGACGGCAGCTCCAGCTCCCGCCGATGTATTCCGCCGTGCAGGTCAACGGCAAACGGCTGTATGAGCTTGCCCGCAAGGGCATTGAGGCCGAGCGTCCGGAACGGGAGATCGAGCTTTCCCATCTCCTCCTCGCCGACTTCGACGAGGAGGGCCAGAAGGGGCATTTCCACGTGACCTGCTCCAAGGGGACTTATGTCCGCACGGTCGTCCATGATCTGGGCGTCCGGCTCGGGACGCTGGCCGCAATGCACAGCCTTGTCCGCACCCGTTCCGGGAGATACCCGCTTGAAGAAGCGCTTCCGTTGGACGCCATCCAGCAGGCGGCGGACGAGGGACGGCTCGCCGAATTGCTGCGCCCGACCGATTCGCTGTTTGAAGCCTATCCGGCGGTCACGCTCGACGACGCGGGCTGGAAGCGGGCGCAGAACGGCGCGTTCATCGATTTTGCCCACGCGGAGGGCTGCCCGCAGACGCGCGGCGCGGTCTGCCGGGTCTATTACGGCGGGGAATTCCGCCTGCTGGGGCGGGTCGACGCGCTCGACCGCGGCGGGCTGGCGCTGTTCGTCCAGAAAAATTTCCGCTGAGCGGCTATGCCCCGCTCCATGAAACCTTCTTCCGGGAGGAATGCAACCATGATTGACAAGACGCTGCCCCGCGCCGTCGCGCTGGGCTATTTTGACGGCGTACACCGTGGGCATCGCGCCCTGATGGAACGCGCCGTGCAGCGCGCGCAGGAGATCGGCGGTATTGCCTCGGTCTTCACCTTCGATATGCACCCCAATGCCGTCATGACCGGCAGGCCCGTGCCGCTGCTGACCGCCGCCGAATACCGCGCCGAAGAGATCAAGCTGCTTGGCGGCGTCGACGAGGTCATTTTCGGGCATTTCGAGGCGCTGCGTACCATGGACTGGCGCGATTTCATCCGCGAGCTGCTGGTCGGGGAATTCGGCGCGCGATATATCATTACCGGGTTCAACAACCGGTTCGGCTATCGCGGGCTGGGTACGCCTGAAGGGCTTGCGGAGGAGTGCGCAAAGCTCGGCATCGGCTGCGACCGGATCGACGACGTGCAGATCGACGGCGTGACCGTGTCTTCGACCTATATCCGCGGGCTGATCGCCGAAGGCGACCTGGAACGCGCCGCGCGGTTTCTTGGCCATCCGTATACCATCACCGGGCACGTGGAACACGGGCGCTCGGTCGGCCATAAAATGGGGATTCCCACGGTCAACCTGCCGCTGCCGCGTGAAATGGCGCTGCCGCCCTATGGGGTCTATGCGGCGCGGGTACGGTTCGACGGGCAAAGCTGGCCAGCGGCGACCAACATTGGCGAAAAGCCTACGTTTGCCGACCCGGGCGCGCCGACCATCGAACCGCATCTGCTCGATTTTGACGGCGATCTGTATGGCAAACGGATACACGTGGAGCTGCATAAGTTCCTGCGTCCCGAACGGGCGTTCGATTCGATCGACGAGCTCAAGGCCGCAATCGCGAAAAACGTCCAGCAGACGCGCGATTATTTCGCGGAGTGAAAAAGCCTTCGCTGGCGGCGTCCCGCCTTCCGGAATGGCTTTCCCGACGGTATGCAGCCGCCCTGACCGCACAGCTGAAAAAACAGCGCCTGCATTTTGGCAGACGCTGTTTTTTTGTCGGTGTATTTACGGCGCAGGGACGCTGCCGGTCAGCGGTCGGGGACGCGCCTTTGGCTTCCGGTATCTGCCGCGGCGCAAAGCCGTTTCCCGTCGGAATCGGAACCCGCCTTCCGGCGTTTGCCCGCAGGGTTTACGGCGCAGGAAGGTTGCCGGTCAGCACTCGGAATGCCGTTTCCGCCTCCCGGCGGCGAAGCCCGCGGCTGTCCGGGATGCGTACCCAATGCCTCCGCACCTCCGGTTGTGACGCGAAACAATCGTTATCATCCAGCACAACGTAACGTTCACAGCGGCTGCACCCCAGCCACGCGGCGATCTCTGCCCCTTTGTCCATCCCCATCGGCGTTACGTCTACGATCGGGGAGCCGTTTTCCGCCAGCCGGGCAAACAGGTTCCGCGCAGCCTTCCGGCAAAAGGGGTCGTCCAGCATCAGCAGATCCCGCCACGTCGAGGAAAGCACGACCGCAGCGCCCGTCTCCCGCGCCAGCCTGCGCAGCCAGTACAGCGAGATCAGATCGAACCGCTGCCGCTCCTGCGGGAGCCGCAGCAGGCGGTTGAGCCGGAAACTCAGCGGCGTACACAGCACGCCGTCTACATCCAAAAAAATCGCCTTCATTTGCGTTCCTGCATTCTTGCGCAGACCTCGCAGCGTCCCGCCGGATCCAGCGGCAGCCTTTCCAATATCCGCGTCAATTCTGTGCGGATCGCTTCCCGTTCCCGCGTGCGCGCAAAATCCCCGCATTCGATCGCGGGGCTGTAGCCCCTGCGCCCGCAGAGCATGCAGATGTTGATATACTTTTTCGCGGAGCCGTTCCAGCTCCCGATATACAGGGAATAGCCGCGTTTCGTGCGCTTGCTGTGCGACATCGTTTCCTCCCGTTTTGACCCTTCCGGTTTGTCGAGTTTCCTGTATTCCAGTATATCACATCTGCGGGCGGAAATCCACCCGCCCGCAATCTGCAAAGCCGTTGGCTGTAAACCATCTCCGCCACCGCCTTCGACGGCTCCGCCGCTCCCCGATTGTATCTGCTTCGATAAACGGAGCCATTAAAGCCCGAGCGCTTCTTTCAGCTTTTCGGTCATTTCCGCGACCGAAACCATGTTGTCAAGGCCGATGGTCTTGCCCGCCTTTTCACCGATGTGTTTGAGGTCGGAGCCGCAAAGGAAGATATCCGCCGCGCCGAGCATGACATCGTCAATGGTCGAATGCCCGACCTCTACATCGGTCACGCCCAGCGCTGCAAGCGCTTTTTTTGCGTTCATTTCCATCACAAAGGACGTGCCTAAACCGGAACCGCAGAAGCAAAGGATCTTTTTCATGATAACATTCCTCCAAAATGATTTATGGGTCGTATGGTGCGGGCGGGTCTACAAAGCCCGCATGGATCAGCAAAGCAGGTCAGCCTTTCCGAGCCCTGCCGACGGTGTAGTTATAAACGATCGGCAGCAGAAACAGCACCGCCGTGATCGCAAGCATCATATTCGGCGTGACGATCTTCGTCAGGTTGCCGAATACGATGCCGACCAGGGTAAAATCGGTGTCGGAGAAGGTCGTATTGGCGAAGCCCATCGAGCCGAGCACCGGGTAAAGCCCCGCCGCCAAAAAGGTCGCGATGATACCATGGACAAACGCCCCGGCGATGCAGCCCTTCAACCCGCCGCGCGCGTTGCCGCAGACGCCCGCCGTCGCGCCGCAGAAGAAATGGAGCACTGCGCCCGGCAGGATGATCGGGACGGCCATACCGGCGTTGCCCATCAGCGCGAGAGCGGCCAGCGCCAAAATACCGCCGACGAAGGAGCAGAAGAAGCCGATCAGCACCGCGTTGGGCGCGAACGGGAATACGATCGGGCAATCGAGCGCGGGTTTCGCGTTGGGCACCAGCTTTTCGGAAATGCCCTTGAACGCGGGCACGATCTCATTGATCAGCATACGGACGCCCGCCAGCACGATGTAAATACCCGCCGAGAAGGTGATCGATTTGATGATGGAATACAGCACCCAGTTTTCGCCGGCAAAGATTGCATCCGCGATCTCCGGCGCGCTGAAATTGGCGACGCCTGCGACCACGATATAACACAGGAACATGGCAAGCGCGATCGAGATGGTGTTCTCCCGCAGGAAGGACAGGGTCTGTGGGAATTTGATATCCTCGGTGGTGGTCGTATCCTCGTCGCGGCCAAAGAGCTTGCCGATCTGGGCGCTGAGCCAATAGCAGCCGCTGCCAAAATGCCCCAACGCGAGCGAGCTATCCCCGGTGACCGCTTCTATGGTCGGCTGCATCAGCGCGGGGAATACCGCCATGACCAGCCCGAGCAGCAGCGCGCCCGCAAGGATGAGCTTTGCGCCGGTCAGGCCGGAGATCGACATGAGGATCGCGATCAGGCAGGACATATACAGCGCGTGGTGGCCGGTGAGGAAGATATATTTCAGCTTTGAGAACCGGGCGAGTACGATATTGGCGCACATGCCCAGTGCGAAGATGGAAGCCGTCTGCACGGCGAACTCGCTCAGTCCCAGCGAAGTGATCGCCTCGTTGTTCGGGACGACGCCTTCCACGCCGAACGCACCCTGAAACAGTTCGCCGAAGGGGATGATGGATTGCTGGACGACATCGGCGCCCGCGTTCAGGACGATGAAGCCGAGGATCGTTTTGATCGTCCCCTTGACGCAGGTCTGGGCGTCCTTCTTTTGCAGCAGCAGGCCAAGCAGCGCGATCAGCCCGACGAAGATCGCGGGGGTCGACAGCACCTGCTGGATGAAATTTAAAATACCAAACATTTTGCGCTCTCCTTTGCAGCACCGTTATTGAAAATGATCGTAAAGGGTCTGGGCGTCTTCCGCCGCGAGGATCTGTTCGACCTTCTCCGGCTGGTCGAGCAGCTCGGAGACTGCGACGAGCGCGTCCAGATGGCTGTCCGCGTCCTGCGCCGCCAAGGTGACGAACAGGCGCGCGGGGGTCTCTTTGCCGTCGAACCGTACCGGCTCGCGGAACAGCGTCACCCCAAGCTGGGTCTTTATCGCGCCCTGTTCCGGCCTTGCATGCGGCAGCGCGACGTTTTCGGCGATCACGATATACGGGCCGAGCCGTTCCAGATTGGCAATGATCTCTTCCTTGTAGCGCGGTTCCACATAACCGCCGCGCTCCAACGGACGTACCGCCGTCCGGATCGCGTCCCGCCAGTCGGCGGCGCGCTCGCATACCTGCACGTTTTCGAGCTTTAACAACTCCATCCTGATCCCTCCTTTCTTTTCGGAAGCCCCTTGCGGGCCTCCCTTCCATGGCCTTATCATAGCATCCGCCCCGCAGGATCGGAAGTCCAGAAAATGGGCCGGCGTCCGTGCAAGCCTTGTACAGGCCGCGCGCAGTCCCTGCGCAGCGTTTGCACGTTTTTTGCATGGGATACTGTACCAATCCGCAGATATTACCATGTCGCATGGGCGCTTTGCCGGCGCCGCATAACGCTTATCGTAACGGCGCATCGGCTTTCATGGATCATGGCGCCAATATCCGGAGAGCGCAACATAGCCCGATCCATTGCTGCCGCCCCTTCGCCCCGCCGTCCTTTTGGCGGGGCGAAGCGGTATGCAAAAACGGTCGTCACCGCACCATCCCCGCCGCAGCGGAAAAAGGGAGTCCAGAGGGGTTAGCCCCTCTGGCGCCGTCCGCGCAGGACCGCCGTCCGCGCAGGACCGCCGTCCGCGCAGGACCCGCCCGCCGCGCAGGCGGTGCCGACTCAAGGCTCCGACTTCGCGAGCAGACTGCTAATGCATGCCAGCAGCTCAGATGGTTCGGCGCAGCTCGCAAGCGCTTCTACCGAAGCCGCGTCGCTCACCAGGATCAGGATATCCTGAAGGATCCGCAGGTGCTTTTCCTGGTCTTCCGCCGCCAGTACGATCGCCAGCCGAGCCAGCCGCGTCTCCGAAAAACGGACAGCTTCCCGGAATACCGCCAGCGATACGTCAAGACAGTTTACCCCGTCCTCCGGCTTCGCATGCGCCAGAATCACGCTTTCCGTCAGGAACATATATGGCCCGTAGTAATCGATCTGCGATATAATCGTGTCCAGGTACCGCCGCGTGATACTGCCGTGCGCCAGCAGGCTTTCCCCCGCCAGCCGGATGCTGCCCCTCCACGAGTCCGCCCCCTCGAACACCGCGACCCGCGTTTCGTCCAGCACCGACAACAGCCCCGTGTCGCTGCCCGGGTCCAGATCCGACTCTGGCCCCGCCTGTAAACAGGCCGTCAGGTCGGCAAGCAGGTTTTCATAATACTCCGGCGCGACATATTTTTTGACGACCTGGAAAAGACGGTCGCGCTTGACCGTTAAACTGCGCGGCGCAACCAGCCGATGGCTCAGGATCGCATGCCGGTCAAACGCCGTCAGTACCGGATGTACCGTGATCACCGGTACCACGCTGTTTAAACGTACCGTCGATATGATCAGATCGCAGCTGTTCTGGACGTTCATCAGGTCGACCGCCGCCGCCACCCGCACAATCTTTGCCTCCGGCAGCAGCCGCTGCACCTCCCGCTTGAGCATGTTCCCCGTCGATATGCCGTTTACACAAACGATCAATATGCGGAGCCGGTCGGCGTGCGGCTCGGGCGCCTTCAGGAACGCGCCAAAGTGCAGCGCCAGATACGCTGTCTCCTCGTCCGGGATCGGCAGCTCGACGATCTGCTCCAGACGCTTCGCCGCGATCCGCGTGATCCCAAACAGCTCCGGGTATTCATTTTTGATGTCGTCGCACAGCAGGTTCCCGATCTGGATGCCAAACCGGTAACGGTACAGCGACGTCTTTAAATGCGCCGCAAGCGCCTGCTCCAACGGCCTCCGGTCGTCAAAGCTCACGCAGGCGACCCGCTCGAATTCCGATACCAGCGCCCGCACCATGTCCGCGATCTCCTGATTGGACGCGCTTTCCATCAGCCCCGGCGGGATCATATTGACCCGCGACCCCAACAGGTGCAGCGTCAAATACAGCATTTCATCCTCCCGCAGCTGTGGGAAATACCCCCGCACCGCCTGGAATTCCTGCGTGCGCAGCATCTCCTCCCGCTCGCGCACAGGCAGCTCGAACGCCTCCGGACGGCGCAGCATCACCGGCAACAACGCCGCAATCGCCAGCAGCGCGCCGTCTACATACGCAACCCCAAGCTCCTGCTCGATCCGGCAAAGCCGTGCGTGATACCCCTCAATGGCTTCCCGGTCGAAAAATTTCAGGATGCCGTCGCGGTACAGCGCCAGCATTTCCTTGAAATACAGGATGAACAGCGCCCGGGCGCGCACCGGGCTTCCCACGATCTCATACCCGCGCCGGTTGTGGAACGCAAGCGTCAGGTCGTATGGCTTTAAGCGCTCCGCTACGTCCTTCAGGTCGTGGAATACCGTGTTCCGGCTGACCTCGCAGCAGTCGACCAGCTGTTCCAGATACACCGGCGCGGCTGCATTGACGATGTACAGGAAGATCAGCTTGATCCGCTCCGCAGGCGAAAAAATATATTTGTCGTCCGTCCCCGGCTCGGAAAGCAGCTCTTCGATACACCCCCGGCTCTCCGCCGGGATCAGCAGCCCGTGCCCGCGCTCGATCTCCAGCTTGCGCGCGCCCGCCTGCTCCAACCATACGTTGATCTTGCACAGGTCGTAGTAAGCGCTCCGCCGCGAGATGCCAAGCTGTTTTGCCAGCCGGTCCATCGTCATATACTCCTGTTGGTCCAGCAAAAGGCGCAGGATCTGCCTGCACCGCGCATTCACATAAAAAATCGGCATGCCCCTTCCCTTCTTTCCGCCGTTCTTCTCCAATGGGCTTTCTGCCCCATGACCTTATTATAGGGCGCCCTTCCGCCGGTTACAAGGACGGGACGGCACAAATCCCTGCACGGCGTTTGTGCAAAGGTTGTGCCAAAGACGGCTCCCGTCCGTATTTTTTGTGAAAACTGCATAATTTTGCAGGCCAGATTTTGTCAGCCGACGATCCGGTACGACCTGTCAGCCCGCCGCCCCGCCACCCCGCCGTCCGCAGCTTTTCCGCAGGCGGTCACGGCTTTTTCCGGATTTCCCCTTGCTATTCCCTGAAAAAAAGGCTACAATAAGGATATTAGAAAGAGAAAGGATGAGAGCATTGTCGTTCTCCGGTTTCCAACCCGCTGGACTGGATCTGTTGATCGAAAACCGTTTGATGAACAGCAAGCCCTTCTATGATGCGCATAAGGAAGAGATCAAACGTCTCGTGCAGCAGCCGATGGCCGAGCTGATCCTCGAAATCAGCGACGCCATGCGCGAGATCGACCCCCTGTTCGTTCTGACGCCCTCCAAAATGATCTCGCGGGTGCGGCGGGATACCCGCTATACCCACGACAAAACGCTGTATCGCGACCACGCCTGGTGCACCTTCTGCCGTCCCAAGAACGGCTATGAAGCGCGCCCCTGCTATTATTTTGAGGTCATGCCCAACAGCTGGGGGTATGGCGCAGGCTATTACCGCTGTAACCCGAGCGAAATGGAAATGCTGCGGCAATTCATCCTGCGGGAGGATAAACGCTTCCTGGAAGCGTTCGCGGCGGTCGGCGCCGCCGATAAATTCACCCTGTACGGTGAATCCTATAAGCGCCCCAAATACCCGGACGCCAAGCCGGAATACCAGCCGTGGCTGAACCGGAAAAATATTGGCCTGTCATATAGCTGCTCCAAGTTCGACCCGCTGTTCGACGGTTCCTTCGTGGACGGGATGCTGAAGGACCTGCGGGCGATCGCGCCGTTTTACCATTTCATGTGCGCCGTCCACGCGGCGGCGGAAAGCGGGGCGGCAGGATGAAGTACGCAGCCCTGGATTTTGAGGTCGGCAACGGCAGCCCGATCAGCGCCTGTTCGCTGGGCCTGTCGGTGTTTGACGATTTCCGGCTCGTCCGGCGGGAAGGCTTCCTGATCCACCCGCCCAAAGCGGCGGGGAAATTCCATTGGGGAAACGTCCGCATCCATGGCATCCGGCGGCAGGATCTGGTCGGCGAGCCTGCCTTCGACGAGGTCTGGGAACAGATCCGGGAAGAGGTCGACGGCAGCGTTATTGTCTGCCACAACGCCGCCTTTGATACCGCCGTACTTTGCGCATGCCTCGATTTTTACCACCTGCCCTGCCCGGAAAGCCAATATATCTGCACCGTCAAAGTGTCGCAGGCGGTTTGGCCGGATATGGAAAACCACCGTTTGAACACCGTCGCCAAATCCCTCGGCATTTCGCTGGAGCACCACGAGGCCGGGAGCGACGCGCACGCCTGCGGCCTGATCCTGCTGGAAGCGCTGCGCGCGACCGGCTGCGCCGACGCCGAAGCGCTCGCCGCACATCTGGGGATGCGCCTTGGCATACTGGGCGGCGCGGCCTGCCTGACCTCGCAGGAGATCGAAAGTGAAAAACGGCCCCGCCCGGAACGGCGTCGGCAATCCCGCCGCCGGGATCCGTCGTACAGCCGCAAACCGGCGGCCCCCAAGCCCGCACCCAAAAATACTGGAAAAGGAGATACCCACCATGAAAGATTATTTGACCGCCCTGCAAAGCATTGACCGGGACGCCTGGAAGGCGAAAGCCCAGGTCGCGCGCGAGCTCGCCGGGGAATACGCCCGGCAGGCCAAGGAAGCCGCCGGAGCCTATGCGCGGCAAGCGAAAAGCTCCGCCGGTTCTTATGTCCGGCAGGCCGGCGCCGCCGCCGGCAAGTACGCGCAGGACGCGAAAGCCTTCGCCGCTGACGCCGCCGCTGCGCACGCCCCGCAGGCGGAAGCCTTCGCCGAAAACGCCCGCGCCGCCGTGCGCGGATTTGCCGAGGACGCCCGCAGCGACGCCTGCGATCTCTGCAACTTCACCGCCGAGCAGGTGCGCGGCTTTTCGCTGTTCGACCTCGCCGTCTTCAAATTCGTGCTGATCTCCTTCGGGATGTGGCTGGGCGCGCGGCTTGCCGCCAAATGCGCCCGGTTGACCGAAAAGCTCCGTCCGCTCTTTTTCGCAGCCTTCCTTTGCGGGTATGTTTACCTGATCTACCGCATTTTCTTCCGCGACCGCGAATAAAATCTTTTCCCTACGCCCAAGTTTCCGATCGGGGCGGCGCAGGCCGCCCCCTTGACATCATGGAGCTGATATGAAAGATAAAAACCATTACTTTTTATGGGGGTTGACCGCATTTTGCGTGATCGCCGCAAGCCTGCTGCTGTGGTTCATGCTGTTCAACTTCCGCTCCCTGCTGAATGCCGGGCGAACGCTGATACGCATCCTGATGCCCTTCATCTGGGGCTTTGCGATCGCTTACCTGCTGCTGCCGGTCTTCAATTTTAATATGCGATGGATGGAGCCCCGTCTGCTGCCGCATTCAAAGGATCCGGTGAAGGCAAAGGGCAAGATCCGGCTGTTCGCCAGCATCCTGACCGTTACCGAAGGTACGCTGGTCGTCGGCGGGCTGCTTTCGCTGGTGCTGCCGCAGCTGCTGGTCAGCGTCTACAACCTGGTGGAAATGACCCAATCCATGGACGTTTACACCGCTTGGCTGCAAGGGCTGATCACCGACCTTTTGCAGGCAAACCCCATTCTGGAAAACAACTTCATGCAGGCTTATACCGAAGCCGTCACCCAGCTCACCAACTTTGTCAGCGGCTTCGTGCTGCCGAAGCTGGTCTCGCTGGCCAGCGGCTTCATGTCGACCGTCAGCGCCCTGAAGGATTTCCTGATCGGCATGATCATCGTCATTTATATCCTGTGCAGCAAGGATCTGTTCTGCGCGCAGGCGAAAAAGCTGATCTATGCGCTGCTGCCGGTGAAGAAGGCAAATATCGTGGTCGATAACCTGCGGTTCACCCATCGGGTGTTCGGCGGCTTCATCTCGGGCAAGCTGCTCGATTCTTTGATCATCGGCGTGATCTGCTTTGTCGCAATGAGCCTGCTCGACCTGCCGTACCCCATGCTGATCGCGGTGATCATTGGCGTGACCAATATCATCCCCTTCTTTGGGCCGTTCATTGGAGCCGTCCCCTCGGCGCTGCTCGTGCTGATGGCAGATTTCCAGCAGCCGATCCGCTGCCTGTACTTTATCATTTTTATCCTGATCCTGCAACAGTTCGACGGCAATATCCTTGGCCCCAAGATCCTTGGCGATTCGACCGGGCTTTCCGCCTTTTGGGTCATGTTCGCCATTCTGGTGTTCGGCGGGATCTTCGGCTTTGTCGGTATGATCGTCGGCGTGCCGTTGTTCGCCGTATTTTATGCGTTGGTGTCCGGGCTTGTCAGCCGTTCGCTGCGCAGCAAACATCTGTCCGACCGTACCCGGGATTATTATGGGCTGGGGGCGATCGACCCGCTGACGTTGGAGCATAAGCCGATCCCGGAAGCGCCCCATCCGTCGAAGGGTAAGAAAAAATAAGTCCCGCGCCGTTTCGTAAACGCAGTAAATCATCGTCAAAGGGTCTGTATCAACATGTAGTTCATGAGGCTGTCAGCATTCTACCCGCTGACAGCCTTTTTGCTGAACGCAGAAAATTGGCCATTTCAAAAACCGGTTGACACCGCGCTGTACTCGTGATATAATACAACAATGTAGAATCACAATAATTCTTTGGAGGAGGAATTCGTTATGAAAAAAATTGCAGTTTTGTTTTTGATTCTGATCGGTCTGGCCGGCTGCACAGCGGATGCAAAAGGCGGCGGCGGTGATTTCGACATGTATGCCGAGCAAAGGCCGGAAAAAATGCATGAGGATATCGCGCCCGGGAATTTTCAGCAGGTCTATATAAACGGCAATGCCAAATCCATCATCGTAAGACCAAGCTCAAGTGAAAACTTTGAATTTTACAATGGGGACTTGAACCTGTCCCATACCTATACCATCCACTGTGATGAAAACGGAGAAACCCTCGACATTGAAATCACGATGGAAAATCCGGACGCGGATAATGATATCCTTGGCTCCATCCTGATCGATATACCCGAAAAAGAATTTGAAAAGGTGGAAATAGCCGGGGATTTCAAACAGGTTTCTTTGTCCGCCATTCCTTCGGACGTGTTGATCCATGCAAACGATTCGCTTGTCAATCTCGATTTGGAAGCCGATCGCTTGGATCACAATATCACGCTGGAAGGTTCCGGATCCAATGCCTTCAACCGCGTTTCCGTTTCTTTCGATCGATTCCCAGACGATATCCGTATGGACTTAAACGTCATGCAAGGCGGTACCATAAACGATCCGCAGGACTTGTTGAAAGAGAGCGGTTTTGAATCCGGCGCGGGGGCTCCGGTCATAAGCATTGATCATGCGAAAGAAATCAATATTGATTGCAGCGAATGAATTTGCATCGCTGCGCGTCCGCCTTCCCTGTGGGCCGCAAATCCCTTTCCCGCCCCTGAAAATCTCAAAAACAAAGGATACTGACCGCCGCGCATCACACATCCGATCATAGGAACGCATGAAAACCGTCGGGTACTCTGACGGTTTTCCTTTCCGGAAAAAACGCCGGCCCGCAGGGCTCTTCCGGTCGCGAAACGCGGTAAGCGCCCTCCCTGATCCGGGCGGAAAACGCGCCCGGCGGGATGGATGAGCCTTCCCTTTTGCGGATATGAAAAAAGCTGCGCAGGCTTCCTTTTTTTTGAAGAACGCGCTTGCATCTTTCTTCTGCGAAGACTATAATAGAAAGAGCTGAGATTTGAATTGGGGACAGGAGAGTATACATGAAAAAACAAGGCTTCGACCATGAGGTTTATATCGAGCGCCAGTCGCACTACATCTTGGAACGCGTGGAAGGCTGGGACAAGCTTTATCTGGAATTCGGCGGTAAACTGATGCAGGACATGCATGCCAAACGCTGCCTGCCCGGCTACTGTGAAAACGCCAAACTGGAACTGCTCTGCGCACTCAAAGCCAAAGCGGAAATCATTATCTGCGTCTACGCAGGCGATATCGAGCGCAGCAAGGTACGCGGGGATTTCGGCAACACCTACGCGTCGGAAGTGTTCCGGCTGATCGACGATCTGCGTTCCAGCGGGCTGGATGTCAATTCCGTCGTGATCACCCGCTATGAAGGCCAACCCGCCGCGAAGACCTTCGCTTCCAAGCTGAACACGCGCGGGATCCGTACCTATACCCACGAGCCGATCGCAGGCTATCCGCACGATGTGGATTCGATCGTCAGCGAGGAAGGGTATGGCCGCAACCCGTATATCGAAACCTCGAAGCCGATCGTCGTCGTTACGGCCCCCGGCCCCGGTTCGGGCAAGCTCGCGACCTGTCTGAACCAGCTCTATCATGAAAAGCGTCACGGCCGCCGGGCCGGTTACGCCAAGTTCGAGACCTTCCCGGTGTGGAACGTGCCCATCAAGCATCCGCTGAACGTCGCCTATGAAGCTGCGACCGTCGACCTGAAGGATTTTAACCAGATCGATTCCTTCCATCTGGACGCCTACGGCCAAACGACCGTCAATTATAACCGCGATATGGAAATGTTCCCCGTCGTGAAACGCATGATTGAACGCATCACCGGCGAATCGGTCTACCGTTCCCCTACCGATATGGGGGTCAACCAGATCGGTACCGCGATCATTGACGACGAGGCCGTACAGGAAGCCAGCCGTCAGGAGATCATACGGCGCTATCTGAAAACGGTCGGCGACTACAAAAAAGGCGTTGCCGACACGGACGCGCTGCACCGCATGAAAATGATCCTGGAAAGCCAAAACCTGAAGGTCGAAGACCGCGCCGTCGTCGTACAGGCCCGCGCCCATCTGGAACGCGTCCAGCAGCGGCTTGGCTCGACCTATGGGATCACCGCAGTCGCGGTCGAGCTGCCGGACGGCTCCTTCGTGACCGGCCGCAACAGCGATATGATGACCGCCCCCGCAGCCGCGATCCTGAACGCCGCGAAATCGCTGGCAAGCCTTCCGGATCACATCCATTTGCTGTCGAACAGCATGCTCAATCCGATGCTCGCGCTGAAAACCAAAACATTAAAGATGAAAAAGTATTCCCTCGGGATTGAGGAGATCTTGACCGTGCTGGCGCTCAGCGCCGTGACCAATCCGCTTGCACAGGCGGCAATGGACGCCCTGCCGCAGCTGGACGGCTGCCAGGCCCACTCGGCGACCTTCATCACGCCCAGCGACGAAAAGATCTGCGGTAAGCTCGGTATCAACATCACCTGCGACGATGCCTACCTTACCGAATCGCTGTATTATATTTGATTGAAAAGGGCCTTCCCGCAAACTGAACCGCTCCCCGTCAAGTGGACAATGAAATAATTAACAAAAAGTTCACAG
>CAJUGU010000096.1 GCA_910586105.1 uncultured Eubacteriales bacterium | reverse complement strand
GGCTCCCCTGCTAAGGGAGTAGGGCGCGAAAGTGTCGCGAGGGTTCAAATCCCTCCTTCTCCGCCATTCAAGCTCCCCGCAGCACAAGCTGCGGGGAGCTTGATTTTTTGCACTCTCCCGGCTAAAAGACTAAGATTCTGCCAGGACGATCGGCGCGGATGGGGCTGTCCCAACAAAGAGGCAGCCTAACGAAAAAGCAAAGGCCAGCCCTGGAAAAAGGCTGGTCTTTGCTGCACAATCAAAGTATGAGAAAACACTTTGTACCAAAAGATTATGGATTCCATTATCAGCAGAACAGGTAGAAAAAGCAAACCCAAAATCGACAAACGTACAGGGAAAGGCGTACAGCTTTTTACGGCTTTGTACCCATCGGCAAAAATGCCTTTGCCATCACCTCTGAAGGTACAAAACTATGGTATGAAATACCGCGGATTTTTTCGGCATTCAGTATAATAAAATTCTTACCGATCCGCTTCCGTCAAGTTAATAAACGGTAGATTGTATGCATTAAACGGCGATGCGTTTGTAATTGACGCAATGATAGGCCGCGCGTAAGCAATCAAAAGCGACACCGCGTTCTGACTCAGCAGGCCTTGAATTTCTTCATCGGTATAGACCCCCTCTTCCCATTTAAAATGTGCGCCGATCGTTATGGATAAAAAGAAGGGGGCTTTCTCGCCCTTTGTACCAACCTCAATCGTGATTTCAACCAAAGCCTCCGGTGCATTTTCTGCCTGATGTATACTGCGGCTGAAAGATGTGGAAATACCAACCTTTGAATTTTTTTCCACATCAAACGCTTCATTCACCAAAAATTCCAGCGCGGTAACCGCAGGGGATGTGAACTGAAATTCACTTTTCTTCATTTTGTAATCACCCCTTTAAGCGCATCGGCTGATTTTCTTTTCTGTTCTGCACTCCATGTATGCGTTTTCCTTCTCGGATCGATAGCCCGTTGCAAAATTTTTCTTGACGGAGCTGTAAAACTCCGTTTTACGCGCCTGATATCTTCTCAAATCATGTAGCGCCATCGGTTTCCGCACAATCGCATCCTCAACCATTTCGTACTCAACGCTCATAGGCGCCTGTAAATCAACGCTACATTCCAAAGCGCTTTGATCCAGCGATTCCAGCAATTCGCGAGAAAGCTCCGGAATTTCACATACCATTTCAAACGGCTCCCATGAAATGTGTATCTTATCTTCAAACGAAGCAAAGAAAGCATCCCTTTTCGCCATTGCCTCCGGATCCGGATGCGCTAATTCATATCGCAGCCTTCCAGATTCCTCTTTTGATAATGCAATGGAATCATCCGACCATATACTCATAATCCCCTCCTATTCCCTGTCACAGTAACGGTCTATCACCGCCTGATCCTGCAAATCCATTTTCATATGTACATGTCCCAGATTTTCCGTCCCTTCCTCATAAAATTGCTTAAACCCGTGCCTTTCATACCAAGCCTGCAAATGTTTAAATGCATCTATTACAATCATTCGGAAGGGCACATATTGTCTCTGCTGCTTTGCCATCTCGCACAAAATTGCTAAAATGGTATTGCCGATCTTATGTCCTTGAAAATCCTTTTTTACCGCGATATATCTTATGTACATACAGGCAACTTGGTTATCACGAAATCCCGACGAATATTCCTCGTCCGAAAGTCGTATATCCCTAAAATAATATGCACAATATCCAACCGTTATCCCGTCTGCTTTTGCTTCCAAAAGCCGGCATTTATCGAGCAGCCCGGAATAATACGAATCTTTTAGCATATCATCAATGCTTTGGGTCCCACAATACCGTCCTTCAAAATCCGGCTCTGTTTCCGCCAGCGTAATCTTTATCTCTGCCAAACGTGATACACCTTCAGCCATACCAATATTCAGCCCTCTGCGCGAAACAGTCCATCCATAATATACACGTTACGCGACTGTCCGCCGTTCAGGCTTATACCTACATACTATAACGCCTTTTGACAAAATTGTCAACCATCGTATTATGATCGAAATATTACAAACATATACCACAGAAGAAAACTTTTCAAGCGAACTGCATTAAAATAAGCGCTTCCTCAGTAAACCGCCCTGCCCGCCGTCGTTCTGGCGGGCAGGGCAGCAGGCAAAAGCGATCCGGGACGCGCCCTCTCCCGCCGCAGCGGGGCTGACGTTTTTACTCGATTTTTTTACAAAAAAATCGCGGGTGCAGGGCAGAGCCCTGCCGCCGTCCGCGCAGGACGCCTCCCCGGCGAGGGACCCCGTGCGGCGCGGAACCCCGCCGCCTCCGGAGGGCGGAGCGCCGCGTTTCCCGCGCGACCAAATCCGCCAAGCCGAACAACGCAATGAGATTGGGCAGCGCCATCATGGCGTTGAGTACGTCCGCCATCGTCCATACCACTGCCGCCCGGATGTATGGCGCGGCAAAGACTGTCGCGAGATAGGCGACCCGGTATGCGCGTACCAGTCCCGGAGCACGCCCCCTTGTCAGGTATTCGATGCTGCGCTCCCCATAAAAGCACCAGCCAAGAATCGTAGTGAAGGCAAACGCCGTCAGCGAGATCGCCAGCAGGCCGTCGCTGACCCCCGGCGGCAGGAACCACAGCCCCCGCTCAAAGGCGTCCAGCGTCATCGCGACCCCCTCCAGCGAGGTGTCCCGCCACGACCCCATTACGATCAGCGTCAGCCCCGTCATCGTGCAGAGGATCAGCGTGTCGATCAGCGTGCCCGTCATCGTGATCAGCCCCTGCCGGACCGGATCCTTCGTACGCGCCGATCCCGCCGCGATCGGCGCAGACCCCAGCCCCGCCTCGTTCGAGAATACCCCGCGCGCTACCCCATGCTGCATCGCCAGCAGCATCGCCGCACCGCCGCCGCCCACGGCCGCCCGCACGCCGAATGCGCTTTCCAGTACCAGCCGCACCGCTCCCGGGATCTCCCCCGCATGCGTCAGCAGGATCAAACCCGTCGAACCAATGTACAGCCCTGCCATCAACGGCACGACCAGCGTCGCCGTCCGCGCGATCCGCTGCGCCCCGCCTAAGATTACCAGCGTCGCGCAAATCCCGACCGCCAGCCCACAAAGTATGCGCACCCGCGTGTAGCTGTTCCCAAACAGCAGGACGGCGTCCGCTCCCGCCGGGTCCAGGAACAGCTCCGCCGCTTCCGCGATCCCACTCATCTGTGTCATCGTGCCGATGCCCAGCACCCCCGCCAACGCCGTGCAGAGCGCAAACGCTTTGCCCAGCCCCGGGCGGCTCAGCCCACGCTCCATATAATAAAACGGCCCGCCCCGCGCCGAGCCGTCCGGCATCGTCACCCGGAACCGCACCGCCAGGAATCCCTCCGCATATTTGACCGCCATCCCGAAAAACGCCGAAAGCCACATCCAAAACAACGCCCCCGGCCCGCCCGCCAATATGCCGACCGCTGTCGCCACGCCTACGATGTTCCCCGTGCCGATCGTCGCCGACAACGCCGTACACAACGCCGCGAATGGCGACACCTCGCCCGCGCCGCCGTCCTCCTCCCGCGCCGCCAGCAGCCGCAGCGCTTCCGGCAGCCGCCGAAGCTGGATCAGCCCCAGCTTCCAGGAAAGCAGCAGCCCCGCCGCCGGGAGCAGCGCCAGCAGCGGCCCCCGCCACAGGAGATCCCGCAGCAGCGTCAGGCCCGCGAAAAAGCTCATTTTTGCACCCTCCTTGTCTTTTTGTTCAGATTTTGGGGCAGAAGCCTGCCCGTCCTGTAAAAATCTATGCACAACGAACAAAAAATAGTGCTTTCCCGCTTGTCGAATCCACCAATTTGATGTATACTGATATTCGGGTAGGTTTCCCCTTCCCAACACTTACTCATATCATCTCAGGAGGCACGTTTCATGTTCCCCTCGTTTTATGACGGCAGTACCTTCGCTGCCCATACATTTTTTGGCGCCCATCCGGAACCGGAGGGCGTCCTGTTCCGTGTGTTCGCCCCAAACGCCAACGCCGTCGCCCTGATCGGCGATTTCAACGGCTGGCAGCCGACACCCATGGAGCGCGAAGAAAACCCCGGCGTCTGGTACCTCTGGTTCGCCGGCGCGCACGAAGGCCAGCGCTATAAATATCGCATCGACGAGTTCGGAGGGCGCACTCGCGACCGCGCCGACCCCTACGGCTTCGGCTCCGAGCTGCGCCCCGCGACCTGTTCCATCGTTGCCGAGACCCGCCGCTTCCCATTCACCGACGGCGACTGGATGGCCCACCGCGCCGCCGACTTTTACAACCGTCCGCTCAATATTTACGAGGTGCATGTCGGCTCCTGGAAAAAGCCCGACGGCGAAGGCTGGTACAATTACCGCGAGATCGCCGACGACCTGATCCGTTACGTCCGCAACAACGGGTTCACCCATATCGAGCTGCTGCCCCTCTCCGAGCATCCCTCGGATGAATCCTGGGGCTATCAGGTGACCGGCTTCTTCTGCCCCACCGCCCGCTATGGCACGGCGGAAGACCTGCAATTTTTTGTCAACGAATGCCACCAGAACGGGATCGGCGTCCTGTTCGATTTCGTACCGGTGCATTTCGCCCCCGACGACTACGCCCTGTATGAGTTCGACGGCACTCACCTCTACGAGTACCCCTTCGACGATGTCAAGCACAGCGAATGGGGATCCTGCAACTTTAATTTCAGCCGCCCGGAAGTGCGTTCCTTCCTGCAATCCGCCGCCTGCTACTGGCTGGATACCTACCATTTCGACGGCCTGCGTATGGACGCCATCCGCAACGCCATTTATTGGCAGGGCAGCGAGGGGCGCGGCGAAAACCATGACGGGATCGCCTTCCTGCGCGGCCTGAACCGCGGTTTGAAACAGCGCTTCCCCTCCGCGCTCCTGATCGCGGAGGATTCCTCCTCCTATCCCAAAGTGACCGCCCCCACGGAGTACGACGGGCTTGGCTTCGATTTCAAATGGGATCTCGGCTGGATGCACGACGTGCTCGAATTCTTCCAGATCTCCCCCGACCAGCGCGGCGCGCACTACGGCAAGCTGTGCTGGCCCATGAACTACTTCTACAACGACCTGTTCCTGCTCCCCCTGTCCCATGACGAAGTGGTGCACGGCAAGGCCACCATCTTGCAGCGCATGGCGGGCGGCTACGAACAAAAATTCCCGCAGGCGCGCACACTGTATACCCTGATGTTCACCCAGCCGGGTAAAAAGCTCAATTTCATGGGCAACGAATTTGGGCAGCTGCGCGAGTGGGACGAAAAACGCGGGCAGGACTGGGATCTCCTGCGCTACCCGCTGCACGATGGTTTCCGGGAATGGTTCGCCACGCTCGGGCGGCTGTACGCCGTCCACCCCGCGCTGTACGCCGACGAATACCACCCGGATTGCTTCCGCTGGGTCGAAAACGGCGCGCCCGAACCCTGCGTCTACGCCTACGAGCGGGGCATGGGCCGGGACCGCCTGCTGATCGTGCTCAACCTTTCCGGGCTGCGGCATGAAGCCTTCCGGCTGGCCTTCGACCGCCCCGCCGAACTGCGGCTGGCGCTCGATTCCGACTGGCAGCGTTACGGCGGCGGCGCGCGGGAAGCGTCCTGCACGGTCCGCACGCAGGCGGCGCCGCATAAAGGCTCGCCATATTCTTTCACCGTCGCGCTCGCGCCCTTTGGCAGCGCGATCTACGAGATCAGGGAGGTTGAGACGGAATGACACAGGTTTTGTTCGTGACCGCCGAATGCGCGCCGTTCATCAAGGCCGGCGGGCTCGGCGATGTGGCGGCCTCCCTGCCGGGAGCGATCCGGAATTGTAATGTGCGGGTGCTCATGCCCTATTATTCCTGCCTGCATGACGACCGCGCCGATTTCCGCTTCTTTGCCGCCTTTTACGTCGATTTTGAAGGCGGGCACCGCCGGGTGCGCATCTACCATGGCGAACTGGACGGCGTATCTTATTACCTGCTCCAGGCCCCCGATTATTTCACCTGCAATACCCCTTACGAGGGCGACTGCGGCGTCGAGACCCGCCGCTTTGCCTTCTTCGCCTGCGCGTTGATGGCGGTGATGCCCGCCCTCGGCTATCAGCCCGATATCATCCACCTGAACGACTGGCACACCGGCCCGATCGCCGCTATGATCTATTACCGGCGGATGCACGACTCGTTTTTTGCGAAAATGCGCACCGTCTTTACCATCCATAACCTGCGCTATCAGGGCGTCTGCGACCGGAATTATATGCAATACTGCACCCGCCTGCCCGACGAGGTCTTCAACAGCGGCGGTATGGCCTGGTATGACTGGACCGCGAACCCGATGCGCTGCGGGCTTTATTATGCCGACCGGATCACGACGGTCAGCGAGCGCTACGCCGAGGAGATCCAGCAGCCCGAGTTCGGCGAAGGGCTCGATTCGCTGCTCCGCGACCGACGCGAGGTCGTCAGCGGCATCATCAACGGCCTGGATTACAAGGTTTTCAGCCCGGAGACCGACCGTTATCTGAACGTCCATTACAGCGCGGAAACCGTGCGGGAAGGCAAAGCGTACTATAAAGAACGGCTTCAGCAGGAATTCAACCTGCCCGTGGATAAGGGCGCGTTCCTCGCCGCGTCGATCTCGCGGCTGACCGATCAAAAAGGCATCGACCTGATCGCGCAGACGGCGGAACGGCTGATCTCGCGCGGGGCGCAGATCGTCATCACCGGCGACGGGGACGGCGACCATACCCGCATCGTGGACGATCTTGGGCGGCGGTTCCCCGGACGGATCGCGGCATACCCGGTCTTCAACGAGTCCTTTTCCCGCACCCTCTATGCAGCCGCAGACGCGCTGCTGATGCCGTCGCGGTTCGAGCCGTGCGGGCTGTCGCAGCTGATCGCCATGCGCTACGGTTCCGTCCCGGTCGTGCGGCGCACCGGCGGGCTGCGCGATACCGTCCTCCCCTATGGTGAAAACACCGGGTTGGGGTTCGTGTTCGACGATTACACGCCCGACGCCTTCGACCAGGCGTTCGCCGAAGCGGAACGGCTCTACCATCAGGACCGGCGCGCCTGGGATGCGCTCGTCCAGCGGGATATGCACGCCGACTTTTCCTGGGACGCCTCCGCGCGGCGCTATGAAGCGCTTTATAACGCGCTGGTCGCCGAAGCGGCGCAGGCCCAGACGGGCGGCTTGTAATTTTCCGGAAATCCCGAAAGCCGGTGGATTTTCACAAAAAGATATGTTAAAATAAAAGCACAGGAGGGGCTGCCATCATGGAAACATCCTTTGCGGAGGGGATCCGCCTCACCGACCTTCAGGCGCAGTACGACGCCGCCTGCAAGCGCCTGCTCTCCGAAAAGATCCTTCTGGCCTGGATCATGCGCGCTTGTCTGGAAGAGTATCAGGGCTGCGATGTCAACGAGATTGCGGAGAAATACATCGAAGGCACGCCGGAGATCGGCACGGCCGCGGTCAACCCCGACGAAACCAATCAGCCGAAGATCCGCGGCGCCAACATCGAGGACAAAACCATGACGGAGGGCACTGTATTTTTCGACATCCGCTTCTTCGCCATCGCGCCGTCCTCCAACGAATTGATCCGGCTGATCGTTAACATCGAAGCGCAGTCCCGTCAGGATCTGCTTTATGCGCTGATCCGACGCGCGATCTTTTATTGCTGCCGCATGATCTCCTCACAATATGGCACAGAGTTCCAGACGATGCAGTATCAAAAAATTAAGAAAGTGTATTCGGTATGGCTGTGCTTCGATTCCTCGGAAAGCTGCAAGAATTCGATCACCAAGTACCGGATCACGGAAGAGACCGTTATTGGCGACGTCCGTGAGGACAAGGCCGATTACGACCTGCTGACGGTTGTGATCGTGCGGCTCGGCAAGGCGGAGGACGTCGATCAGGTAAATATTCTCCGGCTGCTGAATATCCTGTTTTCCAAGGAAATCAGCGTCAACGAGAAAAAGCGGCTGCTGGAAAAAGATTTTCAGATCCCCATGGAACAGACGATCGAAAGGAGGCTGGATCAGGTGTGTAATTTAAGTCAGGGCGTGTTGGAGCACGGCATTGCGATCGGGAGAACGGAAGGCAAAATGGAAGGTATCGCGATTGGCGAACAACGAATGTCTGAAAATGCCATTCAAGCAATCGTACAAGCATTTCACCTGTCCCGCGAAGAAGCAAGAGCTCTTTTGCATCTTCCCGCAGAGGATAAATCCGATGTGTAATTTAAGAACCTGTATTCATAAGCGAAAGTGGTGGATGGACGGTAGATGGCGCGGTCAGGCGAAAACGATTTTCCGCAGGAATCCTGACGGCTTTCAAGGAAAAGCGGCCCGGCATGAGCGCGTCAGATGCCGTCCAGACGCCGCTTTGGGCTTGTGAATACAGGTTCTAAGTCAGGGCGTGTTGGAGCACAGGATTGCGATCGGGGGAACGGAAGGCATCGCGATTGGCGAACAACGAATGGAACACGCCATCCAAGCCGTGATGCAAAAACATCGTCTGTCGCGTGAAGAGGCTCAAGAAATGTTAGGCATTCCCGCCAAAAACAAATAACGGCAGATGCCGCAAGCCTGTGCAATCCGCTTTGAAAAAGCTCTCAAAAAAGCTCCGTGGAGCGCCCTTCATCAGGCGGCACGGAGCTTTGCTGCATTTCTAACGCAACAAAAACACGCCGGTTTCCTTCCGTCCTCCAACGGTCCGGGAACCGGCGTGTTTCGCACATTGATTTAATGTTTTGCGAGCGATTTGAATTGCACGCGTGCTTTTCGCACGCCGTCCAGCGTACCGCCGAGGGTCTCCTCGGTGCGTTTGAGGGCGTCCTCGCAGTATTCGTTTGCCACTCGGCGCAGTTCGCGCGCCTGTATTTCGGCATTGCCGACGATCTCCTTGGCCTTTTTGCGCGCAGCGACAACGATCTCGGTCTCGGAGATCATCTGCCGGGCGGCGTCCTCGGCTTTTTTGCGCAGTGTCTCGGCTTCGCGCTTACCGGCGGCGACCAATTCATTCCGCTTTTCGACGATATCCTGCGCCATTTTGATATCGGCAGGCATTTGCGAGCGCAGCTCATCCAGCATATCCAGCAGGCGGTCGCGTTCGATCACGCACTTGTCGCTTGAAAGCGGCATGTTCTTGGCGTCCTGCACCATATCATACATACTGTTAATCAGTTCTTCTAACGTTGCCATGTGTTGCCTTCCTTTCTTATTCGCAGCAAAATATCGTCTTGTATCGAATCGGGCACGAGGCCGGTGATATCCCCGCCGTGCGCCGCAATGTCCTTTACGATGGAGGAGGAGAGGTACATATACTCGGCGCTGGTCATTAAAAAGACGGTATCCAAATGGGGATTGAGCTTCCGGTTGGCGAGCGCCATTTGGAACTCGTATTCAAAATCGGAGACCGCGCGCAGGCCTTTGATGATGGTTTCCGCCCCCAGCTGCTTCGCATAATCGGCGAGCAGGCCGGAGAACATCCGCACCTCCACATTGGGGACCCCATCCACGGCGCGCCGGAGCATATCGCAGCGTTCCTCGGGGGAAAACGCGGGCTTTTTCGCCTGATTGTGCAGGACTGCAACGATCAGCCGATCGCACAGGCCGGCGGCGCGGCGGATGATGTCGAGGTGTCCGGCGGTGACCGGGTCAAAGGAGCCCGGATAGATCGCAGTTTTCATAGCGTTTTATTCCAATCCAGCCGTTTTCCGAAAAACGGTTACTCGAATCGCGCCGTAAAGGCGCTCGCGCCCGCCGGAAAAATGGGGGTCGATACGATCCGGCTCGGCGCTCTCGCATATCATTATACCATTTCCCGACAAAATGTCAAACCTTTCTATAGCAAAAAGCGCTTCGTTCAGCAATTTTCCGCCATATGGCGGGTCCAAAAAAATCACGTCGTAGGCCGCGCCCTGCCGTTTTTTCAAAAAATCGGCGGCTCCCATGGGGTGGACGCGCGCGCGTTCCGCGACGCGGGCACCTTCGATATTTTTGCGGATCACGCCGAGGGCGGCCCGGTCATGTTCCACGAAATCGCAGCTTGCCGCGCCTCTGGACAGGGCTTCGATGCCCATTTGTCCGGTCCCGGCGAACAGGTCGAGCACCTTAGCGCCCCGGATCTCACTCTGGATGATGTTAAAAATATTTTCCTTCACGCGGTCGGTCGTGGGGCGTGTTGACATCCCCGGCACGGGCAGCAGTATTTTGCCGCGCGCGGATCCACTGATCACTCGCATCTTTTCACCTCTTATTTTACTCCATGCAACGCTTTTTCACAACCCCAAACCGCAAAAAAGTTCCAGTCCACGCGGATGGGCGGCGGGGGCGGTCCTACGCGGACGGCGGCAAGGGGCTCTGCCCCTTGCATCCCCGCTGGGGTCTGTGACCCCAGGCCCCGGAGATGCTCCGCATCTCACTTTCGGTCCGGTTTGCGTTTACAGCGCCCGGCTGCTGCTTTGGCAGTCCAACGCGTCTTTGACTGGGTGACAACATCCCTAAATGCGGCGCCCGCCGCGGACTGGCCGGCACAACGACGCCGGCCAGTCCGCGCCTTCCGTCAGCGCGTCACTTCGATCCCCGGCTGTTTTCAGAAGTTTCCGATTTATGGTAAAATTCGTAGACCTTTTCTGCAACGCCGCCCGGTACGATCCGGGCCAGCTCGGTCACGCTCGCAGCCTTGATGTTTTCGATGCTGCCGAAATGCCGCAGCAGCTCGCCGCGCCGCTTTTCGCCCACGCCGTCGATTTGATCCAGTGTGGATCCCCGCATTTTCCTTCCGGACAGCGCCCGGTTATAGGTGATCGCAAACCGGTGCGTTTCCTCCTGGATACGCCCGATCAGCGCGAATACCGCCGGGACGGTCGAGATCCCGAATTCCCTGCCGTCCGGCGCGACCAGGCCGCGCGTGCGGTGATGGTCGTCCTTGACCATGCCGAAGCAGGGCGTGGTCACGCCGAACGAATCCAGCACGCGCTGCGCGGTGCGGACATGCCCCAGCCCGCCGTCGATCAGGAACGCGCTCGGCAGCGGCGAAAACTTTTCGTCGCCGTCCTTCCAGTGGGTCAGCCTCCGGGTCAGCATTTCCGCCATTGCGGCGTAGTCGTCCTGCCCCTCGGCGGCGCATTCGATTTTGAACTTACGGTAGCGGCTTTTGAGCGGCTTGCCCTGCTCGAATACGACCATGGAGCCGACCGTGTTGGTCCCTGCCAGATTGGAAATATCATAGCTTTCCAGCAGCGTGGGAAGCTCCTCCATGCCGGTCATGCTTTGCAGCAACTCCAACGATCTCACCCGGCGCTCGCTTGAGGTCTCCACTCGCAGGATCTCCTCTGCGGCGTTTTTGCGCGCCAGCTTGATCAGGTCGTGCCGTTTTCCCCGTTGCGGTACGGCAAGCTCGACCTTCCGCCCGGCGATATCCGACAGGTACGCGGCGACCGCTTCGGGTTCCTCGATCCAGTCGGAAAGCAGGACGGCCTTGGGTACGGCCTTCCGCATCGCGTAATACTGCTTCAGGAACGCGGAAAGGATCTCCCCGCCTTCCTCCGCTGCTTCGTCCAGGATGGTGTATTCCTTATCCTGAAGATCTCCGTTTAAATAGTGCAGCACGACCAGACAGCCGCGCGTCTGCCCTTGGTGGTAAGCGAGCACGTCGAGGTCGGCGAACGATCCGGCCACCACTTTCTGTCTCTGCCCGATCGCGTCGACCGCCCGCAGGCGGTCCCGCAGCACGGCGGCGCGTTCAAACTGAAGTTCCTCGGCGGCTTGCTGCATTTTCTGCTCTAAGTCCCGCCGCAGTTCTTTATAGTTGCCTTCCAGCAGCGAGACTGCCTGCCCGACGAGCCGGGCGTACTCCTCTGCGGAGACCTTGCCCGCGCACGGCGCGACGCACCGCCCCAGATGGTGGTTCAGGCAGGGCCGCTCCTTGCCGATATCCCGCGGGAACACCCGGCGGCAGGTCTTGAGCCGCAGCGCTTCGCAGATCGTATCGATCGCCTTGCGCGCCGCGCGCCTGCCGGGATATGGCCCAAAATACCGGTCGGCGTCGGCTCCGGGCTTGGATACGATCTGAAAGCCTGGGTATGGTTTCGAGGTCGTGACCTTGATATACGGGTACCCCTTGTCGTCCTTGAGCAGGATGTTATATTTGGGCTTGTACTTTTTGATCATGGCGTTTTCGAGTACGAGCGCCTCGAATTCGCTTTCGGTGACAATGATCTCAAAATCATCGATCAGCGACACCATCCGCCGGGTCTTGGCGTTGTGGCGGCTGTCGCTCTGGAAGTACGACGACACCCGGTTTTTCAGCGCCTTCGCCTTCCCGACATAGATCACGTCCCCGTCCCTGTTTTTCATGATATAGACGCCGGGTTCCCGCGGCAGGCTGTGCACCCGGTCCCTGAGCTCATCCTTTCGGGACATACCGCCCTCCTTTTGCGTTTTGCCGCGTCCTGTGGCCAGGCTTCCGAAACCTCAAGGTTCCCGTCCGGCTCCCGCGCTCTCAAAACCTCAGCTGCGAAGTTTAGAGGAAAAAAGCACCGCTGTAAGCGGTGCTTTATCGGTTTGCGAAGGATAAACTTTGGGACGCGGAAATGGTTCTCAGTCTACGAAATTGGAGGTAATCAGCTCAACAAGCGCGTTGACTGCTTCCTCTTCGTCCGGGCCGTCCGCGATCAGGTTGATCGTCGTGCCCTTGGTGATGCCAAGCGAAAGGATGCCGAGCAGAGACTTCGCGTTCACGCGGCGCTCTTCCTTCTCAACGAGGATAGTGCTCTTGAACTCGTTCGCTTTCTGGATGAAAAACGTGGCCGGGCGGGCATAAAGGCCTACCTGGTTGGTAACCTGTACCTCTTTTGAAAACATACTTGCATCGCTCCTACTTCAAATGAATAATCCAACTTAACTATAGAATACTCGTTTTGGGGCTGTTCGTCAATATTCTTTTTTGCAAAAAAGCCAGCCAGTGAAACGGGAAAATCTGTGAATTTGGACGATTCCATGTTACATAAGTAAACTTTGAACCGTTTCCAACCTGCATTTTGTCACCAAATTGTTATTTTTCCCCGAAAAATCGACCCGATACCCCCAACTTTTACAAGGGAAAACCGTTCCCGTTTTCACAGCCTTTCCGGTGTGTCCGCATCCCCCAAAAGCGGGGTCACTCCCCCAGCTGGGACTGCTTGACCAGGCGCTCGGTATCCTGCGCGATCATAAGCTCCTCGTTGGTCGGGATGACCAGCACGCGCACGCGCGCCCAGTCGATCGAGATATCCATCTGGCGGCCGCGGAACTTGTTCTTTTCGGGGTCGATCTTGATGCCGAGGTATTCCATATGGGAACACACGTCCCAACGGACCGAACGGTCGTTCTCGCCCACGCCCGCGGTGAAAATGATCGCGTCGACGCCGCCCATTTCGGCGATGTACGAACCAATGATCTTTTTGACCGAATTGTCGAACATGTCCTTCGCCAGCTTCGCGCGCGCATTGCCTTCCTCGTTCGCAGCGTCCAGATCGCGGAAGTCGGACGAAACGCCGGAGATGCCAAGCATACCGGATTTTTTGTTCAGGATGTTGATGACTTCCTTCGCGGAAAGCCCTTCGTTCTCCGCAAGGAACTCAATGATCGCCGGGTCGATGTTGCCCGCGCGGGTGCCCATCGGCAGGCCGTCCAGCGGGGTGAAGCCCATCGAGGTGTCAAACGATTTGCCGTTCTTGATCGCGGCGATCGAGGAGCCGTTACCCAGATGGCAGGTGATCAGCTTTAGCTCGTCCAGGTCGCGGCCGAGCATTTCCGCTGCCTGCTGCGCAACGTATTTGTGCGAAGTCCCGTGGAAGCCGTATCTTCTGATCTTGTACTTCTCATAATATTCGTATGGGATCGCATACATATAACTGGTCTGCGGCATGGACTGGTGGAATGCGGTGTCGAACACGGCGACCATCGGCACGTCTGCGCCCATGACCTCCTGGCAGGCGCGGATACCGATCAGGTTGGGCGGGTTATGCAGCGGCGCCAGCGGGACGCAGTCTTCAATCGCTTTGATGACGGCCTCGGTGATCAGCACGGAATCCGAGAAGAATTCGCCGCCATGCACGACGCGGTGCCCGACCGCGTCGATCTCCTTCATCGAAGAGATCACGCCTTTTTCCTTGTCGAGCAGGATGTTGATAACTGCCGAAATCGCCTCAGCGTGTGAAGGCATCGCGGTTTTGATCGTGAACTTTTCGTCCGACTTATTGCCCGTATGCACAAGCACGCCGTCGATCCCGATCCGCTCACAAAGCCCCTTTGCCATAACGTTGCCGTCTACCGTATCGATCAGCTGATATTTCAGCGACGAACTGCCGGCGTTGATAACCAGAACTTTCATGTGATGATCTCCTTTTTCATTTGCTGCGGCGCTGCACCGCCGCGCAGACCTATTTGCATTCCAGGCCGGAACACGCTATAATAGGTATACTACTTGTTTATTGTACACGATATCGGCAAATAATTCAACCAATTCCTGAGATTTTTTTGGCGGAATTGCCAATTTCATGAAAGCCGGTACGCATTCTCCCAGCCGGAAGGCTTCCCGCCCCGGCGGCCCTTTCCGATCCATTTTGCCCGGATCGGATCAAAAAATAACGCCGTTCCTGTCCCGGAGGTCCTTTTATCATGACGATTTGCGGAATCATCGCTGAATACAACCCCTTCCATCTCGGCCACGTCCATCACCTGATCGAGACCCGCCGCCGCCTTGACCCGGATACCCTGCTGGTCTGCGCCATGAGCGGGAATTTCGTCCAGCGCGGGGATCTCGCCCTGCTGGACAAATACGAACGCGCGGCAATGGCCGCCGAATGCGGCGCGGATCTCGTCGTCGAGCTGCCGCTCACGGCGGCGCTCAGCTCGGCCGAAGGCTTCGCGCAGGGCGGCGTCCGGCTGCTCGCGGCGCTCGGCTGCAGCCACATTTCCTTCGGCGCGGAGTGCGACGACCTCCCGCTGCTGCTGCGCGCCGCGTCGCTGCTGCGCGCCCCCGCGCTGGCCCCGCTGTTCGCCGCAGCAATGCATGCCGGTATGAGCTATCCCGCAGCCGTCCAGCACGCCGCCAGCCAGCTCGACTCGGAAGCCGCCGCGCTGTTCTCCGCGCCCAACAACACCCTCGGCATCGCCTATTGCTCCGAAGCTGCCGTCGCCGGGATGGAACCGCTGCCAGTCCGACGGGTCGGCGCGGGACACGACGCGCCTGCGGCAAGGAACGGGTTCGCCTCCGCCTCCTATCTGCGCCGCCTTATTTTGTTGGAGTTTTTCGGAGACGATCCGGACGGCTGGGACGCCGCCGCGCCTTCGGAGCTTTGCCCGGAGGACTGGCGCGCCTTCCTGCCGACCGCAGCCGCCGATCGGTTGGCCGCAGCGCTGCAACAGGAACGCGCGCCCATGATCGCGGCTTTCTGCGATACCGCGCTGTTGTCCCACCTGCGCAGGCTGGGGCCTGCGGAGTTAAAGCCTTACGCCCCCGGGTCGGACGGCTTCGCGGAACGCCTGCATCTGGCGATCCAAAAAGGCTGCACCTTCCGGGAGGTCTGCGGGATCGCTCAGACCCGCCGCTATACGCTGGCGCATATCCGCCGGACGCTGCTACGCGCCTATTTGGATCTCCCTGCTGCGCTGCCGGTCGATCCGCAGTATATCCGGGTGCTTGCGCTCGGGCCGGGGGGAGCGGAAGTGCTGCGCGACGCGGCGCTGCCAGTCATTACAAAGCCTGCCGCCGAGCGCCGCCTGCCGGACGCCTTGCAGCCCGCCCTTCAGCGCGACGCCCTGTCGGATGCGCTGTATACGCTGGCGTCCCCGACTCCGTCCGGCCGCTCCGCCGGGACGCGCTGGCGGAAAACACCCTTCGTAATGAAGTGAGCCTGTCCCATGGAAAAGGGGGCTGTAAAAAACAGCCAAAATCAGCAGAAAAAGGGCGCACGCAAACAAGCCGGGATTAAATCCAGCAAAACATGAAAATT
>CAJUGU010000095.1 GCA_910586105.1 uncultured Eubacteriales bacterium | reverse complement strand
CGCGCAGGGGCGGGTGCAGGGCAGAGCCCTGCCGGTCACGGCTGCTTGCCGATATAGGCGAGGATCCCGCCGTCAACGTACAGCACGTGGCCGTTGACGAAATTCGACGCGTCCGACGCGAGGAACACCGCGGGCCCCATCAAGTCTTCTGCAAGCCCCCAGCGGGCCGCAGGCGTCTTCGCCACGATGAAGGAATCGAACGGATGCTTTGTGCCGTCCGGCTGCGTCTCGCGCAGGACCGCGTTTTGCGGGGTCGCGATATACCCCGGCCCAATGCCGTTGCACTGGATGTTATATTCGCCGTATTCCGAACAAATGTTGCGGGTCAGCATCTTGAGGCCGCCCTTCGCCGCCGCATATGCGGAGACGGTTTCCCGTCCCAGCTCGCTCATCATCGAGCAAATGTTAATGATCTTGCCGTGCCCTTTCCGGATCATACCGGGAATGACCGCCTTCGAGACGATGAACGGTGCGTTCAGGTCGGTATCGACGACCTTCCGGAATTCTTCGGCGCTCATTTCCAGCATCGGGATCCGCCGGATAATGCCCGCGTTATTGACCAGAATATCGATCGTGCCGACTTCCTGCTCGATCTTGGCGACCATATCGGCGACCTGCGCCTCGTCGGTCACATCGCACAGATAGCCTTTTGCGTCGATGCCTTTTTCCCGATAAGCGGCAAGCCCCTTTTCGAGGTTGCCCTCGCTGTGGCAGTTAAAGGCGATTTTCGCGCCTGCTTCGGCGAACGCTTCCGCGATCGCAAAACCGATGCCATAGCTCGCGCCCGTTACCAGCGCGACCTTCCCGTCCAGTCTGAATGATTCCATAACCATGATCGTTTCCTCCTTTGATCGTTTACTTCATTTCCGAAGGCTTCAGGTTGTCCATGTCGTCAAACGCGAGATTTTCGCCGCCCATCGCCCAAATGAACGTATAATTGGAGGTGCCGCAGCCGCTGTGGATCGACCACGAGGGCGAGATCACCGCGTCGAAATTCTGCATTACCAGATGCCGGGTCTCGTCGGGCTGGCCCATGAAGTGCATCACCGCCTGCTCCTCCGGGATCTCAAAATAGGTATAGACCTCCATCCGGCGCTCATGGGTATGGCTCGGCATGGTGTTCCAGACGCTGCCGGGAGCCAACTGGGTCAGGCCCATCGAAAGCTGGCAGGTCTCCAGAACGTCCGGGTGGATGAACTGATTGATCACGCGTTTGTTCGAGCTTTCCGCATCGCCGCAGGGACGATGGTTGGCATTCTCGAAGGACAGGAACGTCGTTTTGCAAGCCTTATGCGCGGGCGTGGACGCCAGATAGAACCGGGCGGGTTCCGCCGCGTCCGCGCTGCCGAACCGTACCTCTTTGGAGCCCTTCGCAATGTACAGGCAATCCTCATAACCGAGCTCGTAGCGGTCGCCGTCGACTTCGATAAAGCCCCTGCCGCCCAGGTTGAAAACACCGGCTTCCCGGCGCTCAAAGAAAGAATGGGTGCCGAAATTTGCCCAGATATCGATACCCTTATCGATCGGGACGACTTCCCTGACCGGCATGATGCCCATAACGACCATCCGGTCGACGTGGGAATAGGTCGCCTGCACCGTATCCGGCACATACAGGTTGGTGATCAGGAATTCGTCGCGCAGTTCCTGGGTCGTGTAGCGCCTGACATCGTTCGGGTTTGCGGAATAACGGATATCCATGATGGGGTTCCTCCTTTTTTTGACGGAAAATATTTTCAGATCCCCGCGCCCGGAGCGGGGGACGCCCCGCATGGCGCGGCGGATCGGGAACGCATGGCGCGGCAGGCCGGCCCCCTATGGACAGGCCCGGCAAAATTTGTTATAATCCTGTCAGGGGCCTTGCGGCCCGCCATACGGACTGCACAGGGAAGGAGCGGCTGCGCTATGAACCGGATCGTTTATGTTGGCAAACACGCTTTGACGATGGCGGTATCCCGCCACCTGCACAATTGTTGGGAACTGATCTATTGCACCAGCGGCAGCGCGCTGGCTTCCTTCGACAATCGGGAGATCGCCTACGCTGCGAATGATATTTTAATGATCCCGCCGCTGCTGCCGCATTCCAACGCCAGCCGGGACGGCTTTACCAATATCCATATCAACCTGACCGACACGACGCTTACCCATACGGAACCGGTATTGATCCATGCCGACCCGAACGGGTTCCTGCTGAACGCCTTTTCGGCGGCTTTCTATTATTTTTCAGAAGGCGCGGCGGGCGCGCAGACCCTGCTGCCGCTTTACCGTCAGCTGATCGTGGCGTCGTTGGCGCTGGCGCAGCCAGGCGGGCAGCACAGCGAAACGATCCAACGGATCGAAAACGATATCCTGCAAAATTATCCCGATTGTGGATACGATCTGAACGCATTTTTGAGCGGACTGCCGTTCAATACGGAATATCTCAAGAAAATGTTTAAAAAAGCGACCGGCCTGACGCCGCGCCAGTACCTGACGGACAAACGGCTGGAAAGCGCCGCCAGTATCCTCGCGACCTATTGCGGGAAGGGGAACATTTCCGAAACCGCCCGTTTGTGCGGCTTCAGCGACCCGCTGTATTTTTCGCGGATGTTTAAAAAGAAATATGGCGTGCCGCCGCGCGGCTATATCGAAGAAGAGTCGCCGCACGCCGCCGACCCGGACAGCATGAAGATCATGGTCTGACGCGACGGCCCGCGCCTTCCCGCCATATGCCCCGAGGGCTTTGGGGAAACGCCGCATGGATGCTGCCGGTCCCGGGCCGAATATGGACAAAACCCTCGCCCATTTTCAGGCGGGCTTTCCGGCCCCGGTTTTTTTTTTGGGGGGATGCGTCCCGGTTTGGAAAACGCCCCTTTTTTGTACAAACCGAGCATCAGGCACCGGCCCGGAACCGTCCTTGTTGGTATTATTATACACATTGCCGCAAGGCATGTCTATAGAAAAATCGGACGAGTTTATGTATAAAACAGACATCCCGCCCCGCGGCGGGCATACGCGGGGAAGGATATCCCCTGCGATCTGGAACGCCTTCCTCGCAGGGGCTTCAAAAAGCCACAGGAGAACATTTCCCCTGTGGCTTTTTGTTACCGGAAAGCTCCGGCGCTCTATAGAAGGATGGATCTTATGCCTTGCGCGCGTTCTTCCGCATATCGAGGACGACCGAGCCAACGATGATGAGGCCCTTGACGATGTTGGTCATGTTGTCGTCAACCTTCAGCATAACGAGGCCGTTGTTGATAACGCCAAGGATCAGGATACCGGCCAGTACGCCCGAAGCGCGGCAGATACCGCCTGTATGGGAGGTGCCGCCGACGGTCGCCGCCGCGATCGCGTCCAGCTCGTAGTTCAAACCGGAGTTTGCCGGGTCCGCCGAGCCTGCGCGCCCTGCCAGCAGCATACCGGCGATTGCCGCGCATACCGAGCACCAGATGTAAACCAGGATCAGGTTCTTTTCGACGTTGATACCCGCGACGCGCGCCGCCTGGTCGTTGCCGCCGATGGCGTAAACGTTCTTACCGAAGCGGGTCTGGGTGAGCAGGAATGCGGAGATCGCGAACATGATGAAGAACACGATGATAATGACCGGGATGCCCGCGATACGGCCGTTGCCGGGATACCGGAAGCTGTCGGACAGGTTGGATACCGGACGGTTGGTGAAGATCTTCGCGGACGCGCGGCAGATCAGCTGGCCGCCCAGGGTCGCGATGAACGCGGGGATCTTGGTGTATGCAATGATCGCGCCATAGATCGCGCCGATGCCTGCGCCGAGCGCAAGGCCGATCAGGAACACGACCGGGGCGGGCAGGGTGCCGACGCCCGGAAGCACGGCGTTTGCATAATCAGACGGCTGTACGAGCGCCGCAGTGATGCAGGCGACCAGACCGGCGGACGCGCCGATCGTCAGGTCGATGCCCTTGGAAAGGATTGCGAACATGACGCCGAACGCCATGATGCCCTTGACCGCTTCGCCGGAAAGCAGGGTCAGCAGGTTGCTGGCCGTGAAGAAGCTCGGCTGTGCAACGCCCATCACGATGATCAGAGCGATCAGCACCAGCCAGATCGAATTCTGGGAAAGGAACCGTTTTTTGTCAAATGTCTTGTTCATACTATTACCCTTCTTTCTTAATTTCCGGCAGCGGGGTCATAAGGCTCCTCGCTGGTAGCGTATTTCAGGATCAGCTCGGATGAAAAATCCTTGCGGTCGACCACGGCGGTCATGATGCCTTCATGCATGACGACGATCCGGTCGCTCATGCCCATGACCTCCGGCAGCTCGGAGGAGATCATGATGATCGCTTTGCCTTCGCCCGCCAGCCGCGTGATCAGCGAATGGATCTCCGCCTTTGCGCCGACGTCGATCCCGCGGGTCGGCTCGTCAACGATCAGGATGTCCGGGTCGGTCAGCAGCCAGCGGCCGACCAGCACCTTCTGCTGGTTGCCGCCCGAAAGGTTCTGGATCGGGGTCATAATCGTGGGCGTTTTTGTGTTCAGCTTTTTTACATATTCCTCGGTATCCTCGCTCATTTTCTTGTCGTTGAGTGGGAAACCGTAATTTTTCAGGCTTGCAAGTACCGTGTTTTCTTTGATGCTCAGCAGGCCGACGATGCCGTTGCCGCGGCGGTCTTCGGTCAGCAGCGCGATCTTGTGCGCGATCGCCTGCTCGGGCGACTTGATCTCAAGCTCCTGCCCATCCTTATAAATCTTGCCGCCGGTCTTGGTACGCATACCGAAGATGGTCTCGACCGTCTCGGTACGCCCCGCGCCGACCAGCCCCGCAAAGCCGAGGATCTCGCCGCGGTGCAGCTCGAAGGAAACGTCCTTCACCGCGCGCCCGGCGGCAAGATGCTCGACCTTCAGGATGGTGTCGCCGATCGGGCATTCGACCTTGGGGAACATCTCGGTGACCTCGCGCCCGACCATCAGGGTGATCAGCTTATCCTGGGTCAGGTTTTCCGCGCGGTCGGTGGCGATGTATTCGCCGTCCCGGTAGATGGTGATGTCGTCCGAAATGCGGAAGATCTCGTCCATCTTGTGGGATATGTAAATAATGGCGACGTTCTTCGCCTTCAGCTCCTCAATGATGCGGAACAGGTGCTCGACCTCCGCGTCGGTCAGGGCCGAAGTCGGTTCGTCCATGACAACGATCTTACTGTCGTAAGATACCGCCTTTGCGATCTCGACCATCTGCATCTTTGCAACGGACAGATCGCCCATTTTCGCGCCCGGGTCCACGTCAAGACCCAGCTTCTGGAACAGCGCAAGGCTGTCCTCATACATTTTCTTGTGGTCGACCATGATGCCCGCCTTCAGCGGCACGCGGCCCAGCCACAGGTTTTCGGCAACGCTGCGCTCGGGTACCGGGGACAGCTCCTGATGGATCATTGAGATCCCCGAGTTCAGGGCCTCCAGCGTCGTCTTGAAATGGATCTCCTTCCCCTCAAACACGATCTTGCCGCTCGTGGGGGGATGGATGCCGATCAGGCACTTCATCAGCGTAGATTTGCCCGCGCCGTTTTCGCCCATCAGCGTGTGCACCGTACCGGGCCTTACCTTGAGCTGCACGCCCTTGAGGGCGCGCACGCCTGGGAATTCCTTAACGATGTCGGTCATTTCCAGGATATACTCTTGACTCACTTCTTCTTCACCTCTGCGTCTTTTATTTGTGTCGGTCCGCCGGTCTGCCGCAGGGACAGGCCGCCGGGTGTACGGGGGGAACCGCCGCGCGGCTGCGCGGCGTGCGGGGGGAGCTTTTAAGAAAGGGACATTGCGCACAATGTCCCTCTGCTTACTGTGGAATCTCAGAGCCGGTTCCGGTCCGGACGGCGGAACGGTTACGATCAGTCGTAATCGGCTACGTTGTCGATGGTGACGGGCTCGAAGGGGATCCAGACGATGTTGCCGGTCTCGTCGGTCTCATAAGAGGTGCCGTCGTTGATCGGCTTGCCGTCGATCAGGTTGAGCGCCGCGCGCAGCGCGCCTTCGCCCTGGCCGAACGGGTTCTGGTAAACGCTCATCATGAGCTCGCCGTTCTTGATGGATTCGCGGCCGTCGGTGGAAGCGTCGATGCCGACGATCGGGATCGCGGTTGGGTCGATGCCCTTGCTCTTCATCGCTTCGATCGCGCCCAGCGCCATCGCGTCGTTGTTGGAAATGATGCAGTCATACGAAACGGTGTCGACCAGCGGGGAGATCATGTCCATCGCGGTCGCGCGGTCGTAATCGCAGGCCAGCGGGGCTGAAGCCTCGGTCGCGGTGATGCCGCCGTCTTCCAGCGCCTTCATCACGGACAGCGTGCGGTTGGTGGTCGAGGTCTGGCCGATGATGCCGTTGAGCAGGATGTAGCTGATCTCGGTCTTGCCCTGCGACTTGAAGTATTCGGACAGGAATTCGCCCTGGAACTTGCCCGAGGTCATTTCGTCGGAGCCGACGTAGACCGCGTTTTCATTCAGGACAGACGGGTCGGACGGATAACGGTTTACAAAAACGACCTTCATGTCGCCTGCGGATTCAACACACTGCGCAGCGGTCTCCGGGTCGACCATGTTGATGATGATCGCCTTTTCGCCCGCGTTCTTCGCGGTCTCGATGTACTGGAGCATCTTGCTCGTGTCCGAGTTCGCGTCCTGCGTGGTCAGCTGTACGCCCAGGTCGTTCGCCGCGCCGATCGCCGCGGATTCGAGCTCGCTGAGGAACTCGTCGCGCTGGGACATGATGAGCGTAATGCTGGTGCCGGAGCCGGAACCGCCGGAGCTGTCCGCGCCGCCGCCGCTGGTGTCTGCCGAAGAACCGCCGTTGTCGCCGCCGTCGCCGCTGCCGCAGCCTGCGAGCGTCCCGCACAGCATACCGGCTGCGAGGAGCATTGCCAAAATCTTTCTCATGTTCATCATTCTCCTTAGTTTTATGGATTCTGGACGGGATCCCCCGTCCGGGGATACGTGGATCGGGCTGTCAGTTATCCTTGCCCGTTTTGGCTTCCCGCCAGAGCTGGCGGGAAACCGAGCGGGAGTGAGAAGAAGAAGAAAAAGGATCCGCGCAGCCGCCTCCCGGGCGGCTGCACGCCTGTGCCCAGGCGAAAAACCGCTGAATTTCCGGGTTCCGCAAACCCTGAGGTTTTGCCTGATTAGAACTTAACACATTTTCCGTGCTTGTGCAATCTTTTCGGGAAACTATCATTTTTCCGTGCCTTTTATCGTGAAAATAGACAAAATACTCTTGCCATAAATAGGCAAAAACACGTCAAAAGGCGGTAGAGCACGGAATTTCACGTGAAATGCTCGTGCAAACCGCCTATGTTTTCACGGGGGCTGCGTGGTTTTGGCTCCCCGCAGGCGGATGCGCAGGACGGCAAGGCGGCTGCCTGCGCGCTGAAGTGCATAGGGGGGAGCCTCGACCGGCTGCGGCGGGCGCGTTTGGGCCCGGGGCTGCGACCGGTCCGCCTGCGGCCTGCGAAAATGGCGCGCAAGGGGCTTGTAATGCTCCGCGTGCTTTCACGGGCGCGCCGAAATGGATGGTTTTCGGCAAAATGCCGGTTTTGCACTTTTCAACCAGTGGAAATGATGGTATAATAACCAAAAGCGCGAGACGCGTCTGTACAGACGCGCCCCACCCTTAAGGGTGGGGCGGTACTTGCAATCTTTTTGCATTTATGGCAAACTGTTAGAAATCAGGAAGCGCCTGCGCAGGTGGGCGGAAAAGGCTTCCGGCGGATACGCAGGCCCATGGCCGGGAGCAGGGAATGCTAACGCGGCGCGGGACGGCAAAGCCTTCCGGCAGGCGCGCGGGCCCGGACAGGAAACCGGGGCGTTTGCGCAGCGGGGGGCTTCCGGATAGGCGCGCGGGCCCGGGCAAGAAAAGGAAACAGGGGAACAGGAACCAAAATGGAGGAGGCAGAAGATGGCTGTAACGATTCAGCAGATCGCAGATGCGTGCGGCGTATCCCGTGGTACGGTCGACCGCGCCCTGCATAATAAAAAGGGGATCCGTCCCGAAGTCGCCGCGCAGATCCAGGAGACGGCGCGGCAGATGGGGTATATTTCACCGCGGCTGCGCCCCGTGATTGCCGACCGCACGGTGCGTATCGGCGTCGTATTGCATTCGGCGGCGTCGCCGTTCATGCAGATCCTTTCGGATATTTTCCGCACCTATCCCACGCAGGAGCTGTTGCCGGTGGAAACGATCGTGCGCGTGCAGGAAAAACGCGAGCCCAAACTACAGCTCGCGCTGATCGACGAACTGGTCGAAAGCCTGCATGTGGACGGTTTGGTGCTTGCGCCGTTGGCGTCCGAACGGGTGCGCGAACGCATCGACTCGCTCACCGAGCGCGGGATACCGGTCGTCACGGTGAACACCGACATAGAGGATTCCAGCCGTCTGGCCTATGTTGGGCAGGACAGCATCGCGGCCGGACGCGCGGCGGCGGCGTTGATGGGGCTGGCGCTCGGCGGGCGGGGGATGGTGCTGCCGATCATTGACCAGCAATCCGGGCATTATGCGGACAGCCAGCGGCTGAGCGGCTTTACGGAGGAGATGGCGGAAAGCTATCCGGGGATCCAGCTCCTGCCGCCGGTGTCGTGCTATCAGGATTCCGAGCTGATTGAGCGGACGGTGCTGCGCGAGCTGGAAAGCAACCCGATGCTGACCGGTATTTATCCGTCGACGGCGGTACGGACCGGCGTTTTCCGGGCGGTGCAGCGCGCCGGGGTCGCCGGGAAAGTGCATGTGGTCGTACACGACCTGACTTCGGACAACCTGCGGATGATCTGCGAGGGCGTTGTCGATTTTGCGATCGGGCAGGAGGTGCGGACGCAAGGCTCGCTGCCGCTCAAGCTGCTGTATCAATATTTGACGCGCCACCAGTCGCCGGACCGGCGCGTTTACGCGACGGATATCGAGATCAAATTCCGGTATAATACTCAGGAGGAGAACGGCGGGTACCGCTGACGCTGCTGGCGCCGGGGCTCTGCCCCTGGACCCCCGGTCCTGCGCGGACGGCGCCAAAGGGACTCGTCCCTTTGGAATCCCTTTCTCGCCTGCGGGCGGGATTGGTGCGGTCAAAGCCGCTTATGCTTGTGTCTTCGTCCCGCCAAAAGGACGGCGGGACGAAGGGGCAGGATCGGCAAAATTGTTTGAACGCGAGTGTCAAAACCGCCCCGGCAAAGTGTCAGCCTCACTTTACCGGGGCGGTTTGTTTTGAAATGTGGAAACAACGCCTTGTTATATCCTGAATAGGGCGTCCGCGGGACGCAGCGTATTCTCGCCGGATACCGCTTGCACGCGTGCGGAGATCGTGACCTTCCTGTACTGCGATCCGGCATAACGCATCCAACCAAAAGCCGGGACGGATCTCCGCCCCGGCTTTCCCTCTGTCCAAAACCGCCGAAGGAGGGGCCATACATCTTTACGAAAAGATGGTAAAATGAAGAAACGGAGTCCTTCCGCTCCCCGCGTAGGGGCGCTGTCCGCGCAGGACGCCTCCCCGGCGAGGGGCGCGGCGGAACAAACCCGATTTTATGCGGCCCTTTAAATCTCGGTCGCCGAAAGCCCGACCGCGCCTTTTCCGCCGTGAACCGTCATGACGCAGCCGAGATCCCAATCATGGATATTTTGGAACCCATGGCCGCGCAGCAGCTCGCGCATCCGTTCGAGGGCTTCCTGCGCGGCTCCCGCGGCGTGGATCATATACACATCGGACAGATCGAACCGCCGTCCTTTGAGGAAATCGGCAATGAGGTGGGGAATGACTTTCGACATCGTCCCACGATATTTTTTTGCAGCGATCAACTCCCCGCGGACGATATCGATCCGGGGCTTGAGCCGCAGGAGGGTCGCGCCGAGGGCGGCGGCATTGGAGACCCTCCCCCCTGCGGCAAGGAAATCGAGACGATCGGGGACGAACATCATCCGGGTCTTATCCACGAATGCTTCGACGCGTCCGGCCAGCGTATCCAGATCATCGTCCGGATACGCGTTCAGCAGCTGAGCGGCTTTGCGCACGAGATTGCCCAACCCGCAGGAAACGTTCAGCGAATCAACCAGCCGGATCCGTTCGGGACGCTTGCAGTCCTCTCGGCCGATCCTGGAATTTTGAAACGAGCAGGAGCAGGCCGAAGAATACCCGACGTGCAGGATCGCCGCATCGGGATCTTCGTCTAAAATGGCATCCCAAAATCCGGTATACTGATCGGGGTTGACGGCGCTGGTTTTGGGGATGGTATGGGTGCGTTCAAAGAACGCAAAGATCTCCTCAACGGGGATGCTGTTGTCGTAAACTGAGCGGTCGGGGAAACTGACGCTGAACGGCACGGTACGGATCCCCTGAGCCGCGCAGAGCGCGGCGGGGATATCGCAGCTGCTTTCGGTAGTGATCCGGATCTTCATAAACATGTCCTCGATTCTTTGAAACCATTTCATACAGTGATAAAAACCACTTTTCATCATTGTACACCATATGCAAGGCGGCTGTCAATACAGGGAACAAGCAAAAACCGGCGCGGGATGGGCAAAATTTTCCGCCCTGCACCGATCGGGCCGGGGCGGCATAGGATGAATCAAAAAGCGAAAGGTGGATTTTCCTATGACCATATATGTCGTACAACCGGGGGACTCGGTCTATACGATCGCGCGCGGGCACCATGTGCCGCCGGAACGTATTATCACCCAAAACGGGCTGAGCAACCCGGCAAAGCTGACCCCGGGGCAGGCGCTGGTGATCCAGTATCCGAAGCAGCTGTACACGGTGCAGCCGGGGGATACATTAGGAGATATCGCGGTGCGGTTCGGCACGACGGTAAACACGCTTTGGCAGAACAACCCGCAGCTCAACGGCAACGACCGGCTGTATCCGGGGCAGGGGCTGATCATTTCGTACACACAGGAAAAGATCGGCAAGCTGGCGGTAAACGGTTATGCCTATCCAAACATCAACCGGCAGGTCCTGCGCAAAACACTGCCGTATCTGACCTACCTGTCGGTATTCTCCTACGGGTTCCAGCCGGACGGCAGCCTGCTTTCGCAGAACGACCGGGAGATCGTCGCAACGGCGCGGGAATTCGGCGTCCAGCCGCTGATGGTGCTGACGACGATCAATGCGCAAGGGCAATTTTCGAGCGAGCAGGCGCACCGGCTTCTGAACGACCCGGCGGAGCAGCGGGCGCTGACAGGCAACCTCCAGCGGGAACTGCTTTCGCGGGGGTATGCGGGAGTCGACGTAGACTTTGAATATATCCCGCAGGGGGACGCCAACGCCTACAGCGAATTCATCGCGAACCTGAACGCGAGCCTGACGCCTTCGGGGCTGTCGGTCATGACGGCGCTTGCGCCGAAGACGTCGGCGGACCAGCCGGGGCTGTTATACGAGGCGCACGACTACAGCGCGCTCGGACGCGCGTCGCGGGACGTGCTTTTGATGACGTATGAATGGGGTTACTCCCGAAGCGAGCCGATGGCGGTCGCGCCGGTGAACAAGGTCGAGCAGGTGCTGCGGTTTGCGACCTCGGTGATCCCACCCGACCGGATCTTCATGGGCGTCCCTAATTATGGCTATGACTGGCCGCTGCCACGAAGATATTCCCCTATCTTCTCTATTTTCAGCAATACCGTTTTTCTTTCAAAAACAGCCCCTTGTAAGGGGCTGTTTTGGCGTTTTCACTCATAGTTCCGAATTAGCAACTCGTGGTAGGTTTCGCTGGGTTTCAGGTTATGTAAACGTGCCAGCGTCTCGATTATAAACCCCTGATACAGTTCACGGACGAAGGGGCAGTCGTTGTAGGACAGCACAAACCGCCCTTGAATGCCCATGAGGCAATCCCGCAGGCGGAGGTGATCTTCCTTTGACCTCTTGACTGCCAGTCACCGAGCGTTTCGGCTGAGATAGGGCGTAATAGCAGACGGTGCAACAATAGGTGCAACATCCCAAATTAAGGTTAAGCCGCCCCCTTATGCCTCCTTGATTTATGCGCCTTACTCTGTTATAATGGAGGCGGCCAGATGGCAGGCTCTGACCGCCGTTTGTTGCTTAGATAGCCGTTACTGTGAAGGGTGAGCGGCTATCTTTTTTACTTGAGCTGCTTAATTTTATCGCGGATGATTTCAGCAGCTTCCTTTCCGGTTTCCGCTTTGAACTCGACGTTTTCCGCCAGCGTTTCCAGGAAAATAATCAACTCTGCCTGTGACATATTGTCTTGATCCATCCTTTCTCCTCCTGCCCGATGTACTCGCTTGGGTGTTTCTCCCCTGCTGTAATTATATTATAATATGTCTACCGGAAGATATCAATGAGCAGATTCCACAAACATCTACCGGAATATTTGTTTATCTTTATCTACCGGTAGGTTCTGATTTGTGATATACTATGTGTGGAGGTGCGATTATGACAGAAAAAACGGAAGCTCAGAAACGGGCACAGAAAAATTATATGTCAAAATTCATTCGTCTGGAGTTCAGGGCGACATCGGAGCAGCGAGACGCGATACAAGCCCACGCCGCCGCCCGCGGGGAGAGCGTCAACGCCTTCATTGGCCGGGCGATAAAGGAAACGATGAAGCGTGACAAAGAAACCGCCGAGGGCTAACTACCCTCGGCGGTCTTCGTGCTACTTGTACAGCCCCATCCGGCGGTTATACACCATCATCCGCACCATGTCCTCGGACAGATGCAGGCCGGAGCCGTTACCGGCAATCGCTTTGCGGTCGATCAGCAGCTGCACCGTGTCGCGCAGCTCGCCCGCCGGGATCTCGTTGATTGTCTCATAGTATTTCATGTCGTTTTCCACCTCCTCAACCAGTTGCCGTTGGAATGCCTGCCACAGCGTCGGGTCGCTTACCATTGGCGCAGGGCATAGTTTATGCGTTACATCGTAATGACGCACGACGCGCTCGATCGGGATACTGTAACGCCGCATCAGCTCCCGCACCAGCGCGGCGGCGCGGTCGATACTGGCCTGCCGCAGCGTCCCCTGCTTGTCCTGCATACAGATTTCCACGCCGACGCTGTTCGCATTGCGGCACTCCGGGTGATAATACTTGCCGGCTCCGACGTGCCATGCGATCCGCTCGTCCGGAACGGATTGCCAAACCTCCGCCTCGTCAACAAAATAATGCGCAGACGCTCCGACCCGTTCCCGTGCGAAATAATCCGCATTATTTTTCGCGGTGTCCCCCCGGTTTCCGGTATAATGTACTGCAATAAATCGGATCGTTTCCACCGCTCGAAGGGCTCCGAAGTTATCCGTGCGGGCGATCTTTACGTTAATCTCCATCCTTACCGCCTCCATCCAGCAAATGCTCCCCGGCGTCGTTGACGGCGTCCATCGTCAGCGCAAGGATCCCGCGCAGCCATGCAGGCACCGGCCCGCCCATGCTGACCGCGTGTTCTAAAATGCTGCCCATTTCGGTTAATATGTACCACGCCACGACCAACGGACAGAACAGCACCGTATACTCAAACGGCAATACGACCGGCAGGTTCCCGGCGATCCCGCCGATCAGCAGGTCGGCCATCCCGGCCACGCCGACGGCGAGCACGCAGCCGCACTTGTGCCAGATCCCGGTGCGCGCGGTCTCCGAGCTCCACGCATGATTTTTAACGGCAATCGCCGTCCCGCAGGCATAATCCACCGCCATCAGCGCGACGAGCGCGACCACGAGCCATCCAAACCAACCCCACAGCGCAGTCAGCGCCGCAACAGCCGCAGCCGCGGCCCCTTTCACCTGATTAACTTTTTCCATGATCTGAAACCTCCATTCAAAGCAATTCACAATACCAGCACCCGGATATGGTTCGCATCCAGCCGCGCCAACACCCGGAAGCGGGTGGGCGTTCCGGCGGCGGTCGCGATCCCGCCCGCGCCGGCGGTACACCATCCGTCGGGCGCGCAGCTGCCGTCGTCGTCGACGACCAGCTTGCCCATCATGCCGACGGCCGCCCATTCGGGGCGTTTGGAGCGCGGGACATACGTCTGGGCGCTGTCATAGTCGGGGTTCAGCGCCTGCACGGTCTCGCGCCTTGCCGGGGGCGTCCCCCCGCTGTCGGGATCCGGTTCGGCGGGGGCGTCCCGCTCCTCATAGACGGGACGCCCGTAAAGATCGGTCAGGAACATCCCGTGCCATTGGTCGTCATACGCGTCGCCGATCACGGACGGCGCGCCGCTGACCACGCCGAGCAGGAAGCCGTCGCCGGGCCCTGCCAGCCGGATCGCCTCGCCCGCGAGCGTTACGAACCGTCCGACGCGGTCTTCCGCCTCGGGGTTGCCGTCCGCCCATTGGAAATACTCGGCATAGTCCGCGCCGGTCGCGTTGTAGGCCCCGACGGCAAACGTCCCTTTGTTTCCCGTCCGGAAGCAGTTGGCTCTGGCTGTGCTGCCGGACCCGCAGCCGATCACGAGCATTGCGGACGTGTCCAAAACAGAGGGGTCGCTTACAGCGCTTTCGACATTGAAACGCCCGATCGCGGTCTGCGCATGCGCAGCTGCGATCGTCATGTCCCCCCCTGCGTGGGAATACTTCCCGCTGGCGATCGTACCGTACCCCTCCGCGTGGGCGCGGCTTCCGCTGGCGGTCGTCTTGGCTCCCTCCGCGTGGGCGGCGCTGCCGGATGCGAGCACGCTCGACCCCTCCGCATGCGCCGCGTAGGCGGTCGCCTGGTTCGTACCGGAGCCGGAGACGGACCCTCCCTCCACGTGAGAGCAACTCCCTTTGGCGATCCCGCCCGCCCCCTCCGCGTGGGAATAGGCCCCGCTGGCGGTCGTGCCGTCCCCCTCCGCGTGGGAATAGGCCCCGCTGGCGGTCGTAGCGTTCCCCTCCGCGTGGGAACAGACCTCGCTGGCGGTCGTAGCGCTCCCCTCCGCGTGGGAGCAGCTTCCGCTGGCGGTCGTCTTGCCGCCCTCCGCGTGGGCGCTGCTGCCGGATGCGAGCACGCTCGACCCCTCCGCATGCGCCGCGTAGGCGGTCGCCCGGTTCCCATCGGAGCCTGTGTAAAACCCTCCCTCCACGTGAGAGCAAGTCCCTTCAGCGATCCCGTTCACCCCCTCCGCGTGGGAACAGCTCCCGCTGGCGGTCGTAGCGCTCCCCTCCGCGTGGGAACAGACCTCGCTGGCGACCGTCTTGTTCCCCTCCGCGTGGGAACGGCTCCCGCTGGCGGTCGTAGCGCTCCCCTCCGCGTGGGAGCTGTGGCCGGACGCGAGCACGCTCGACCCCTCTGCGTGCGCCGCGTAGGCGGTTGCCCGGTTCGCGTCAAGGTCGGAAAACTTCCCGCCTTCCACGTGGGAACAGTCCCCTTCGGCGATCCCGTTCACCCCCTCCGCGTGGGAACAGCTCCCGCTGGCGGTCGTATCCTTCCCCTCCGCGTGGGCGTTTCTCCCGCTGGCGGTCGTATCCTTCCCCTCCGCGTGGGCGTTGCTCCCGCTGGCGGTCGTCCGGTATCCTTCCCGCCCAAGCGCCGCATATTCCAGCGGATCGAGCACGACCGGCGCGATCTTATACAGGCTGATTCGGCTGGAGCACCCGCTTTCGCGCCACGTGTCGGCAATGCCTGTCCCGGACACGGTCACGCTGTTCGCTTCGTCGGCGGTCAGGAACCGGCAGGCTCCATCGACAGGCCTGCCGCAGCGGTCGCCGCTGTTAGCCGGGGACACGTTCCCATCTGCTCCATAGTAAACATAATGCAGATGGTACAGCCCTTCGCTGTCCAGCGTCACAGGCTCCGGGAACGTGTAGGCGGGCGCGGCGTCGTTCAGCGTCACATCCTCGCAGAGCGTTTCCAGCACGTCCACCCGGAACGCGGTGTTTCCGGGCTCTCCTTGCGGCCCCCGCGCGCCGGGTTCGCCTTTCTCGCCTGGCTCCCCCTTCTCGCCCCGCTCGCCCTGCGGCCCCGCCTCGCCGGTTTCGCCCTGCGGCCCGACCGGCCCGGGCTCTCCCTTCTCGCCCTTTGCGCCCTGCGGCCCCGCTTCGCCGGTTTCGCCCTGCGGCCCGACCGGCCCGGGCTCTCCCTTCTCGCCCTTTG
>CAJUGU010000094.1 GCA_910586105.1 uncultured Eubacteriales bacterium | reverse complement strand
ACGTCTCTCTTTCAATGGCTGCCTTTTTCTGGGATTTTTATGAAATTGCCGTGGGTTAAGATCGGATTGATCTGTACAGTGCGAATATTGGTATCATTCAGCGGCATGGTAGTGATGAGCAAGTCGCACGTTGGGAGCCGTTTCTGAAACCGGTTCACAGGCAACACCTCTTGAATCACCAGCCGGTCGGCGAAAGCCCTATTCAGTTCCTCCACCAAACGTTTGGAAACGCTATGATAAGATTCCACTACTACTATACAGGAAATATATGCTCGCGCCTGTTTGTTATTCTCTAAAAACGAGCCAAAATGAAGAGCAATAAAAGCAATCTCGTCCTCATTGAATTCAACATGACACACATGAGAAAACTGATGGGCAAAAAATACCGCCATATCATAAATTGGCGCAAATTCCATCTTAAACTGTGAGCCGATCGGGTTCGGATAACTGATATGAAAAGCACAGCGCTGCTGCGCATAATACATGTGTAAGGAAAACTGTTGAACAAAATCATTGCTGAACTCTGGGGTATAGTAATGCTGGGACACTTGATCTAACAGTGCAGCGATTTTATCAATAAACGACTGACTGACGATAGATTGGATATCAACCAGTTCATGTTCCACCGATAACGCGATCAACGCCAGCACTTGCTTATAGTCCCTTTCCGGGATATGAATGCCATAATCCAAAACAAATCGAGATGCGATCTGCTGCGCCAAATCGCTAATCGCCTCTCTGTCAGGCAAATTTGCCAGCATCTCACTGACCAGCATTGTCGATTCCTTTTCTTCCAAATCATCGTCAGACCCCAACCGGATCAAGATAACCAATAAATGGATGAGCAAATTATTCATGGCAAAATCGTTGAGATAAAGCCGTGAATCCTGACACAGCTTATAAAGCATCTGCATAAGTCCGGAGATATCCTGTGCAGGGAAAAGATGTTCAAGAACATCCCGCGTATTAAAAAATCCATAAGAACCGCCAACCGCTATATTACCAATAAGACGCCGTTTGTTTAGTTCGCTCCCCCGCAAATAGAAGGTAAACTTCTGTGACTCTACCCGCAAGTCATATTCCCGTACCATCTCTTTGATCCGAGGAATGATCGTATTTGTAATTGTGCTGGCACTAACGTACAAGCGCTCTGCTTCATCAAAAGCATTGATGCCATCCTTGCTGACCAAAAGGTCGGACAATATCCGCCACACCCTCGTTTCGCTTTCCGTGAGAGATTTCTCTACATTGATTGATCGCTCCCTTAAACGATATCCCTCATAGGAGGAGCGGATGACAATCTGTCCTGTCTCGTTGATCTCCCTGACATAATTTCGTACGGTCCGTTCACTGATACCCAAAATGTCCGCCAACATGGAAGCCCGCATCCACTCAGAAGATTTAGAGAGAATCCGGAGCAGTTCACTTTTCTTATCATTTTTCTTGTCTTTCTTCATGGCACACGTCCCAACCTTAATTCATGTTCCGCGCTTTCCGATACACCTATAGTATATCAGAGTCTAGTCCAGCACAAAACCATACTTTTTTCCGGCGTAGAGAAAAAAAACTGTTTTCTTTTGCCGCCTTTTGTCAGTAAACTAAAAGCATGCCGGCCCACCAGTAATCGGGCGGTAAAAAACAAAACAGATTTGTTTGAAAAACGTGGATATGCTGCGTGCAGTGGAATTCGTTATCAGACAAAATCGATTTCCCAAAGGCCACGAGTGCTTCCACCGGGCTAACGTCAGCGCCATCCCTGTGCCGGGTCCTGCCTGACCGGGTCGTCATCCCTTGATGGGCGACAACCTGTCGGTGCCCCCGCCTTGCCCTGCAAAAAACCCTGCTGCAGTTCTAACTCCAATTTCTATCCGGATGAAGTCCCGAATGGCTTTCCAGTGGAATCGGCGGAATCTGCTACGAAAAATCCACAGCAAGCAACGCCCCATTGTTTTCAATCAAGTCTAATACCGAAAGGAGAACACACATCATGCTTCGTATCCTGCTCGCCTGCGGCATCGGCGCATCCACTGGCTTCATGGCCGCCAATATGCGCAAAGCCGCCAAAACCATGGATCTGGATGTCACTATCCATGCAGTCAGCAAATCCCAAGTTCCGGACTACGTCGATAAAATCGACCTTCTGCTGCTTGGCCCCCACTTTTCTGCCGAGGTTCCCAAGTATCAGGAAATGCTCAAATCTCATAATATCAAAGTCACTTCCATCGATCCGGACAACTACGCAGCCCTTGACGGCGAAGCCATTTTGGAGGATGCTGTCGACTTCTATAATGAATAATCATTCAATATCAGGAGGTATGTCATGAAAAAGATCCAAGCCTGGATCGAGAAGTATCTCGTTCCTGTCATGAACAAGATCACCCAGAACTTCTGGTTTGGCATTGTAGCAGATGCGATCCTGTACATCGTCCCCTTTTCCATGGTCAGCGCCGTCCCTTCTCTGTGGGGCATTATCCGCCGCTTTGTTCCTTCGCTGCCAGATATCAGCGCCTTAAGTACCTACTCATTTGGGATGATTGGTCTGTTTGTGGTTTTTATTATCCCTTATAACTGTCTGAACAAACTGGAGAAAAAGGATAGAGCCATGATCGCTGGCTTTACAGGCATTGGCACCTACATGCTTTGCATGAATATGCTCAGTGTAGAAGGCGGCTACCTGGTCGATTTGTCTAAATTCGGTGCTGGCGGCATGTTTACAGCGATGTTCGTCGGTCTGCTCGTGTCTCTGATTTACAAGCTCATGATCCAGTTCTCCTTCTTCGGCGAGGATAGCGTTATCCCCGATTTCGTAAAAAACTGGTTTGACAACATTATCGCGATCCTTATCAGCCTGACGATTGCCCATATTCTCACAAATGCACTTCAAATCGATGTGTTTACTATGGTCCAGCTGCTCATGAAGCCTGTCACAAGTTTTGCACAATCCATGCCTGGCGTGGTATTTATCACATTCCTGCAAAACATCTTCTACTTTTTTGGTATCTCTGGCTGGGTCTTTACTCCGGTCACACGTACCATCACCCAGGCGGCTATCGCTGAAAACGCAGCTTTAGTTGCCGAAGGACTGGCTCCCAAAAACATCTACGCCTATGGTTTCAGCCGTTATCATCACATTGGCGGACAAGGCGCTACCCTTCCTCTTGCCATTTATATGCTTTTTGCAAAATCAAAAAAGTTCCGTGTACTTGGCAGGGCAACGCTGGTACCTTCGGTTTTCAATATCAATGAACCGCTGCAATATGGCGCGGTAGTAGGCAATCCCTTTATGCTGATCCCTACCATCCTCATCGCGCTTATCCTTCCCGCCTTTTCCTATTCGTGGTTTGCCTTTGGCTGGGGCACGATCAACTATGTTAATTTCGACATGAATTTTGCTCCCAATGCGATTTCGGCATTCATGATGTCAGGCGGCGATTTCCGCAATGTGCTCTTGATCTGTATCAACTTTATCATTGCCGCAGTAATCTGGTACCCGTTCTTCAAAGCTGCTGATAAAGCTGAACTTCAGAAAGAGCAGGAACGCGAAGCAGCTAAAGCTGCTAAAAAAGCTGCTAAAGAAGCTGCTAAGGGCCAAAACGCATAACCAATAGGAGGATCTTAAAATGTCAGATGAAAAAAAAGATATCAATATGATTGCCATGGATGTAATCATGAATGCTGGCGACGGCAGGGTAAAGGTTGATGCAGCGCTTGCTGCTCTTGCTAATGTCGATCTGACCCAGGCAGAAACACTGCTGTTGGAAGCAGAAGAGCTGATTGTAAAGGCCCATAATGCTCAAACCGAAGTAATCCAAGATCAAGTCAGCGGCGAGGATACGGAATATTCTCTGCTCTTTATTCACGCACAGGATACGCTCATGACGATTACAACGGAGTTGCGCATGACTCAGAAGCTGCTTCCTATTATCAAAATGCTGCTGCATAGGCAGAAAGGAGAATAATATCATGACTAAGGCATTTCCCGAAGGTTTTCTCTGGGGCGGTTCTACCGCCGCTAACCAAATCGAAGGCGCATGGAATGTGGACGGACGCGGTCCGGCAACTTCCGATTTTGCCCGGCTGATCACCAAGGAGATCCGCGACACCGAGGGGTCCTTTGATGAACATGTTTCCCACAATGCTGCTTCCAAAGAAATGGTTGAGGACATGAAAGCTCATCCGGAAAATTGGAGCCTTCCGAAGCGCTGGGGCATCGATTTCTATCACACTTATAAAGAAGATATCAAGCTCTTCGCCGAAATGGGGTTTAAGGTGTTCCGCATGAGCATCTCATGGTCCCGTATTTTCCCCAATGGCGATGATGCCCAGCCCAATGAAATCGGCTTGCAGTTCTATGACAACGTATTTGATGAATTGCACCGTTACGGAATCGAGCCTCTGGTAACCCTCTCACATTTTGACACACCTCTTCATTTAGCTGAAGAATATGGTGGCTTTGCCAGCCGTCATACTACAGAGGCATTTGTCCGCTACGCAGAAACGGTCATGACCCGATACAAAGGAAAGGTGAAATATTGGCTGACCTTTAATGAAATCAACAACGTCCTTTCCAATCCCTTCACCAGCAGCGGCGTTATACTTGACGGTGCACCAGAACCCAATTCCTGCAATAACTATTTAGGCCACTGGCAGCTGAAGTTCCAAGCGGTTCACAACCAGTTCATCGCCAGTGCTTTAGCGGTAAAAAAACTTCATGAAATCGATCCTGATGCTAAAATGGGCAATATGCTTTGCCGCTTGGAAAATTATGCAGAAAGTTCCAAGCCCGAGGATCAACTCCAAGTCATGTTTGAGGATCACTTCAACTGGTTTTTCACGGATGTTCAAGCTACCGGCGAATACCCCTACTACATGAAGAGATTTTTCGACGAAAACGATATCCACATCGAGATGGGGCCGGACGATATGCAAATCCTCAAAGAGGGGGCGGTAGACTTCATCACGATCAGCTATTACATGACCTATATTATGCGTTACAAGGGAAGTCCCGTGCCGCAGCCTACAGGCCGTCTGGTTTCGGATATCAAAAACCCGCATCTGCCCAAATCAGAATGGGGCTGGACTATCGATCCTATCGGTTTCCGAATCACTCTGAACCGCATCTATGACCGTTACCATCTGCCTATTTTCATCTCCGAGAACGGCTTGGGTGCTATCGATAAGTTTAGCGAAGATGGCCGAATTCACGATGATTACCGCATTGATTATATGCGGGCTCATGTGGAACAAATGCGTGAAGCCATCGCTGACGGTGTCGATGTGTTTGGCTACGCATGGTGGGGCCCCATAGACCTTGTCTCCTCCGGCACATCAGAGATGACCAAGCGTTACGGTATGATTTATGTCGATCAGGACGATTATAATAACGGCACGCATAAACGGTCAAAGAAAAAGTCTTTTTATTACTATAAAAAGTTGATTGCTTCTAACGGAGCAGACTTAGAAAACAACGTTACTTTTGAAGAGTAAGTGCTCCGCAAAATCATTCCCAAAATTGTGTAAACCCTCAAGGCGGCATATAAACAACGGATATGGTTTTGTCCAGATAAGTTTTTTCTGGATGCAACTACATTCAGCGTAAACGAGCGATAATGCTGAGTGTAAAAATATGTATTCCATATTGCACTTAAAAACTTGCAAACATACTGTTTCTTTCTCTGCTCTTTCTTATGTTTTATAACGTGTATCCTCTGGATGGGGCATTTTGAACCCACTCCTGAGTCAGCACCTTGGCAGACTGCTCTCCTGGTGGAGGGCAGTCTGTTTTGCAGTTATACGATGTGGTACAGGTTGGAAGATAGGCTTCCGTTTTCTCGCCAACGGTGTTCTCTGTGGATGAATCCCTCCCGGCACAGCTCGTCAAGCGCGCGTTTGACGGTTGCTCGAGAAAGATGCAGCTCCGCAGCGATAGTGTTGATTGCGAGCCAGCAGCAGCCTTCTGCATTGGCGTGGTCTTGCAGGCAGCGGTAAACCACTACCGCGCGATGCCCCAGCCCGGAGTTATGGATCGAATGAAAACCGCTTATAAATCATCACCCGGCCTTTCCCGGAAGATCGGTCGTCGCGGCAGTGGAGGGCGTTCATCCCGCAGCGGCGATTGTGGGCATGCGCTTCTGGTTGGCACAGCTGGCGGATGCTTCCGAAGGATGGCGGCTTCCAGCTCGTCTTTATTCGCGTAAGCCACCTTGCGCTGTGCCTTTTCCGGAACTTCATATGGCTTTTTGAAGCGGATGCCCCAATCGAGAAACAGACGCAGTTGCACCTGCATCGGATGGACTCCGGTTTTCATGATTACAAAACTGCCTTTCGGCATAGTTTTCAACTCGTCAGGTGTCATCAATGGACGCTCGATCATTTGCAGCGATTGTGTCGGATCGTTTTTGCCCTTGCTGATAGATCCACTCATAACCGTGCGGCTACCGAGCGCCTTGGACAGTTCGATCGCAGTCTGAGATGCTGGTGCAAATCCACCGAAAATATTGACCGCACAGTTGTCTACGATAATTTCCGAACCTTCCTTCCCGTAATTTTTTTGAAGCTGACCGGTAATGCTTTGCACAATCGGCACAAGCATCAGTCCTCGCGAGCGGGACGCAGAGAACATCAGCTCAAGCGATTGGATCGGAGGGCAAGTACCAAGCTCGTCGGCGAAGAACACCGCCCGGTTCGGAAGCCTTCCACCGTACTCATCCGCTACTGTCAATATTTCACGGTATAAATTCTGGATAATCAGGGAAACCATGAAGTATTTCGTTTGATCTTCTTCGGGGAGAACTATAAACAGGGCAGACTTCTCTTTGCAGAACTTTTCCGCATCAATAGCTGTATCAAAACACAAAATTTGCTCCATTTCACTGTCTAAAAACGCATTTAAACGCGACAATACAGTCGAAATCACAGAAGCCATTGCCTGTTCTGCGGTGTTTAATGCCGAGCCTGCAAACCACTTTGCTTTGTGGTCGGCAGGCAATTTTTCAAGCAGCAGCTGGAACTGGTTTTTGCCTTTCACCTGAGACGGTGCAAGAAGCTCCTGCACCAGTTTGAACACCGAAACAATGTGCCGCTGCTCGATCGGGTTGCCGCTTTCATCTTCGGTCGGAAGATATTCCGCTACTAACAGCAGCATCGCAGTCAACAAGCCTTCTGCGCTGTCATAAAAATAGGCATTCTGCCCATATTGTGCAGAGTCGCCGCCGCTTGTGTTGATCAAAGTTTTTGACAGGATTTTTGCATATTTTTCTGCCTTTGCTTTCGCGGGCAGGTTATCCGGCTCAGCTTTATACACATCCATATATCGGTTCACGAGATTCAGCAGATTGATACCGTCCGAGCGAGTCGGGTTTCGGAGATCAAGCACCGCGATCTGGTACCCATAGCAATCTTTCGCAATGCCTGCATAGTTTCGGAACAAGTCGCCCTTGGTATCGGTGCAGAGAAATGACATTCCCGACGCAAGGGCATATTCTATGTTCGGGTACAAGAAAAAAGCCGTTTTTCCGGCACCGCTCGCGGCAGTTACCATCGCATGGATATCATCGGTATCAACCAGAGCAGTCACCTTATTCTTTGGGCCTTCGCAGCCTAAAATCAGCCCTTGCTTTTTCGGCAGATTCTTCCCCTGCCGCCATAAAGCAGGCTGGAACGGTACACGGGTATAAGTGCGCTGTATTTCCTTCTTAGTCGCCCACCGAGCCGTTCCATGCTGACCATCGCCGACGGTCTTGGATTTAATGTTATCGAGTGCGTAGTGTTGTGAACAGAACGCAAGCCCACCGATTACGATCACCATAAGCCCTGCCGAGAGAACCAGCATCAGCATAATTTCACCCCCATTTCGATTTGTTGCTGAGCCTGCTGTTGTTCCTGCGCGTCAGCTTCGTATTTCACCACCACCTTTGTACAGGATGCCGCCAGATGGAGCCATGCATCAGCGATCGCTTCTTTCTCTGGCTGGGTGCGAATCCCTTGCGCGGCTGCCTTTGTCATGACAGATTGAAGTTCCGTCAGGAGTGCTTCTGATCGTCCCTTTAATGCGCTTTGATTCTGGTTCGGCCAAACCTCTCCCTGTAAAAATGCAGAAACTTCGGATTCTGCTACAGGAGCGCGAAGCTGGCGGCGTTCCCGCAAAGCTGCCGCCAATGCAAAAGCCGCAGCTGATTCCATGCGTTCCATCGCCTGTTCAAAGCGGCCGGCTTGCAGATTGCGCTCATATCCCTTCAAGAGCGGCGGAATCTGCTGCGCGGCAAAACGTGCATTTGCTTTTTCAGCAAGTCCTGCGATTCGTTCACAGATTGACGGCGCAGCAAGCATCTGCGGATGCTTCTCCCCCGGCTCGGCCGATTTGCCACAGCACGCAAACAATTCCGAGTTCCAATCCTTCGATTGGGGAAGCCCGACAGCAATATCGCGATATCCCTTATCATGCAGGATTTCCCGAAGCCGTCCGATTGCGGTGATGCCTGCCGGATCATGGTCAAGACAAAGCGCGATCCGCTGAAGCTTCGGATTCTGCTCTAGCATCCAGAGCATGGCGTGTTCGCTTGTGCCGCACAATGCGACGTAGCTATGCTTCTGCCAGTCCTTCTGATACAGCGTGACGAATGACATCAGGTCGATTGGCGCTTCAAAAACATACAGCCGCCTGCTGGTTCCCGTGTAGTGGAAGCTACATCGCGCATCGCTTCCGATCACATTCCGCTTGAAGGGCTGGTCACCCAGTCCTCGTTTATGTGCATGACGTGCAATGCCGTGTTCATCCTTCCCGACGAACACGGCATTATGCTGCTCCATATTATTAAATTTTTCACAGCTCTCATAAAGCAGACCAGCTTCCGCAAAAGCATTCACGACTTTGCTTCCAATCAGGCGTTTTTTCGTCAGATATGCAAACACCCGACGCATATTGGGATTTGCATCGGGCAATGCAAATGGCTGCTGCGGTTTAGGCGGCTCACGCGCCTGCTGTTTCACCGGCTGGTAGGTTTCACCCTGCTCATCTCCCAGCAAGCGCGTCACAGCTTCCGCATAGCCTACGCCATAAAATTTCTGTACGAAGGAAATTGCTCCGCCGCCTTGCTGTGCCGAATGATCGTACCAGCGGTTGCCATTAACCGTAATGCTGTGGTCACTTCCGAGACGCTTCTCGCGTCCGGACGGGAGAAGTTTTTCTCCCTGTTGCCGCAGAAATTCAACCAAGTCTACACTGCTGGCACGCTGCTTTTGCTCCTCTGTAAAATGTATGTAGGGAATCCTTAACACCTCCCATCGGATTCGTTCGAGTAATGGTTTACATACTCAAATTTTGAGCAGGCTGCGCATCTTCTTCCAAATACTGCTCGCGGCAATCGCTCAAAGACACGCCAAGCTGCTCTATGCAATAATCATCCATTTTCTGCGTTATCACTGCCTGTTCCTCTGCATTCAAGCGGTATCGATAAGGAAACTGCTCGCCATTGGCACACTCCAGAAGCACGGTCAGTGTATCACAAACACAATTTTCTTCCAGATCATAATCCGCATAGATATTCAAAAAATCATCATTTTCAGCTGTCATAACATTTGTCCCGAACACTTCATCGACATTAAAATTCATTTCCAAATAGAAGTTCAGCAGATTGTCATTCTGATCAATATCCCCGGAAAATGAAATTTCCTCTGGACGCAAAGTGCGTTCCCCTTCAAGAAAGGCATACCGGCTGTCCGGGGTAATCTCTTTGTCACGAAGCCGGTCGAGAAGGCGATCCCATTGTTCCTCTGTATCTGCACCTTCTTTACGCATCGCGTGACTGACTGCCAAACAGATATCCTTGATTTGAAAACTCTGCCAGCCATCCATAAGACGCACGCCGGAAAACTCGCCTTTATCGAAGTTGATATGGAATGCACCTGCTACGCGGCCGCTGTCATGAATCCGCTCCATTACATAACGATCAAATTCATGTTCCGTAATTTCTACGCGGTTTGGATACAGATTTTCAAAAGCGCTGACTGATTCTTCGTGCTGAACATAGCGCCGCAGCTGTTCTGCTGTGTACAGCAATTCGTGGTCGCCAATAGATGCAAAACGGGTTTCGTTGCCGTTCTCCTGAATGTGAAAAATCCCAAAGTACAGTTCCTTCGGTTCCGACGATTCCGTTTCGTATATCGCTTCTGCATCGCCGGTGTCGATCAGCCGCCACAGCACATGGGAAAGTTCCTCATCAATTACCGAAACGCTTGACCCGTTTTCCGCGAGCCAGCTGTCGGTGACAACCTCCAAAGGATTTTTGAATTGCAAAAGATATTCCGCCTGTTCTGCGGAAACCTGGCTCGGGATCTCTTTTGCCATCAGCTGGACCGCTGCGATTTCCTCGGCTTTCTGAATCAACTCTGTGGCGGGAAGCTGCATCCACTGTCTATGATATTCGGCATAACAGTTTTCGATTTTGTCGCGAAACTGCTCTTTCATGTTATCGCTCAAACGTTATCTCCATTTCCCAATTACATATTTATGGCGCTTTCATGGTCGTCGGCTTTATGACCGAGCGCCATTTTCTTTTCACGGATTTTCTGACGCAGCTTGTTGTCCACCGACACACGCAAAACACCATCTACCGGTGGCTGCTGGTCGCGGAAAATGTTGCCCATATGATGCAGAAGCCGCGTCGCGGATTGATAGATTGAAGCAGGCGAACGCATCCATGCTTCAGAGCTTTGCTCATCTGCGCAAGCTTGTTTGGGAGCTGCGCCCATACGCACCGCTTCTTCAATTACAATATTTTTGATACGTTTGAACTCCTTCTGCTGCGAAAGCGGAACACGCTCCGGCATGGTAGTCTTGTACGTTTTCAGCACATCTTCCCGAAGCTCATACCACAAATCATAAGTTTCTGCGACACGTGGGTCTTTGCAGATTTCGTCGACAATTTCATCCACCACGGACTTCAGCGGCGCTTTCAGATAGCCATACTTTTTCTTACCGGACGTCGTTTTCAGCTTTTCAGAAAGGTGTTTCATCAGCTGTTCGATACGCTCGTTATCCAGCGTTCCGTCCTTCATCTGAGCCGCAAGCTGACGCAAGACTTCACCTGCCGATCTGGTTAGATCATCACGGCGTTTGGTCTGGTGCGAATAGATTTCGGTCAGCTCCTGCCGAAAAATCTGCTTTGCCAACATAGATTTGATATTTTCAATCCCTTTCGATGTCAGAAACCCTTTGGACGGATCGGCGCTGTAACAAACCATATGGACGTGCGGATGGTTGCCCTCGTCATGGAATGCAGCGTACCAGCGAAAGTCCTCCCAAGGAATTTTCATGGATTTTGCAATCTCCATAGCGTTTGAGGACAACAGCGAACGCCAATTCTCTGCGTTATCGTAACCAAGCCGCTCCGCATCTTCACGGCGCAGGGAGATAATTGGAAGCCAAACATTGCCGGGATGGTGCGCAATTTCTTCCGCAACCTGCGACAGCACAATCGAATCCTCCGAGCCGTTAAACAGTCCATGCGCACCCATCCGTACCGCTCGCGGACGCTTTGCAATGTACTCCAAATGGTTTTCACGCTTTGCAATTTGGTTAAGGTTATCTTCCAACGCCCGCGTGATAAACTCGGAAGCATTCCCTTGCGTCGGTGATTGCGTAAAGTCAGAATATTCAAACAGCCTACGGCTTAACGGAAATTCCCGAGTGAGCTGTTCAATCAATTCTTTCTGCTTTTCCGTCGCAGGCAAGTTTTTGTTGCCTGGATCAATACGTTCTGCACCGTCGCGAGTGGCAACGTAGTTGACCATATTTTTCAAATGCGCAGAAGCACGTTTCGACTTGCCCTTAATGTACGGACACTTAAAAATCAACCTCGGCATAATGCTTCACAACCTTATCTGCCATTCTGGAATGCAACCGTATCTTTGAAAGTAATGCTGCCGTTCGACTTTTTCACATCGCGGACGCACTGACCACGTAAGCGGTCGAGGTCGTCTGCATTGATTTCCAACCCAACTGCCAGCACATTCATCATCATCGACAGCTCTACAGCCATTTTGAACAGCAGACGGGCGATACGGTTCTCGCTGTCCTGCACCGTGCCGCGCATTGTCGCAACCAATGCAGGCGGCAGAAAATCATCGCTGTTCTTTGCGGACAGATAACCGCAGTAAAAAATCAGCGCGTTTTCCACGAACTCGTTCTTGCTTTGGCTGTTGGTAAGTTTCATCGCTGCCGCGACTTTCTGATCGGTTTCCGGCGAAATCCGCATTTGAAACCGGACTTTTTCATCTGGCATGAATTTTCCTCCATTTCTTCGTATGATGTCATGGTTGATGCCGCGAATTTCCCGAGAACGGTGGGGATTTCCGGCGTTCGTGATGTCACGGGTGGCAACGCACCCGCAAAAGTGATGTCACGCGATATTCTCCGAAACGCTGCCCGAAAGCCGCAAAACGTCCGGAATTCGTAACTCCCCGACCCGCATTGCGGGACGGTGTGACTCGCGGTGATGTCACCGCTTTATCCTGCACCAAAATCGACCCTCCCCTACGCCCCCAAAATCGCGGCTCCCGTCCTCTAGCACATTTCCCCACAAAGCCCCGGACAGCCGTTTTCCCCGTCCACTGGGGCAGGGATGCCACCCTCTCCGGAAAAACGCGACACAGGGCGCGACGTGCGGCAACGCCGCCGAACCCGTTCGAGAGCCACGCGGTAAGGGCGTTTGGGCGTTTTCGCACGACTCCATCAGAGTGAGAGCATCGGGCCTTGCTCTGAGTCGTGCTCCAGTGCATCTATCTCAGGAACCGCCTGCTCAAACGCCGCCAAATCGAGCTGCCTGCCAACCAGCCTTTCCTCGAAACGGGCTTCGTACCGTTCCGGGGCGAGCCCATTTTTTCGGTAAGCGTGATAGACCGCCGTGGATACGTCCTTTATCGAGTAGGCTTTCCAACCTTCTGCGGGGTCGAGTGCAGCGGCGGTCATTTCGTCAAAGTCCAGCCGGAACACCCCCGTGACTTTGCCCGGATCTTCCATCCGACGTACCGTGAGAAGTTCGTACTGCTCGGCGGTGATCGGTTTCAGATCAGCGAACGATTTTTCAAGGGACGCTGCTGTCAACTCCTGATCCGGCTGGGAATACCGGCGCAGGAACCTGCCAACGTCCAGGAATCCCTCGCCCTGATCCAGCTGATAGAATCGGTCTGTCCCGCTTTCCCGCACCTGAAACGCACTATATTTCCGTGCCGCTTCACGCTCAGCCAGCTCCGCAGCATACTCGTCATCGATGCGCTGACGGATACCCTGCTGCACTTCCCGCGGGACGTTCTCTGCGTAGAGCTGCATGAGCATCTCCTGCATTTGCTTTTCTACACTGGTACCTTGCTGCTCCAGCACAGCAGACAATGCTTCCATTTTATATTCGTGGAGCCATAACTCCAGTTGGACATCTCCGCTCATATACTGCCCTCCAATTTCCTGAGTTTTCGATTCTCCTTTTTCAAACGCCTGCCAAGCGGCGCACACCTGCTTTCCAGAGCAGGGCGGGGCACGGATGCCTCCGGCATCCGAAAGACGCGACACGCGGCGCGACGTGCGGCAACGGCGGCGGACAGCTCCGCCCATCAGTTTTCTGCTCCGGTTCCCGATGTGTCGCCTGCGGAAGCCGGACGGATCGAGCGTACCGGGCGCGGGCGCTGCTGGCGGGGTGGGCGTTCGTCTCGGTCTGCCATGCTTTCGATGTACTCGCGGGTCTGGGTGGGAACGTACTTTTCGTACAGCTTCCCCATGAAATCGTCCAGCTCCGCTTCGAGCGTCGAGTCCTTCCTGCTGATGTAGAACTCAAGCGCACGCAGTTTTTCCTGTTCAAACTGCACGATAATAGTTGCCTTTTTCATCTTGCACCTCCAAATTTTTAGCCGTTGGAGCCGACTCACATTGTCGGTCCCATGAGTTCCTCCGCTTCCTCAAAGGCTGCGAAGTCTTCGCAAAAACGCTCCATTTCCTCCGGCTCCACACCACAGATTACAATCTCAAGACCATAATCGGCGCTGCGGATTTCTTTGACCTGCGCGTTCAGAAGGTCAGAATAAATCTCCCGGCCAGTATCGGTCAGCTTCAGCAAGTCTGCCGGACAAATCACAACGGATTCCGAGTCCCTCTGTTCATGGACGAGGACAGCGTCTTCCGATTCTTCCAGCTCTGCCAGCCGGGGCAGGATGCTGCCGATCCGCTCGCCTGTAAGCGCTGCCATCTGCCTGTCTGACTTGTTTTCCAATTTGTTCATCACCTCAAAATCAAGGTAAATAATAGCGTGGATTCGTCCTCTGGTTGTTGACCCGCACCTCAAAATGGAGGTGTGGGCCGGTCACTCGGCCGGTCGCGCCCGACAAGGCAACCACGGTTCCAGCCTGGACTTCCTGACCAGTGCGGGCGGTCAGCTGGGAGCAGTGCGCATACACGGTCCGCAAATTGTTCGCGTGCTCGATCATGATGTAGTTGCCATAGGTAGCCTCATAGCCTGCGACGATCACCGTCCCGGGCAGCGCCGCGCGGACAGGCGTCCCCTGCGGGACCGCCAGATCCATTCCGCTGTGACCGTCAGACTGGCCGCTGATCGGATCGATGCGATAGCCAAATTCTGAGGATACGATACTGCGCCAGTTCGCGCCGACCGGAGAACAGAAACCATCCGCCCCAACGTATGGCGCGTTATCGCCGGTTTCCCAGCTCTCATTGCCGCTGGGCGCACCGTATTTTATCAGGCTGTAGACGCTTTCAGCGTTGGCTTTTTGCTCGGCGGTCACCTCCGTTCCAAGAGCTTCGCCGATTTTCTGATAGACCTCGTCCAAGTCCGCGATAGGCGTTGCCGCCATAATCGTGCCCTCGACTTCGACCTCGTTGCCGTCTGCATCCGTTTCGGTGACCGTTCCTGTCGTTTCCGTGAAGGTCGCGAAGCAGTCCACAAATTTCTGATAGATATCCGCATCGAATGGCGCAGGCTCCTCTGCTCCGAAAAACAAGGCATAAAAAATCGCCTTGACCCGGATTTCGTCAAGGCTTTCGTCGTCCTCGGTACGGTCACCGATATCATCCAACAAGGCATCCAGTTCAGTGAAGTGCGCACGCATATTTTCAATGGATTCTTTGTATTCCTCGGGCATATCGACGGGGAGCGTGATACTGCTGAAGCAGAATTCTGCCGCTGAGACATTATGCTCCGCCGTACCAGCAGCCACAGAACAGAGGAGTGCAAGCAGTACAATAATCGGCGACAGGATTGCAACAATGCACCAGCCGATGCCCTTTCGGGTGTTTTCATCGGTCAGCGCGAGTGCCGCAGCCTTCGCCAGAATCACTGCCGGAGCTGCCATAAATCGTCACCTCTTTTCACAAATTCATGGCGGGAGACGGACTTTGCTCCGGCTCACTCGCAGGCGCGTTCCGCGTGATCGACAGCTCCGGCGTGGCCTCCACGATGGTGCGGGCTTCGGGAATGTACGCCGCAAGCCGACAATAATCATACCCTTCCGAGTCCACAAGGATGCCGTCGCGACCGCCTTCACCCAGGACCAGCAGACAGTGAATCCCCTTTTCATCGTGCCCCATCGCGTCCTTGTTCTGCCGGATAACCGAGTGCGTCCCCAGCGGGCACCGTGACATCGCAAAAAAATCCACTTTGGAAACCTCGACTACCCGTTCAATGAAACAATCATCAAAATCGAAAGCACCGGGTTTGTGCTGCATTTGTGCGTTGATTTTCAAAACATTTTCCTCCTTCACCACATCCGAAACGCGGGCGAGCTGCCCTGCTCCTGCACTGCGAGTTCCTCGCTGTGCTCGCGGGCCTGTTCGAGAATCTCAGTATCAAATCCGCAGTCGTGATAGCCTTCTTCAATCGTGGCGTAGTAATAGCCGGAAGGACTTCCCAGCTCATGGCCGGGAGTCATGACATACACCATTGCGCTGACCGTTTCGCCGCTTTCCAGCTGAAAATCCATCTGCTCCTTCCCGTAAAAGGACGGCCAGCCCTCGTAGTGGTCGAGGGCGTGTTCGTCCTTTTTGCTGATTTCCCACAGCAGGATCGGGACGGAGCTGCCCTCCTTTGGCTCGACTGTCGCGACTGCGCTGGTCGACGAGCCGCGAAACAGCAGCTCGTGGTCTTTCAGTTCGGCCGTGCCGTAGACGGTCGCGTCCGGACAACGGTACGCCATCTGCGCATGGTTGAGGTTGCTGCCATAGGCGGCGT
>CAJUGU010000093.1 GCA_910586105.1 uncultured Eubacteriales bacterium | reverse complement strand
GCGATTTTTTTGTAAAAAAATCGAGTAAAAACTTCATTCCCGCTGCGGCGGGGAATAGACGCGTTCCAATTTATGCATGCTGCCCTGCCCGCCACAACAACGGCGGGCTTCTGCGGCAAGGAAGGAAAGTGTCCTTGACCGTTCGCCCGTGCTGGCTCCGTCCGCCACAACGACGGCGGACGGAGCGGGCTTTTGCGGCGCTCCTGAAGGGCGTTCGCGCGCCGTAGCCGGGATATCACAGCCGTTTACGATTCCGTCAGCTTATTCCAGCTCTTGGGGATGAACAGGCGGCGGTAGGTCGAGATCGAATAGCGGTCGGTCATACAGGCTATGTAATCGCAGGCGACCCGTTCCAGACAGTCCCCTTCCCGGCGCAGCCGCTGGTAATCCTCTGGCAGCTCTTCCGGATGATCGATGAAATAGCGGTACAGCGAACCCAGCATCGACTGCGCCCGCCCTTCCTCGCCTTTGGCGTTCACCGATTCATAAACGTGCCGGAACATGAAGGCGCGCAGCTCCATCATAGCTTCATGCGTCGCTGCGTCCATGCCGACTTCGTGGTTTTGTTCTCCGTAATCAATCATGGCGATCACAAGCCGGTCAATCCGTTTGCCGTGGGTATCCCCCAGTTCGGCAAGCAGCGCCTTCGGGATGTCCGTGTTGCAGATGATCCCCCCGCGGATCGCGTCGTCGATATCGTGGTTGATATAGGCGATACGGTCGGCAAAATGGATGACCCGCCCCTCCGGCGTATCCGCGCGCTTCTTCCCCGTATGGCACAGAATGCCGTCGCGCACCTCATGCGTCAGGTTCAGCCCTTCGAGACGGTCGACGACGCGCAGGCTCTGCTCGTTGTGGTAGAAGTGCAGCGGACAGACCGCGTCCAGCGCCCGTTCCCCTGCGTGGCCAAATGGCGTATGCCCCAGATCGTGCCCCAGCGCGATCGCTTCGGTCAGGTCTTCATTCAGGTCGAGCGCCCGCGCGATCGTCCGGCCGATCTGGGCTACTTCCAGCGTATGCGTCAGCCGGGCGCGATAATGGTCGCCTTCCGGCGAAACGAACACCTGCGTTTTGTGCGCCAGCCTGCGGAAAGATTTGGAATGGATGATGCGGTCGCGGTCGCGCTGGAACTCCGTTCGGTTCTCGCAGAGCGACAGCGGCGACTGCCGCCCTTTGCTTGCGGTCGACAGCGTCGCCCAGTCCGCAAGCGTCCTGCGCTCGCGCTCCTCCAATTTTTCTCGAATCGTCAATCAATGCACCTCCCCGCTAGTGCTCCATCCGGTCAGGAATCGGATTTGGGCTTGGAACGGGATTTTCGCAAGGCAGGGACGATAACGCAGCCATGCGGAAATCCAGCCCAAGGACGAGTTCGGTTTCCGGCTGGATGAAGCGCTAAGTCTGCCCGTCGAAATCTTCGGCTTGTGAATACCGATCCTGAATGCCATCTTAAGCCGCCTAAAATATATATACGCGAAGGCCCCCCGAAATCCTTCTTTTTCGAGCAAATTTTTTGCGATTTGGCAAATCGTCGGATTTCACAAAATTCCCTGGGTATTTTTAGTTTTTTTGTCACCCCTCATTCCCTGCCGAGACTTGCCAGGCCACTGCTATTATAACACGTTTTCCGCACTTTATAAATCCGCCTCGCGCCAAATCCGGACTTTCGCGAACATTTTCGGGATTTCGACCCGCTCCACAGCGATTTCCCGGCTGCGGATCGCTCAACGCTGCGGACGCGCCCCCCCCGGCGAGAGTGGGAGCACCGCAATCGGCGGAACGCTCACGGCCACGGGGATCCCTCGGTCGGCGAGATCCGTTCCGATCCCGCAGGACGCTCCGCAGCGGCGGGAAGCTCGGTTTCAACGATCTTCGTATACCGCCGCAATGCAAATTCGCCGTCGTGCGCTTCGCCAGACATGGGGTCGGACATATGTTCCCCGGTGCGGATACGGCAAACGCCTGCGCGGCGCAGCCATTCGCTGTACGCGGCCCACTCCTCCGGCGGGCAGAGCAGCCCCGCCGTCTGCAAATAGCCCTTATAAGGGCGCAGCGTCGCGGGCAGCTTTTCATGGGGCAGCCGCTTCGCCCAGCAGTTTCCGAAGCCGGGCGCCAGTTCCAGTGCGCTGTCCGATGTCGCTGTGATGGAAGCCCGCTCGCCGGAAAACAGCAGCCGTCCCGGAGGATTCTCCAGCCGTTCGGTATATTGCAGCAGCGTGATCCGCGCTTGTATCCCGATCTCCGGCGGCGGCGCGGCAAGTGCTTCCCGGTCAAGGATCGGCAGGAACCGCTCGCAAAAGCGGTGCAGCTCCGACAGGTCTTCGGTATCCACAAAAATCCCCTGACAGGACGAACACAGCAGCTGCCGGGTCGTCACGATCTGCCACGCAAGCCCGGCAAGCTGTCCGTCGGACGCCCGCAGCGAAGCGTAAGCGAACGACAGCTTGTGCCCCCATTCGATCAGCCGTGCATTGGGCGGCGCAAACCGCCGTGCCGCCGCCGTCGCTTCATCCCCGCCCCAGACGACGATGCCGTCGGCGAACTCCGCCAGCTGCCGCATCGTTTCCACATCGCTTGACGGGGTATCGAATACGTAAATATAGGGAGTCAGCCTCGGCTCGATCGCCGTCAGCTCGGCGAGTAGCAGCAGCGACAGCCCCGCGTCCGCCTGCGGCAGCTTGAGCAGGTTGACATTGCCCGCAAGCAGCCCTTCCACTAAGCTGTATGCGGGCAGCGCGTCTACGTTGCCCGCCGCGATGTGCAGCAGCACGCCCAGCGGCGCGATCCGGCGCTCAATCCGGAACGGGACGCACGGCGGCGCTTCCTGTACCGGGAAACGCTCCGCGCCCAGCTCGGTTTTCAGCTTGTACAACAGGTTTTCCCGGCTGAAAAACAGCGCCGCGCTTTCGATCTGCGCCGGTGTCGCCACGCCGCTTGCAAGCACCATGCGCACCAACCCGTCATATTCCCCTGACGCGACCCGCTGCGCCAGCGTATGGCAGGCTTCCACCACGCAAAGCGGGTCCAACGGCTCCGCCGCGAAGGTCTCCGCCAGCCAGTCCGGAAGCTGTGCGAGCACGGCGGCGGTCTGTTCGGCCTCCAGCCGTTCCCCTCGTGCTAAAATCATATTGCGCCTCCTAACAGCTCCGCCGCGCCTGCGGCGCAGGTCTTGATCCCGCGCACGCCGACCCGTCCGATGATCTCCAGCCACGGCGACGGGCGCCCGCAGCCGCACGAATCCGCCGGATGCAGCCGCCCCAGGTCGTCCGTCATGATACTGGTCAGCGGGACCCCGCGCACCAGCGGCGTCAACAGGTTCACCAGTCCGGTCTCCCCCATCGGCAGCGGTTCGAGCGTGCGCGCGTCCCGGATGATGACCCGGGAGTAAACCGGGATATGGAAATGATGTTCCCGGCAGTCCGCATATAAAATCGGATGCTCGACCGCGCCAAAAAATTCGTGGCAGCGGCTTTCCGGCACCCCAAGGACTTCCTCGGCGAGCGCATAAAGCGCTTCCTTTTCGACCTTTTCGGCATAAAACTGCTTCCATCCGCCGCCCATGCACACCCGCGACGCGGGATGAAGCCGGACGCGGATCCCGTCCTTTTGCAGTTCTCGCAGGAAAAACCAGGTATAGGCTGGGAAGCCCATCGTCCGCACCGGGAACGGCTGGCGGCTGTAGCGAAGGAGCGTTTCCTTTAAGCCGTCAAGATCGAGCGTATAGCCGTCCGTTTGCCAGCGGAGCGCATAGGCGCGGCGCAGCCCCGGCGCGAAGAAGGTAAATCCAAACGCGGTTTTGGAGATCGCCGTCTGGTTCGAGCGGTGGGGCTGGTAGCCGAGTACGATATAATTGGTCGGCAGCGGGGAGAGCAGCCGGTGATTCCGGGTGACGCGCAACACCATACGCAGCGCGTGCAGGCAGTCCTGCCATTCCCAGCCAATGCGGCTCATTTCGCCGGAAGTGCCCGACGAGGTCGAGCGCAGCGCCATCCGGCGCTTCGGGATGGAATATAATTCGTGGCGTTTGAAATATAGAGTCGGCAGTACCGGCAGACGGCTGAGATCGTCCGCCGTTTTCAAGAGTTCCGGTCGAAAGCCCTGCCGCAGCAGGATGTCGCGATATTCCGGGCAGTTTTGAAAATGGAACGCGGCGTTTTCACGCATCGCGTCCACAAATAACGCGTCGGAACCCGTCAGATCGTATGGATCACGCCAGCCGAACAGCTTCGCGCGATAGCTCATGCGCATCACCTCCGTTGATACCCTGATTATACCAGAAACGGGCTGAAACGGCAACCTATCTGGAAAATATACCATTTCCCGTCCGAGCGCGGCGGCTTTGCCCCCGTGGCTCGGAATAAAGATTGAAAAATTTTGTAAAAAGGGGGTTGACTTACCACACACGGCTCGATACAATAAAAAGAAAGCTGTTATTTAAAATTCTACGAAAAAGGATTAAGGTGCTTATGAAACAACTCAAGAAATTTTTGTCTGGTTTCCTCGCGGCCTGCCTCGTGGCGGGGCTGCTGCCCTGGATGGCTTCTGCCGCAGCGGCGACCCTTACCGTAGGCGATGGGCAAACATATGCTAATTTAGATGCTGCGCTAGCCGCTGCGAACGATGGCGATACGATTCAGCTTGTCGGCTCTGTTCTGGCGAATGATAAAGAGAGCGATTCCGCCCCATTGGTTATTGATAAGGCGATTACAATTACAGGCGATACTCTGAATCTGCGCAGCGGCGGTATTGTACTTAGCGCCGATGTGACCTTCCGTGATGTTACGCTCAGTTTTGCCAACCGGGTCCGAAACGCGATCATAGCAAACGGCTATACCCTGACACTGGACAATGTCAGTCGTGATAGCAGCGGGTGCGAAATACATTTATTCTGCGGCGGCATAACCGGACTGCCCGGTATCCTGCAAGCGGGGCCGAATGGCGTCATTGTGATCGAAGGCAACACCTCGTTGGGGAACATCTATGCCGGCAGCATTTCCAGCGATGGTGCAAACAACAATTCCAATATTCCGGCAACAATCCAAATTGCGGAAAATGGTCCTTCAATGGGTGATATTTACGCCTGCGGCGCACTTCAAACGCCAGTAAATCCGGATGAAATGTTGAACCCGGGTTATCACGTTGCACCGCCTGCGGCAAGTGCAGAAAATTATCAGGTTTCAGCCAATGTCACGATTGAACTGTACAATTCGACTGCAAAATCAGTGGATGGAGAGACCGGCGGAACTACCGATGCCACGGTGCTCTTCCATGGCGACGGTGATCTTGCGGCATTAAGCCTGTCCAATCTTTCCAGCCTTACCGTTGAAAGCGGCTATTTGCAGCCCAAAGTGCTTAGCTTCAGCGGCAATAACGCCGCAGTGACAGTAGATGCTTCCGCGAGACTTGATTTAAGCGAACTTGATGATTTAACCATTGACGCTTTCACTGGTAATGGCGGTGAACTGGTACTCGGGGAATTGCAAACCTTAACCATCAGCGGTGCCGTAACTGGAACCACCATGGTCGGTATTGGCTCTTTGTCCAACAATGGAGAATCCGGCGTTGTAACCCAAAACCGCACATATATTATTGCTCCTGATTCAACAGATTCTTCTTTTAGTTTTACCCCGGCTTCTTCCACAGAGCAAAGCTCCGGGCGCTTAACACGCGATGAATCTGGAAACTGGTCAACCACAGGTTTCCCGACCGAAAATGATTTTGTAAAAGTTGAAAGTCTTGATCTGTTGGACAAAGTAGTAGTCTATGACGGTCAGTCCGAAAATGGGATTATTAGTATGCCCTTTCTTCTGACCCCAGAAGACCCTTCGCTTTACTTAGAAGAAATCCCATTCCAAATTGCAGTAAATAATATACAAGCATCCTCCAATGATGATGGATATGAAATCCCCAAAGAAAACATCTTTCTTTTTGTGGATTCCGATAATAATTTAAATATTCATAGTTCTGGATTTCAAATGGTTCCGGTTGGAACTTACGCGATTGTGGTGACCGTTCCAGCAGAATACACCACAATCAATACGGAAATCACATGCACCGCCACACTTACAGTTACCGATCTTTCTCCAATCGCAATCCCTAAAGCAATTACAGATTTGAAAGCGAATGGCAGCGAGCAAATCGGCGTGCCTGAAGGTATTGGTTACACACTTTCCGGTATATTCAAAGCCACAAATGCTGGAACATATACAGCTATCGCCACCTTAGATGCCGGATATTGCTGGTCAGATGGAAGCACCGAGCCGGTAAACATCACTTGGAACATCGCAGAAGCCGACGCAGTCGATCCGCCATCTGCGCCGACTGGTTTGACAGGCGTTGCGCCAACCAGCGAAAACGGTAACGGCAAGATTGACGGCACAACCGCCGATATGGAATATGCGGATTCTGCGGATGCTGTGACTTGGACAGCTTGCACAGCAGGCTCGACCGAAGTCTCGCCGGGAACCTATTACGTCCGCTTTCAGGCAACTGCAAACACACCCGCCAGCAATACCGCAACCGTAACCGTTCCGGAATATGGCGGATCGGTCACGCCCCCTGTGGAAACTGTAACAAGCATTCAGGTTATCACACAGGAGGGGTACAGCCCGATCGCAGTCGGCACACAGCTTTCGGAAGTGCTTGGAAAGCTCTCCCTTCAAGTTACCTACAGCACCAACCGCAATCAAATAATCCCTGTCACGGCGGATATGATAAACGGTTTCGATTCCAGCAAACCCCAAAAGATCACCCTGCAAATCTCCTACGAAGGGCAAACCGCTGCATTGGAAATCGAAGTTGTTGAGACGGTCACGCCCCCTGATCCCGATGCAAAATATGCCGTCACAGTCGACGGCAGTTACGCTGCGACCTCCGGCGAGGGCAGTTATTCCGAGGGCGACACCGTCACCATCAACGCAGGCACGCGCGACGGTTACACCTTCTCCGGCTGGTCTGGTTCTGACGACGTTGTCTTCGCCAGCGCGTCCAGCGCTTCTACTACCTTCACCATGCCCGCGCACGACGTTACGGTAACGGCCAACTGGACGCAGACGGTCACTCCACCTGATCCCGATGCAAAATATGCCGTCACGGTCAACGACAGTTACGCTGCGGCCTCCGGCGAGGGCAGTTATTCCGAGAGCGACACCGTCACCATCAACGCAGGCACGCGCGACGGCTACGCCTTCTCCGGCTGGTCGAGCTCCTCTGACGACGTTGTCTTCGCCAACGCGTCCAGCGCTTCTACCACCTTCACCATGCCCGCGCACGACGTTACGGTAACGGCCAACTGGACGCAGGCGGTCACGCCCCCTGATCCCGATGCAAAATATACCGTCACAGTCAACGGCAGCTTTGCCACGACCTCCGGCGCGGGCAGCTATTCCGCAGGCGATACCGTCACCCTTGACGCGGGAACCCGCGAAGGATACACTTTCACCAGCTGGTCAGGCCCGGACAGCGTTGCCCTTGCCGACCCGCTGAACCCCCAAACGACCTTCCCCATGCCCGCGCAGGATGTCACAATAACAGCGAACTGGGTCGAAAACACCGAGCCTTCCCCCGAAGTATATACCGTCACCGTGAACGGCAGCTATGCCGACCGCTCCGGCGCAGGGAATTACCCCGCAGGTGCCGAGGTCGTGATCGACGCCGGTTCCCTCAGCGGCTATTCCTTCGCGGGCTGGACGAGCACCGACGTGCTCCAATTCCTGAACGCCGGGAACTTCCGTACCAGCTTCACCATGCCCGCCGCCAACGTCTCCGTGACCGCGAATTGGAGACGAAACAGCACGGGTTCTTCCACTGGAGGATCCTCCAGTGGAGGCGCAGGCGCCTCCGACGGCACGGGCGGCTCTGGCAGCTCGAGCGGTTCAAGCAGCCGCAAGGATAAGGATGACGACACGTCTTCTTCGGTGAAGACCTCCGACCAGAGCCTTTCCGAACGCATCTCCGCCGCGCCGCTCGGTTCCACGGTCAACATGACCTTAACGACGGGCGACGCGAAGGTCGGCAAAACCGTTTTCAGCACGCTTGCCGGGAAAAACACCTCGCTTGAAATCCAGACCGGCAGCGTCATCTGGAAGATCAACGGGTTGGAACTGTCCCGCACCGCGTCCTATCGCGATGTAGACCTCGGCGTTTCGGTCAACGCAGGGACGATCCCGCAAAGCGCGCTGGCCAGCCTTCCCGGCGGCTCGCAGATCATGCAGCTGGCGCTGGCGCAGGAAGGCTCCTATGGGATGCGTTTGCATCTCACCGTTGACACCGGCATCGGCAACGCCGGGCAATGGGCGAACTTTTACGCCTACAGCCCTCTCTCCGGAACCATGCAGTTCCGATATGCTTCCCAGATTGCGCAGGACGGCACGGCTTCCCTGCCGGTCTCGCAGGCTGAGGATTACGCCGTCGTAGTCTCCCCCGTCAACCATACCCCGGCTGCGGGCTCCGCGCAGGGACAGTCCGGCGCTTCATTCTCTGACGTTGCCCCCGGCGCATGGTATTCTGCCGCCGTTGCATATGCCAGCCAGAAGGGGCTCATGAGCGGTTCCGGCAACGGCAGCTTCTCGCCCGAAGCGACAACGACGCGCAGCCAACTTGTCAGCATCCTTTACCGGCTTGCGGGCAGCCCTGCCGTCAGCGGCACGCTGCCCTTCCCGGATACTTCCGCCGACGCGTACTATGCCGACGCGGTGCTGTGGGCGACCCAGAGCAACATCGTCGGCGGTTATGCCAACGGCAGCTTCGGCCCCTCCGATCCGGTCACGACCGAACAGCTCTGCACCTTCCTCAGCCGCTATGCGCAGCTGAAGGGTTTGAGCGTCAGCGCGCAGGCGGAACAGCTTGCCGGGTTCTCTGACCGCGGGCAGGTCTCCTCGTATGCCGCCGACCCGGTCGCGTGGGCGGTCAGCCGCGGCATCGTTTCCGGCAGCGGCAGCGGCCATCTGATGCCGAAAAAGCAGACCAGCCGCGCGCAGGCCGCCGTAATCCTGATGCAGTTCTGCGAAAACGTGCTTTAACCAGCCTTTCCCCGCACTCAAAAAGCCGCCGCGCCTTCCGGCCCGGTGTGAAAACGACCTGATCGCCTGCCGGCTTCAGGCCGTTTTCTTTTTGTCAACCCGCCACATATTTCATCATACCCGGAATGTACAAAGATACCGGTACCATTTTATTCGTTTTGCATATAGATATCGAACGGTTTTTAAAGAACCCTGCCCATTCCTGAGCAGGGTTCTTTCCATGTCTGCGCGAAGCCTTAATAAAGATTCAATTCCTCCGAGTCCTCAAAGGGCGGGTCGGCAACATAGCCCGGTACGCAATATTGCCGGATATACTGCGCCGCCCGCTGCTCCGCATATTTTGCGTTCAATACGTTCCCGGCTTCGTCCAGTTCCAGATTGTTGACGAAAATCGCATACGCCCGCTCCAGCAGGCTTGGGCTTTCCCGGAATTCGTCGAAATAGTCGACCCCGTCCAGCAGCGGGTGTCCCACCGTCCCATTGGCGATCCAATACGAAAACCGGCGGATCGCGCCGCTCACCGAATGGCTTATCTTCATCGTTCCGCCTCCTCAGTCCGCCAGCATCGCCATGAATTCATCGCCCGTGATCGTTTCGCGTTCCAGCAGATACTGCGCGAGCTGGTTGAGCTTGGCCGCGTTCTCCTTCAACAGGTTCAGCGCCTTTTCATGCGCCGCCTTGACCGCCGCGACGACCTCCTCGTCGATCCGCGAAGCCGTTTCCGCCGAGCACGCCAGCGCCGTGTCCCCGCCCAGATACTGGTTGGTGACCGTTTCCAGCGCCACCATGTCAAAGCTCCTGCTCATGCCATACCGCGAGACCATCGCGCGCGCCAGTTTGGTCGCCTGCTCGATGTCGTTCGCCGCGCCCGTCGTCACCGAGCCGAAGATCAGTTCTTCCGCCGCGCGGCCCCCCGTCAGCGTCGCGATCTTGTTCTCAAGCTCCTCCTTGCTCATCAGGTGGCGCTCGCCTTCGTCTACCTGCATCGTATAGCCCAGCGCGCCCGAGGTGCGCGGCACGATCGTAATCTTCGTTACCGGCGCGGAGTTCGTCTGCCTGGCCGCAACCAGCGCGTGCCCGATCTCATGATAGGCGACGATCTCCTTCTCATGCTGGCTCAGCACCGCGTTTTTGCGTTGATAGCCCGCGATCACCGTTTCAACGCTCTCCTCCAGGTCGTTCTGTCCGACCAGCTTACGCCCCATACGCACCGCGCGCAGCGCCGCCTCGTTGACGATGTTCGCCAGTTCCGCGCCCGATGCGCCCGAGGTCGCCCGCGCAACTGCGCCGAAATCGATACCGTCGTCCATGTGCACCGCCCGCGCGTGGACCTTCAAAATCGCTTCGCGCCCTTGCAGGTCGGGCAGCTCGACCGGAATCCGACGGTCGAACCGTCCCGGACGCAGCAGCGCCGGGTCAAGCGATTCCGGGCGGTTGGTCGCCGCAAGGATTACGACGCCCTTTTGCCCGTCGAAGCCGTCCATCTCGCTGAGCAGCTGGTTGAGCGTCTGTTCGCGTTCGTCGTTGCCGGTCATGCCCGCGCCGTCGCGCTTCTTGCCGATGGTGTCGATCTCGTCGATGAACACAATGCAGGGCGCTTTTTCATTCGCCTGCCGGAACAGATCGCGCACCTTCGCCGCGCCCATGCCGACGAACATTTCCACGAACTCCGAACCGGAGATCGAAAAGAACGGCACGTGCGCCTCCCCGGCGACCGCCTTTGCCAGCAGCGTTTTGCCCGTGCCCGGAGGGCCTACCAGCAGCGCGCCCTTGGGCAGCTTCGCGCCGATCTCATTATAACGCTCCGGCGCGTGCAGGAAGTCGACGATCTCGCGCAGCGCTTCCTTCGCTTCCTCCTGCCCGGCTACGTCGGCGAAGGTCTTGCCGGTCTCCGCCTCCGCATAGATCTTCGCGCCCGATTTGCCGAACGACATCGCCGGGTTCATCCCGCCCATCTTCTTCGCCAGCCAGCGGTTCATCAGCCAGCCAAGGCCAAAGATCAGCAGCAGCGGGAAAATCCACGAGATCAGGAAGCTGAGCAGCGGCGAATTCTGCTGCGGAATCGGCTGCGCGTATTCCACCCCCGCCGCGAGCAGGCGTTCGTTCAGCTGCGGATCGCCGGTCAGGCCGGTCTTGTACAGCGCGACCTCGTCGCCCTCGCCCGGGACGCTGAACACAATCTGCCGCCCGTCGGTGTCGATCTCGGCGCGGTCGACCTTCCCGTCTTCCAGCATCTGCACGAATTCGCTGTAGCCGACCTCAACAACCTGCCGGCTGGCAAGGTACGGGAACAGCGCTGCGTTTGCAAGCAGCATCGCCAGCAGCATGATCGCATAGAACGCGATGACCGGTTTCTTTTGCGGCATTTTTTCATTCCTATCCATGTTGCATTCACGGCCCAGACGCGGCAAACGCCGCGGGGCCTCCCCTTTCTGTTCGATATGGAACTATTTTACGCAAAATCTGCCCATCCGTCAATGTTTTTTCTGTAGCCTTTTTGTAAATAAAAAAGGAAAGCCCCCGGAATCCTCCGAAGGCTTTCCTTCCCGCCGCGCGATTCATTCTCTACGGAAAAGCGTGGAGACCACCGCGCACAGCAGCCCGCCAACGCCGAAAATCACCGCCGCGCCAAATCCCAGGCCGTGGCCGTCCGCGATGATATCCGTTTTCCAAAAATACAGATAAAGCAGGAACACGGCGGTCGAAACCAGCATGATCGCCCCTTGTATCTGACCGAGGCGCTTGTAATGCGGCGAGCGTTCCTCGGCGCGCTCCTTATTATAGGATTCGACCTTGTATTTGCTGTCCTGCATCCCGCCGTAGACCAGCAGGCCCACGCCTGCCGCGATCAGCAGCAGCCCGAAACTGTCGATCAGCGATTCCGAGCGCGATGCCGTCAGCCCAAACAGCCGCAGGTCGTCCAACATCGACATCACGATCATTGCGGCCAGAATCAGCCCTACCCCGCCCGCGGCGAACACCGGAAAGCGCTGCCGCCACGCCGCAAGCGTTTTCGGATCGTAAAACGGTTCGATCCGCTCGTGCTGCTCACAGAAATAGCCGTGCCGGATGCCGCCGATCACGAACAGCACCACCGCGACCAGCACGAACAGCAGGAAGGCCGGGCCGCTCCATCGGTCGGTACCCGTGAGCCCCTCCGCCGCCATCGTCGCCGACAGGCCGCAGATGCACAGCACAACGCCCGTTGTGACCGTTTTTGTGAAGCGGTCCATGTGCTCGTCATAGCCCGCCGTGTCCGCCTGCCGCGACGCCTTCACGTCGCCGCGCAGCAGCGTGTCCAGGTCGCACCGGAACAGGTCGCACAGCGTCAGCAGCTTTTCCATCTCCGGGAAGCTCGCGTCCGATTCCCATTTGGATACCGACTGGCGTGAAACCTCCAACCGCTCGGCAAGCTGCTCCTGCGTCAGCCCGATCTCCGACCGGCAATACTGTAAATTCTCCCCAAAACTCATCGTTTTGCGTTCCTCCTTTTTCCTTTGGGATGCTCCCATTTTACCGTTTTCGGCGCGCAATTTCCACCAATTTTCTGTTGCGTTTGGGTTTTTTGATGTAAACTTGCGGTTGCGCCCGGTTTTTTCACTCCAAGCGGCCGCGTTTTCAGGCATTTTCGGGCAAATCGCCTGCGGCATGAAAAACGCCCTCCGTTCCGGGCTGCGGAAGGAAGGCGTGCGCCGTGCGTTGGTTTCAGGAGGCGTTTTCCTGCATGGTATCCAAAATGCGTACCAGCTCCGAGAAATCGGCAATCACATAATCCGGCTGGTATTCGCTCTGCTTGACCTTGGTGTCGCTCGGGCCGGTCATGAAGGACTTGATCTGCACCGCGACCGCGAACCCCGCGCGCTTCGAGCCGATAATATCCCGCGACATCGTATCGCCGACATAAACCGCGTTCTCCGGCAGCGAACGCATTTCATATAAACTGATGCGGAAAATGCCCTCGTGCGGCTTGCGGTAGCCGGTCACGCTGGACAGGGTCACATCCTCAAAATACTGCCGGATGCCATACTCCTCCAGCACGTGGAAGACCGAATACAGCGCCGCAGTGTTGGAAATGATCCCCAGTTTGTAGCCGCGCGCCTTGAGCGCGTCGAGCATTTCGACGACGCCGGGGCGGAGCTTCCGGTTAAAATAGGTGACCTCCCACATGCTGGCAAGATCCTCAGCCATGGAGACGATCGTCTCCCGGTCAAAATCGAACGCCTGTAAGTAAAAATCCGGCCAGATCTCCTCGGGCTTGAGTTCCAGATCGACCGACTGGCTCCACGCCTTGTAGCGCTTGACGCCTGCGTCGACCTTTTCCCAGAACGTTTCGGGGGTGTCATCGAACACGAGGCCCTTTGCGCGCAGCATTTCCATCAGCTTCAAGGTCACTTTGCGGGCGGTCGCTTCATCATAGTTGATATCCTCCAAGGTGCCGCCCATGTCAAACAATACGGTATCCAGCATATACGATCGCATCCTTCCATTCATAGCCTCTCGCGGGCGCCCACAGGCGCGCCGCTCTGCGCCGGGCTTCCCGCCCACGCATCTCCCATCGATGAACGTAAACGTTTACGCCACGCTTTTATTCTACCAGTTAACCCGCCCAAAGTCAACCGCTTTTCCAACATTTTTTCGCCGCCTGCGAATTTTTTCACGCGCCTGGGGCGGGCTTTCCCCAGCGAGCGGCGCACGGGAAGGTTCACTGACCCATGCAGGTAAAATTCCCCGAGCGGATCAGCTCGGCGAACGCGCGGGAATCCTCCGGCAGCGTCTCGCTGAGGATGCCGGACGTGCCCTCGTCACCCGGACGATGGCAATCCGATCCTGCCGTTTTCACCAGCCCGTAACGCTCGGCATAGGCCAGCGCCAGATGGTTGCGGCTGTTGTGGCGCGGGTTCCGATTCAGCGCCTCAACCCCATCGAGCAGGGACGGATCGACCGGCACGCATTTGTCCCGGAAGGGATGCGCATGGATCAGCACGCCGCCAAGCGTCCGGTTGTACTCCGCAAACCGGACGATGCCCATGTCAATGATCGTTTTCGGGTCCTCGAGCACCTTTTCGTCGAAGCCATAATACAAATAGTCGTTGTGGTTTTCAAAGAAGCGCAGTTCTGCGCCCATGTAGATTTTAAGCCCCGCCTTTTCGCCCTCCTCGCGCATCCGGCGATAGCCTTCCAGGAACGCGTCGAGCGCGCCCGCCGGGGCGTCGATATCGACGCCCTTATAATTCCAGGTATCATAATTATAATGATCGGTGACTGCGATCGCGTCAAACCCCAGTTCCTTATACCGCGCGATCAGCTCCGGCGCGGTCAACCAGCCGCATTTGCTGGTGTGGGTGGTGTGCAGATGTGTTTCAATCTTATACATGGCCGTCAAGCCCCTTTCTGCGAGAGCGCAAACGTTTACAACTGTTAGCGAAATGAATTTCATCCATATATATTTCAGTATAAGGCGCCCATCCTCCGGTGTCAAGCAACATTTAAAGATTTATTTAAATTTGCGCCAACCACCCCGAAAAAATACGGATGCGCTCCCATTTTGTCCATATTTTAGTCTGAAATGGGTTGCTTTGGGACAACGGAAGCCGCCGCCGCTTCCCACCGCCGTAAGAAAAGCCGCTGGACAGGATGCGCGTCTTCTGATAAAATAGACCTTATCCGGAAGCCTTCGCAGCGTCCCGCGGCGCGGGTTACCCGGCCGTTTCAAACTCCCAATCAGAAAGGATCGCTGCCGTTTTGTTTGTTTCCCTGACCCTTGCTTCCATCGTCGTGCTGCTGTGCGTACTGTTTAATCGGGTGTCCAACCATTTTGGCATTCCCATGCTTGCCGCGTTCATCCTGCTTGGGATGCTGTTCGGCTCCGACGGGATCTTTAAGATCGATTTTGAAAATTATGTTTTTGCGGAGCAGATCTGCTCCTTTGCGCTCATTTTCATCATGTTTTACGGCGGCTTCGGCACCAAATGGACGACCGCAAGGCCGGTTGCCGTAAAAGCTGTGCTGCTTTCCACCGCCGGGGTCGCGCTGACCGCCGGACTGACCGCCCTCTTTTGCCGGTTCGTACTTGGCTTCACGATGCTGCACAGCATTTTAATGGGTTCGGTCATTTCGTCGACCGACGCGGCGTCGGTGTTCTCCATCCTGCGCTCCAAAAAGCTCAACCTCAAGGACGGTACCGCGTCGCTGCTGGAGGTCGAAAGCGGCAGCAACGACCCCATGAGCTATATGCTGACCGCAATTTCGCTTTCACTGCTGCGCGGCGACGTAAGCGCCCCCAGTATGCTCGGCATGGTGTTTGCCCAGATCGCTTTTGGCGTGCTGTTCGGGATCGCGGTGGCGTTCGCCGCCCGGCATGTATTCCAAAACTTCCAGTTTTCTACCAGCGGCTTTGACGCGGCGTTTCTCGCGGCGGTGGCCGTGCTGGCCTACGCGCTCCCCTCGCTGGTCGGCGGCAACGGGTACTTAAGCGCCTACATAGCGGGCATTATCCTCGGCAACAGCCATCTGCCTGAGAAACGGACGCTCGTGCATTTCTTCGACGGCGTAACCGGGCTGATGCAAATGGCAATCTTTTTCCTGCTCGGGCTCGTGTCCTCGCCGTCGCTGCTGCCCGGCGTGCTGCTCCCTGCCATCGGCATTGCGCTGTTTTTGACGCTGGTCGCGCGCCCGGCCGCCGTGTTCGCGCTGCTTTCACCCTTCGGCTGCTCCAAAGGACAGATGCTGCTGACCTCCTGGTCCGGGCTGCGCGGGGCGGCTTCGATCGTGTTCGCCATCTCAGCCGCCATGAGCGGCGTGCAGCTGGATGTGTTTCACATCGTTTTCTGCGTCGTGCTGCTTTCCATCCTCATTCAAGGCACCCTGATCCCCGCCGTCTCGCGGCGGCTGGATATGATCGACGAAAATGCCGACGTTTTGACCACCTTCACCGACTATACGGACGAGGTCGACCTGCAATTCGTGAAGCTCAAAATCGGGAAATCCCATCCGTGGAAGGATCAAAACCTCAAGGACGTTTCCCTGCCGCCCGAGCTTTTGATTGTGTTGATCCTGCGCGCAGGGGAACGGATTGTCCCCGACGGCGCAACCGAGCTGCACGAAAACGACGTGCTGGTATTGTGCGCGCCTGCATTCCAGGAAGATACCGTGATCCGGCTGGCTGAGCTGACCGTGAAACCGGACAGCGAATGGGTCGGGCAGCGGATCTCCGCGATCCATGACGATCTGGGCAGCCTCGTCATTATGATCCAGCGCGACGGGCAAACCATCATTCCCAATGGCAGGACGACGCTGCGGCAAAATGATGTGTTGGTGCTGAATCAGACCTGATCCGCAGCGGCGGCGATTCCGTTTGGCTACAAAGTATTTTATGCTTATCGGGTTTGCTCCGCCGCGCCCCTCGCCGGGGCGGCGTCCTACGCGGACAGCGGCAGGGCTCTGCCCTGCAC
>CAJUGU010000092.1 GCA_910586105.1 uncultured Eubacteriales bacterium | reverse complement strand
TCACAGAAGAGCAGCTTGCCGCACTGAAGGGGGAGCGCGGCGAACCCGGTGAAAAGGGCGACCCGGGTGAACGGGGAGCCGCGTTCACTTATGCGGACTTCACAGAAGAGCAGCTTGCCGCACTGAAGGGGGAGCGCGGCGAACCCGGTGAAAAAGGTGTTCCGGGCGAAAAAGGCGACGCGTTCACCTATGCAGACTTTACGGAAGAACAGTTTGCCGCACTCAAAGGCGAACAAGGCGAACGCGGCGAACCCGGCCCGCAAGGCGTCCCCGGCGCTCCGGGCATGGAGGTATCCGCATATCAGGTCGAGATCTTGGAGACGATCTGCAAAGATGTTTCCACGACCTCAACGCTTTATTTCTTCCCTTCGGAAATCGTGCTGGAAGACGGCGCATTGTACTATCTGGATTATGCTAGGTATCCGATCGCAGGCGGGGCGCGCGACCCGGCAAACAGCGGCGGGCGTTTTGGCCGGGCGCAGAACGGGGTGTGCCGCTTCATGGAAGACGATGAAAATTATGCCTTCATCCTCTATGAGGACTGCTTTGAGGATAACTGGAAGTCAGGAAGCGGCTCAGTCAGGGTAAGCATTTACAAGGTGCAGACTGCCGAGCAGACCACGATCGAGTGCGCGGCTGCACAAATGGAAGGCTGCAATGCGATTGCCAGCGGCAACCATGCGCATGCGGAAGGCTTACTGACCTGTGCGAAAGGCGCTGCTTCTCACGCGGAAGGGAAAATGTCCGTTGCGGGAATACAATATTCCCATGCAGAGGGCTTGGAAACGACCGCAGGCGGGATCGCTGCCCACGCGGAGGGGAATTACACTTCTGCCAGCGAGTCATACGCACACGCGGAAGGGGAGCAGACGGCGGCGTCTGGGGAATCCTCCCACGCGGAAGGGCGTTACACGAAAGCAGGCGGGATCGCCGCCCATGCGGAAGGGGACAGCGCCCGCGCGGCCGGTAACGCTTCCCACGCGAGCGGCATAGGGACGCTCGCGTCCTCCTGTGCACAGACGGCGATCGGCAAATATAACGTGGAATACAATGCGGGAGCGGGCAGCGTCCATGCGGAGGCCGTGTTCATTGTTGGAAAAGGCGAGCGGATGACAGCCCGGGCGAATGCGTTCCGGGTCGGCAACACACAGGTCTGGGGCGGCGCATACAACAGCAGCGGCGCGGATTATGCCGAACTGTTTGAATGGCAGGATGGGAACCCGTCGGCAGAGGACCGGGCGGGGCGGTTCGTCACACTGGATGGGGAGCGCATCCGCATCGCGCAGCCGGAAGACACGTTTCTATTGGGGATCATTTCCGGGAGCCCATCGGTCGTGGGCGATGTGTATGACGATCAATGGCAGGGGATGTACCAATATGATGTGTTCGGCAGGCCGTTGTGGGAGGAGGCCCAAAGCTCCGAGCCGTCGGAGCCCTTGGCATACACCGGGCGGAGGCAGCGGCTCAATCCCGCATATGACGAAACGAAGCAATATCAGCCGCGGTCCGCGCGTCCGGAATGGGATGCAGTGGGGCTGCTGGGGAAGCTGACGGCATTGGATGACGGAAGCTGTACAGTAAACGGCTGGTGTACAGTCGGAGCAGACGGGATCGCGACCGCTGCGGAAACGCCGACCCGGTTCCGGGTGATGGCACGGCTGGACGAGACCCGCGTCAGGGTGCTGGTATTATAGCCGGCACAGATTAAAAAACGCCATAGGCTGAAGGTGAAAGCCTGTGGCAACGGAAAGGCACGCCTGAGCCGGTGAAACGATCCGGTTCAGGCGGTAGGAGGTGTAAACATGTCATACTTAACCAAAGTGAAAACGGCGCTGATGGCGCTGCTGATGGCAGGCGAAGCATTCCTTGGCGCGGCGGCCCTGCCGGTCTGTGTGATGATCGGCGCAAGCCTGATGGATTACATCAGCGGGATCGCCGCAGCGCCGGCACGTTCGGAAAAGATCAGCTCTTATAAAGGGGTGCGGGGCATTGTTAAGAAGGTATTCCTGTGGTCGCTGGTCGCGATTGGCGCGATGGTCGACCTGCTGCTCGGATACCTTGGCATTCAACTGCCGGGAGAACTGTCGGTAACAGCGGTCGTAGCGGTATGGGTCGCTGCGAACGAACTGCTGAGCATCTTTGAAAATCTGGCGGATATCGGCGTGCCGTTGCCGAAACAGCTGATCCGGCTGGTGGCGCAGATCAAAGATTCTGTGGAGGGGGAAAAGGATGGAGATCAACAGTAAGACCGCCCGCAAGGATAATTTCGGAGCCGTTCGAGCGGTGGAGTCGATCCGGTTTATTGCAGTGCATTATACCGGTAATTGGGGGGATACCGCGAAAAATAATGCGGATTATTTTGCCCGGGAGCGGGTCGGGGCGTCCGCGCATTATTTTGTTGACGAGTCGGAGGTCTGGCGGTCCGTGTCGGACGAGCGGACCGCATGGCATGTCGGGGCAAACCGGTATTATCATCCGGAATGCCGTAACGCCAACAGTATCGGCGTGGAAATCTGCATGCAGGACAAGCAGGGGCTGCTGCGGCAGCCCAGCATCGACCGCGCCGCCGAGCTGGTGCGGGAGCTGATGCAGCGGTATCGCATCCCGGCCGAGCGGGTCGTGCGGCACTACGACGTGACCCATAAATTATGCCCCGCGCCGATGGTCTCGGATCCGGCGCTGTGGCAGGGATTCCAAAGGCAACTGGTTCAGGAGGTCGAAAACGAGATGAAGTATTATGAAACGATCGACGAGATCCCGGCGGGCGAGCTGCGCGACACGGTACAGATGCTGATCGACCGCAAAGCGATTGCTGGCAACGGCTCCGGCCTGCACCTGTCGGAGGACATGGTGCGTATGATGGTATATAACCGCCGGATGGGTTTGTATCGATAAAGGATGCAAAAAGGTTGTATGGCGAAAGAAAACGCGAAAAACGAACAGGAGGCAGGCGGATCGATCCGCCTGCCTCCCGCGTATTTACACAGCGGGAGCGGATTGGGCCTGTTTGAAATCAGGCTCGATCAAGTCGCTGCCGGGGATGCGACTTGCGGCGATGGATCATAACAGGTAATTGTTTTCCCGATTAGCGGCTTGGAAACCGACCAGTTTGTAGGTTGCAAAGCCGCCCGTGACCAAGGGCTCCGCATTACAGAGCGCTTCCGCTTCCTCACGGCTATCCACTTTCAGGATGTACATGCCAGCCATGCCCGGATAACCTTGAAAGACGCCGCAAATCTCTAATTTTCCTGCGTCGTCCAAATTCCGGATGTTTTCGACATGTTCCGTAACGACCTTTTTTGTCAGTTTGTTATACGTCTTGCTTTTTTCAATCAGCATCATGTACATTTGTTTTTTCATGTGGTAACCTCTCAATCACTGGTTGGTTTTTCATAACGGATCCGGTTTTCGGATGGCTCGGAAAGCCATTTACTAACGGTTTGAAGATCGATATTAAGAAGATTGGAAATGGATTTTTCAGGGAATCCGTCTTTCTTCATCCATAAGGCCGTTTCTTTCGCCTGATCTAAGCGACCTTTCGAGAGACCTATAGAGACACCTTCAGCTTACCGCCCATCGCCATACCGATCAACAGCATATTCCTGATCAAATAATGTCGTCATGATATCAATAACCTCCTTTTCATGGCTTTACAGATATTCCTTCCATACATTGGAATCTTTACAGATCCGGATCGTTTCCAGCACAGCCTGCCGGGTCCTGCCATAACACGCTACCTGGTTATTATAAACCTTTGTGAACATTACATGCTGGTGAATGATATCGCCTTCTTTGCCGTCATAGATCCCCTTGGCTTTGACATCTAAAAACGTATTGTCACCTGCAAAAAATTCGTCGGCCAACGCGAGCCATTCCGGCTGTTTCCTGCGTGCCCCGGTATAGATCACGTATAATCCGGGTTTTGGCAGATCGATCGGCTTGCTGCTGTAGACATTCAATTTATGGTTTTCAATAAATTCCTGCCAAGTGCTTGCCAAATACATCAGGATACGGATAATGACATTGACCGTCCATGTGACCTGCGTTTCCAGCAGGATCATGAGCCGGGGACGTTACCGTCCAACCGTAAATCCTAAATCGTTATACATCTGATTCAACAGGACATTTTTGAGCCTGACGCTCATAAGATCCGTTCCGTTGTCTGCGTATCTTCGGGATGGAGCGCTTGATAAAGCTGAAGCAGATATTTTGGATGCCGAAACAGATCGCAGAAAACGCTGTCTTTTGCGGTTTGTTTGGCTTTTACATGTAGATTTGTCGCAGAGGATGATGGTTCCTTCATGGACACAGCCACCTTCTTTCGCACGGAGCGTTTGTTTCCAGTATGGAATTGCACGGGATCGCATGAGCCATAAAAAACGGCGTCCAGCCCCCTTTCCTGACCTTTATTCCATCATATTTCTGCCGAGGTGTCCAGCGCAGCAACGTTTTGAATCTGAAAAGAAACGCCAAAGGGCACGGAACAAGATACCGGAGCTCTTTGGCGTATTGAGCTCAAAGCGTTTCCAGAAACGCCATAAGCGCGGCCTGTTGTCGTACATTCAGTTGTCCGATCCGTTCGATCAGCTGTTCCCGCTCTATGACGGCGGCTTTTTCCGGCCGGTCAAAAAAATCCTTCAGGGAAATTTTCAGCGTACCGCAAATCAGTTGAAGGTTTTCGACGGTAATCCCCTTCTCGCCCAGTTCAACGGAACGGACGAAACTCTGTGACAGGCCGCACAGGTTTGCAAGGCGATTGGTCGTGAGCCCTGCCGCCGTCCGCAATTCCGTGATCCGCTTTCCTACATCCATGGCAATACCTCCGGTTGCTTTTTTATAACTATAACAAAAACTCTGCGAGATATTTACATCTATAGCTATTTAAAACAACTTAAAAGATATAATGGTGCGGAGCCGAATGAATTTTGGATCAAACCAGGCGGATACTGGCGCTCCATCCAGCCAGAAATCGAACTTGTCCTTGGATGGGATTTCCGCATGGCTGCGTTATCGTCCTTGCCGGGCGCCAGCCCGCCTACGTCCTCTGCCTTGCCCTGCGAAAATCTCGCTCCAGATCCAAATCCGATTCCTGACCGGATGGAGCGCTAGGGGCGTCAAAGCGTATCCAAAAGCGTTTGCCCGGCTTCGACGAGGAGGGAATCTGCATATTCGCACATTGCGTCCAACAGCCCGTTGTTGATGGTTGCGAGGAACCGGGAAAGCTCTTGCATATTTTGGGGCTGCCAGCGTGCCGGAAGTTTGCTGTCCAGCAGGATTTGATTGCAGAGCGTTTTGACGGTTTCATCGTCCGCGTGCCAAAAGCGATTGATAAGTTCCTCCAGATTCTGATTCAGATAGACTGAAATATGATCGAGCGGACGTTCGTACTTTGGATCGCAGCGGAATTTACTCAAACGGATTTCGTTCAGTGTTTTATCATTTTCCAGAATGACATTACGGGCGCCGCCTTCAAAGCAGCAGGGGCCCTCGAAGAGTAGGATATCTTCCATAGGCTCCGGGAACGGTATGGAAATATCGTCAGGCATTTGCTCCCGGTAAAATTCCCCGAGATTGCTCAACATTTCAAACCCCTGATAGCAGAGCGGCAGATCGACCGCTTCTTCATGTTGATAAATTTCACAAAGCGAAGAAAACAAGGTTAAATGGGCTAGATTCGCCTTGAAATTCTTCCCGTTATCCTGATCGATCCGATAAGCCTTGTATTTCCAAAGGGATTTCAGATCCATCTGAAGCAGCGTGCCCGAGCGCAGGCGCTTTCCATGACGGGTAAACGCTCGATAGAGGAACAACGGTTCGATCGTTTCCAGTTCCGGGTAAGCCGCTGCCATTTGAAGCAGATCGTCGATGCTGTTCAAAAGTTCGGTTTCGCTGCCATCCGCGCCAAAGGCGTTGGAATAGGCTTGAAAGACCTTGTACTTCATGTCTGCGTCACTGTTTGCCTGTAAAGGCGGGCTTTTATAGTTTTTGGAGAAAATATGGCGCAGCGTTTTTGATCTTCGGATCCGTCCTTGTAATTCGCAAAACAGGTCGGAAGTCCCTGTCATGGTGATCAGGTAATGCAGCGCGCCGTCGTCCCCCTGATAGGGTTCCCGGTTTTGATCCAAAAGGAAACCGCTATCCGAGACGATCGCGCAATACAAATACAGCAGGTCCTGGTCTGGCGCAGATGCAGCCAGCTCTGCCAGGCGATAAAACAAAAGAATGCGGTCGGATAGTGACAGATCGTATTTTTGAAGCAGCTGCAAAAATTCTTCGCGAAAAATCAGGCCTTCGCGTTGCCCGCGCTCCGCTGTGTAGCCGTGCGCCTGCAACCTTTCCGCTGCGTCAGGCTCGTCCTCTAACTCGTCCCACATTTCTTCCCATTGATCAAATCGTATAGGTTCCCCGCGAAGTTCCTGCAAAATCAACTTATCGACCGGATCGTTTTCATCCAGATCCCACATGGAAATGCCTCCCTTCATTTTCTGGATCGTTATTCTTTAAAGGATATCATGTTTTTGTAAAATACACCAGTGTTTTTGATTCCGAAAATATTCATTCTTTTCGGAATCAAAGGCGCTGGCTTTTATTCGCTGCTTCGATTAGAATTTTGTCAGGAGGTGAAAGCGATGCGGGATGAGATCGCAAAAGCGCTGGCCAGGTTTTCAAAGGAACGAAGCACGAAACGGGGGTTTTTGTTCACGCGAACGAATGCATATTATTTGTATGACAGCAGATTTTGCAGCCTTTGTGATTATCAGATCCGGCTGCAAAGTCCGGCCTGCAATATGAATACCGATCGGATCGACACGCCGTTGTTTGTTGGCGTTGTTGAAAAAACGCTGCAATATGCCGCGATCCCAAAGCATTTGCTTCCGGTGGAATACCTGCGGTTGCTGTTCCATGTAGCCAGTGGAAGCGAATCGGACGAACTGCTGCGAGGGATCCTGGTCAGCAAAGGCACGGAGGCCCGCCTTGCTGTTTTTACCGATCCGGCGATCGAGGAAATGTTCCTTGAAGCAGAAGCCGTGAACCGCAGCCCACCGATCGTATCCGATTGCAAAATCGCAGAATTGCAGCAGCATTATGCCCGGAACGACCTGCGGCTGCTGGTCGAGCTATATATGCAGGGCGCGGAAATGAAAAACAAGGCGGCGGAACTTTATGAAAATTAAAAGCATTAAAAGGTTTTCTGTCGAAAAGACTTGAAGTTAGATTTATAAATATGATATAATAAATTTATAAAAATTATCTGCGAGAAGTGACGAAGGACTGGGGGTGAACAAATTCGCAAAATGTTGGGAAGCAGAATTTTAATTTGCGTAAAAAACCAGAAGTAATAAAAGGAGACAATATTATGAGCAACGAATCGCAAAAGAAATTTTTTGAGGCCATGGAAGCCGATATTATGAACGGTGATATCCCGGAAGCGGAAAAGGATCGGCTGATGAAAAATTTTCTGTACTTAAAGGAGCAGAAAATCAACCTCATGATCACCGGCGCAACCGGATGCGGCAAAAGTTCCACGATCAATGCATTGTTCAATACCGAGGTCGCAAAAGTTGGCGTAGGGGTAGACCCGGAAACGATGGAGATTGAAAAGTATGAACTGGAAAACCTGATTTTATGGGACAGTCCAGGATTAGGCGACGGTAAAGAAGCGGATAACCGTCATGCAAAAAACATTATTAAGAAGCTGAACGAACACGATGAAAACGGGAATTTGCTGATCGACCTTGTTCTTGTAATTCTGGATGGGAGTACAAGAGACTTGGGAACATCATATGAACTGATTAACAGCGTGATTATACCGAATTTAGGGGAAAATAGAAAAGACCGCATCCTTGTTGCGATCAATCAGGCAGATGTTGCAATGAAAGGGCGATATTGGGATCATGATGCGAACCGTCCTGAACCACCGCTTCAAAAGTTTTTGGATGAAAAAGCACTTTCGGTAAAACGACGTATTCAGGAAGGAACTGGCGTTGATATTGATCCCATTTATTACAGCGCTGGTTTTAAGGAAGAAGGAATGGTGCAGAACAGGCCATACAATCTTTCTAAACTGCTGTATTATATTGTGAAATTTACGCCAAAGGAGAAGCGGCTGTCCTATGTTGACAACATCAATACCGATCAGGAAATGTGGAAGGACAACGATGATTTGAAGGATTACAGCAAGGGGATTCTGGAAAGCCTTGCAGAATCGGTCGGAGAATGTGCGGCAGCTGGGGCTGATATTGGCGGAGAACTCGGTTCAATTTTTGGAAAGACTGGCGAAACGATTGGCCGGGTTGTCGGAGGCGCGATTGGCGGGGTCGTTGGCTTTTTTCGCGGTTTGTTTGGATGAGAGCTTTAGAAAACAATAGGTAAAACAAAATGATAAATTTTAACACATACCGGCAGGATGAAATCGAGCAAAAATCGGTGCGGGCAGGGTTCTGCCCGTTTGACGTCATGGTGGCAGGTAATACTGGCGCAGGAAAATCCACTACATTGAATTCGTTTTTTCAAAAGACTGTCGCAACGGTTGGCGACGGCGTTGACCCGGAAACGATGGAATTAGACGCGTACCGTCTAAATGACGTTTTGCGACTTTGGGATACGCCTGGGATAGGCGACGGTGTGAAAAAAGATGAGATACATAAACGAAAAATGGTCGAATTGCTTTATAAAACTTACGCATTCGACAACGTTTCATACGGTTTTATCGACCTCGTTCTTGTAATCGTTGAAGGAGCAAAACGAGATATGGGAAGCACCTATTCTTTGCTTAATGAGGTTATCGTACCAAACATTCAGCCGGAGCGAATACTTGTTTTAATTAACCAAGCTGATTTTGCGATGAAGGGTATGCATTGGGACGCATCCAGCTGCACACCAGATATTTCCCTAATCCATTATTTAGAGGAAAAGTCGTGTTCCATTCAGCGACGCGTCCGGGAAGCTACGGGAGTCAATATATTAAAACCTGTATATTATTCGGCGAAATATGGTTATAACGTTCAGGCGGCTTTTGATTTCATTATCGACCATATGCCAACCCGACGCAGGTCTTTAAATTGGAAGACATCATGAGCGAACGAAACAAATTGCGAGGATGTCATTTGGTCTGGGCAAATTTCAACTCATTAAGGTGGTGAATGGCAATGCCGGTCAGTACATGGCACAGCCGGAAATGTACAAAATGCGGTAAAAGGATATATGTCCAAGAGGGTGACGTGATTGGAAGAGATTGGATGCCGACCGTTTGCGAAGATTGCCGGAAAACTCTGAAGGCCAAAGATATATGGGCCAACTTGCTCAGCAAACGGTTTCCGTTTGACTGAAGAGACGCAGACCCATACAAGGATCATGGACCCGATGGATATTCCGTCGGGTCCTGATTTATCCCAGAATGAGGTGAGCCGTTGAAAAAACGTTATATCACAAATGCCGTACATGAAACCGTACCGATCTGGCTGCAACAACTGATTTGGTACCTGTGGGATGGGATGGAAACATCGAAGAAAAGCCATCTTCAAACCTTTCTATTATCCGGCTCGGACGGAAAGCAGCGGATCGAGCATGCACAGGAGCAGCCGCCTTATCGGCAGATGGTCGAAACAGCGGTGGACGAAGCTCCGGTTTGCGGCAAGGTGCTGCTGATTGAGGAGTCGGACAGAACGACGATGCTGTTCGTCAGCGAACGGACAAATTAAAATAACCGGCGCAATATCAAAGGGAAGGGGGATCCCCAACCAGAAGATACTGCGCCGGTTATTGTTGGACATGCGTTCAATCAAGATGCAATGAAAATGTGAATAGTCCTATGGCATAAAAGGTGAAAAACGGTTAAACAGAACGTTTTTTTTCCTTTTGCTGTCATGATGAACCATGCGCCAAAGGCATCTGAAACCTTGTGCTGACAATGTATATTCAATGCAATATAATATAATAAAAACGAGCGGATATGCGCCGGCTGCGCGGCGCTTTCGCTGCGAATACAGGTTTAAAACAAAACCCACTCAAAACCGACGTCCTGAGTGGGTTTGTGGTGGCTCATCGGGGATTCGAACCCCGGACACCCTGCTTAAAAGGCAGGTGCTCTGCCAACTGAGCTAATGAACCATATTATGGCAGGGACGGCTGGACTCGAACCAGCGATGGAGGAGTCAAAGTCCTCTGCCTTGCCGCTTGGCTACGCCCCCGTATGTTGCGGCGCTCTTTTTTGGAAGGGCAATGCGCCGCGTTTTGAGCAGCGCATTGTCAGGGGTTAATGGGGTGAGTAATGGGATTCGAACCCACGGCCTCCAGAGCCACAATCTGGCGCTCTAACCAACTGAGCTATACCCACCATATTAAAAACCGGGGCGCTGTACGGAAAAGCGATCGACCTTTCGTCCTGTTGTAATGCGGAGCGGTAGCGGCCGCGCCCTGCCGCCTGCGAAATTTGACCCGACGATCGGGGATCGGAATGGCACGCCAGGAGGGATTCGAACCCCCGGCCTACTGCTTAGAAGGCAGTTGCTCTATCCAACTGAGCTACTGGCGCATAAGGAAGATCCCAACCTTGAGGGGGAAGCAATGATCCCCGCGGTGCGTTGCTCACGAAATGGAGCGGGTGATGGGAATCGAACCCACGTGTTCAGCTTGGAAGGCTGACATTCTACCATTGAACTACACCCGCAGGTCCCTGAGACTTGACTATTATAGCAAATAATTCGCGGGCTGTCAACTAAAAATTTTCGGGTTTGGGAAAATTTTTTGAGATCCGACAGGATACGCATTTACAGCCGCCGAAAATTGCTATTTTTCACCTTGCCGTTTGCCGGGTTATTTGGTACAATAGGAGTGCTGACGCAGACTGCGGCAGGGGGCGGCGCCTCTTGACAACAGACAGGGCTGCGGATAAACAGGAGCGTTCATGAGAAGTAGGAGTGTTAAACATTATGAAAAATCCCATCGTTACCATCACCATGGAATCGGGCGCACAGATCGAGATCGAGCTTTATCCGGAGATCGCCCCGAACACGGTCAACAATTTTGTATCCCTCGTGTTGCAGGGCTTTTATGACGGCACGATCTTCCACCGCGTCATTCCGGGCTTTATGATCCAGGGCGGCGACCCGGACGGAACCGGCATGGGCGGCCCGGATTACTGCATCCGCGGCGAGTTCACCTCGAACGGTTTCCAGAACGATCTCCGGCATACCCGCGGCGTGATCTCCATGGCGCGCACCGGCGACCCGAATTCCGCAGGCTCCCAGTTCTTCCTGATGACCACTGATTCCCCGCATCTGGACGGCGACTACGCCGCCTTTGGCAAGGTTGTTAAGGGGATCGAGACTTGCGACGATATCGTAAATACGCCCCGCAACTATAAGGACTGCCCGCGCACGCCCCAGCGGATGCAGACAGTCACCGTTGAAACCTTCGGCGAAACCTACCCGGAACCCGAAAAGTGCTGACGAAAGGCGGCTTCTATGCGCTATACCACCAAGGATACCTTTATCCTGTCCGTTGCGGGCTGTGACGGGACTGCGCCGGACAGTCTGGAATCCATCATGACCGGCAACGAAGCCGGTGCGGACGGCTGCTGCGTTACCGTTGACCTGACCGCCGACGGCATCGCAGTGCTGTGTTCCCAAGGCGGCTTCCACGTTCCCGACGGCTTTCTGGATCTGCGGGAGCATACCTATTTTGAGCTCCGCAGCGAACTGCCCAAGATCGTGACCATTGGGCAGGCGGTCGAACTGGCAAAATGCTGCCCGGCGAAGATGGCGATCGCATTGGGGAGCCAAGCGGCCTGCGCGGCGGTAAAAATCGCGCTGTCGACCGCTGATATGTTGGACAATGCCTTTTTGATCGGGCTGGATCTGATCGACGCGGCCGCGCTCGCCGCAAAATTCCCCGCCCTGCATGTGATGGGCGATCTGAACGAAAAGCCGTCCACGCCTGCGCCGGTTGCACGCGCAGCCAAAGAAACCGGCCTGTTCGGACTGCGCGCGGCCCCCTCGTGCTGGTACCCTGAATTGGTAGAGTCATGCCGCCGGGTCGGGCTGTTCACGGCTTCCACCGCGACCAGTTCGATCGATATGCTTGAACACCTGATCGAACTGGGGATCAACTTTATCGAGACCGCGCGTCCTGACCGCGCTTACAGCTTTCTGCCCGCGCGCGTGGTATCATTTTCAGATTCAGAATTGGAAGAGGCGTTTTAGAACCTGTATTCACAAGCCCAAAGCGGCGTCTGGACGGCATCTGACGCGGTCATGCTGCGCCGATTTTCCTTGAAATCCGTCAGGATTCCTGCGGAAAATCGTCTTTGTCTGACCGCGCCATCGACCGTCCATCCACCACTTTAGCTTATGAATACAGGTTCTTAAAAAACGTCTTCTCGCCAAAGCGGCAGGGGCGGTTCCCCTCCGCCGCGCGCCCTACCGATTTATTTTACCGAATATTTGAAAGGAGTATTCCACTGTGGCCGATATCACCGTGCAAAATTTAACCAAATATTATGGCGACCGCCTGATCCTGAACGATATTTCCTTCGACATACAGCCGGGGGAAAAGGTCGCGCTGCTCGGCGGCAACGGCGCGGGGAAAACGACCCTGTTCAACATCCTTTCCGGACGGATCCCTTATGACAACGGCGTGGTCGCGATCGGCGAAGGCCGGACGGTCGGCATTATCGACCAGATCCCCGTCGTCCGGGAAGGCGCGTCGGTGGACTCTGTCCTGCGGCTTGCCTTCCGCGAAGTGGACGCGCTGCGCCGCCGCCAAAGCATGCTGGCTGACAAAATGGCGGCAGGCGACGCCAGCGAAGCAACGCTGTCCGCCTACGGCGCGGTCTCGGACCGTCTGGAATGGCTGGGCGGCTATAACTATGATTTTGAGATTGACAAGGTCTGCGCGGGCCTTGCTATCCCCAAGGACCAGCGGGCGCAGGAATTTGCGCTGCTGTCCGGCGGGGAAAAGACCCGGGTCAACCTTGCGCGCATTATTCTGGAACATACGGACATTCTGCTTTTGGACGAACCGACCAACCATCTGGACATGGATTCGGTACGGTGGCTGGGGGATTACCTCGACGCTTACCGGGGCACGGTGCTGACGATCTCGCACGACCGTTATTTTCTGGATCAATGCTGCGAACGCATTATCGAGCTGCGCGACGGCAAATGCGATTTTTACGCAGGGTCGTATTCCTACTATGCAGATGAACGCGAACGGCGTTACGAGCAGCAGCTTGCACAGCATGAAAACGAACTGGCGGAGGTCAAACGGCTGGAGGCCGTCTCGCGCAAGATGCATGAGCACGGTACCGAACACCTTGCCAAACGGGCGGCGTCGATCGACAAGCGCATCGCGCGGATGAAAGTGACCGACCGTCCGAAAAAGCCGAAAAAGATGTCGATGACCTTCGGCGACCCTAATTATGAGACTGAAGAAGTCCTGAAAGTACGAGATATCTGCAAGAGCTTTGACGGGCGCGCCGTCCTGCAAAACGTATCCTTTAACGTCCGCAACCGGGAACGGGTCGCGATCCTTGGGGACAACGGCGCCGGCAAAACGACGCTCCTGCGGATCCTGCTGGGCGAGCTGGAAGCCGACGGCGGGACGGTCAAAAAAGGCGTAGGGCTGCGCCCGGCGTACCTTCCGCAGCAGGTGCATTTTGCCAACGAACGGCGGACGCTGATCGATACCCTGCTGTATGACAAAAACGTGACCGTGCAGACGGCGCGCAACCGGCTGGGGGCGTTCCAGTTTTCGGGCGAAGACCAGCTGAAAACGGTCGCAACGTTGTCCGGCGGTGAAAAAAGCCGCCTGCGGCTGTGCGAATTGATGTACGACCCGTTGAACCTGCTGATCTTGGACGAACCGACCAACCATCTTGACCTGTTGTCACGCGAATGGATCGAGGAGGCGGTCGAAGGGTTCACGGGAACGCTGCTGTTCGTTTCGCATGACCGCTATTTCGTTTCCCGGTTCGCAACACGCGTGATCTATCTGGAAAACGGCGCGTACACCGATTTTCAGGGCACATATGATGAATTCTTAGCATACCGTGAAGCAAATCCGCCCGCGCCTGCGCAGGAGGCCCCGCAAAGGGCGGCGGCGAAGCCGGAACGGCAAAAGAACCGGGGCGGCGGTACGAAAAACCTGACAAAGCGGGTCGCGACGTTAGAGCGCGAGATCGCGGCATTGGAAGCGCGGCTTGCCGAACTGGACCGGGAAATGAACGAAAGCGCATCAGACCCTGACGCACTGTGTACATTGATGGCACAGCGGGAGGAGGCTGACGCCCTTTTATTGTCGAAAATGGACGAATGGGAGACCGTTTCGTCTGAATTGGAGCAGACGTGACCGGTATGCTGGGGCAGGGGGCTTTCGCGGCTGGCAGCCTGCGGGTCGGACGCCGTTTTTCGTCCTCGGGCGGGACCGGTGAAAGCGCTGCGCCTATTTTAGTTAGAAGGAGATCCATGCATGAAACGAACGGAATTTCAGATTTGGCGCGCATTTGCGGTGGCATGCGCTGTGATCGCGGCGCTGTGCCTCCCGTTCCCGCCCGTTCGGTTTGGGACTGCCTTTTCCGGGGCGCTCGCGATCGGCTGCGCCGGGGAAGCGGTCGCCGTCCATGAATCGGAACGGTCCGGTATGGCGCGCGGCATCGCGATGCTGGGACGCGTCCTGTTCCTCCTGTTCGCGATATCGTTTGTAGCCGTGCAGGGGATCATTGTGATGGGCGAACGTCCTGACCCTGAGGCGGAAGGCGCGGATTATGTGCTTGTATTGGGCGCGCAAATTTATCCCGACCGCCCTTCCGCATCGCTTCAGGCGCGGCTGGATACCGCTTATGATTATCTTGGACGGAACCCGGACGCATCCGCTATCCTGTGCGGCGGGCAGGGCTCGAACGAGGTCATGCCCGAGGCCTGGATGATGCGGGATTACCTGGCCGACAAGGGGATTGACCGGGCGCGCCTGCTCGTGGAGGATGAATCATCCAATACGATCCAGAACATTGCAAACGCCCGGCGGCAGTTCCTGACCGAGGGCGACCGTACCGCTGTAATCTCCAGCGATTTCCACCTTGCCCGCGCCCGGAAACTGATGGCCAGCGCAGGGCTGGATCCCTATGGGGTGCCTGCGCCGACGCCTTACCTTGCGATCCGCATGATGCTGCATCTGCGGGAATACTGCTCTATCATGGGGCTGATTGTCAGCGGACGCTGGTTTTAAAAATACCGCCGGGAAACGGCCTTTTTCTGGCGTCCGGCTGGGCGTCGGCTGAACGTATGTTATTCGGAAAGGATTTCGCCATGCTCGATAAATTACAGACCATTGCCGCGCGTTATGATGAGCTGGAGGCGCGCCTTGCCGCGCCCGACCTTTACGACGACCCGAAAAATGCGGCGGCGCTCCTGCGGGAGCGCAACCGTTTGGAGCCGGTCGTTACGGCTTATCAGGCCCTGCTGGCGGCGCGGAAATCGCAGCGGGAAGCGCAGGAAATGCTTGCGGAGCCCGAGCTGCGCGAGCTGGCGCAGGAAGAGCTTGCCGCCGCCCGCGCGGAGATCGACCGGCTGACCGAAGCGATCAAGCTGTTGCTGATCCCGCGCGACCCGAACGACGATAAGGATGTGATCGTAGAGATCCGGGGCGGCGCGGGCGGGGAGGAAAGCGCGTTGTTCGCGCATTCGCTATACCGTATGTACACCATGTACGCGGAGAAGCGCGGCTGGTCGGTCGAAGTGCTCAGCCAGAACGCGACCGAGCTGGGCGGCTGTAAAGAGATCGTTTTTCAGATCAGCGGCGACGGCGCGTATTCCCGGCTGAAATTTGAATCCGGGGTGCATCGCGTGCAGCGCGTGCCGGAGACCGAGAGCCAGGGCCGCGTCCACACCTCGACGGTGACGGTGGCGGTGCTGCCGGAAGCGGAAGAGGTCGATTTCCAGATCGATCCTTCCGATCTTAAGATCGATACCTTCCGCTCGTCCGGGGCGGGTGGGCAGCATATCAATAAAACGGAATCCGCGATCCGGATCACCCATTTGCCGACCGGCGTGGTCGTTGAGTGTCAGGACGAGCGCAGCCAGCATAAAAACCGGGATAAGGCAATGCGTGTGCTGCGTACCCGTCTGTTTGAAGCCGAGCAGGCGAAGCAGACTGCGGCGATCGCAGCGGAGCGGCGCAGCCAGGTTGGCACGGGCGACCGGTCGGAACGGATCCGGACTTATAATTTCCCGGAAAACCGGGTATCTGACCATCGGATCAAGCTGACGCTGTATAAGCTCGCCGATTTTATGGACGGCGCGCTGGATGATGTGATCGAAGGGCTGATTGCCGCTGATGCGGCGAACCGTGCCTGATGAATCTTCTATGGCGCGTTGGAATGTTGCCGTGGAAGGCGACGCACTCGTGAAATAAAACACCGTATGAAACCCGTTCCGCCCGCCGTCGTTGTGGCGGGCAGGGCAGCAGCGATGAATGGATTG
>CAJUGU010000091.1:3923-16538 GCA_910586105.1 uncultured Eubacteriales bacterium | reverse complement strand
TTCATGGCTTTTCTCCCTTTTTTCTATTCTATCATGATCACGTCTCTCTTTCAATAGCTGCCTTTTCTGGGATTTTTATGAAACTGCCGTGCGAAAGACAACGGAAAACCTTTCATTTTCCCCGCCGCTGTGATATAATAGCTAAAACATCGTTCCGAACCATCCTAAACTGAAAGCTATATTTAAAGAAGGTATCCCATTATGAAACTGCGACGTTTTTTCCCCGACCTTTGCCTCCTCGGCATGATCCTTGCCGCCACGGTGCTGTTTTTAGCCCTGCGGACAAGCCCCGCGCCCGATACGGAAACCCCACAGCTCGACGAACCCACGCATGAAGCAACGATCCAGCTTCGCGCCTCCGGTCTTGATACATTCCTTCAGGAAGGCATCGACCTTAATGAATTGATCGGCCAACCGCTCGATACCGGCGACGGCACTGTCGCCGATTGCTATTGGACGACCTACCGCACCTCGGTCATGACCGAGGATGGCGAAACCGTTTTTGCCGCTGATCCGGTCAAACGCGATCTGGTCATCATCCTTTCCGCACAAATGCCCGGTGATCAGCCGACCTATACCCTCGCCGGGCAAGAGATCCGCATGGGACGCGGCTTCTTTTTCTCCGCCGGTCCCCTCTATCTTCCCATGACCATCGTCGGCTTTGAACATTGACCGATCCCCTTATTCCTGACCCATTCCCATTTACCGACGTATCATAATAATGAGGTGATCCCATGCGCAGGCTTGTCCGCCTTTTGACCGCCGTGTTGCTGTGCAGCCTTTTCCTGAGCGCTTCCGCATCCGCCGCCTTCCCCGATGTCCCGTCGCAAAGCTGGTACGCCGAAGCCGTTTCCCAAATGGCGGCGACCGGTCTGCTTTCCGGCGGCTCTGACGGCCGCTTCCGACCCGACGCGACGATCTCCGCCGCGGAATTCATTTCGATCGCTGCGCGCAGCGCGGGACTTTCTCCAAAGCGGGGACAGGCCGCGCATTGGGCCTCTGGTTGGGCGCAAGCGGCGTTGGAAGTCGGTTGGTATGACTGGGACGAACTGCCTCCGACCGGCGAACGCTTCAATGAACCGATCCCCCGGCAGCTTGCCGTAAAGATCCTGATGCGCGCATTGTTGCCCGAAGCGCGCGGCGATTACCTGACTGAATCGCAGAAGATCAGCGATTTTTCGTTGCTGAACGGGCGGTATTATGACAGCGTACTCGCGGCGTATGCCTCTGGCGTCGTCTCTGGCGACGCAAACGGCTGTTTCCGCCCGCTGGGCAGTCTCAGCCGCGCCGAGGCCAGCGTGCTGGTTTATACCGCGCTGCAAAAAACACAGGGCGGCGCGGCTATGGTATCGTCAACCGCCACGCGGCCTGTAACTGCACCCCAGCCGTCCGCGACGCCCCTGAAGCCGTCTCAGCCGGCAGTCTCCCACAGCGGCGGCGTGCGTGAAAACGGTTGGCTGCAAGTCTGCGGGACGCAGCTTTGCAATGCCAGCGGCGAGCCGGTCGTCTTGCGAGGTATGAGCACGCACGGGTTGCAATGGTATGGCAATTTTGCAAATACGCAGTCGATCCGCAACCTTTCTTCGTTCGGCGCGAATCTGTTTCGCGTGGCGATGTATACCGGAGAAAACGGTTATCTAAGCCAACCCGACGCTATGCGGCAGCAAGCGATGAACGCGATCGACGCCGCCATTGCGGAGGATCTGTACGTGATCCTGGATTGGCATATCCTGTCGGACGGCAACCCCATGAGCCACGTTGAGGAAGCCGCCGTCTTCTTTTCCGAAATGGCTCGGCGTTATCAGGATTGCCCCGCCGTGATTTACGAGATCTGCAACGAGCCGAACGGGAATACGAGCTGGTCGGGCGATGTGAAGCCTTATGCCGAGCGGATCGTTTCCTGCATTCGGGCGCAGTCGCCCCAAGCGGTCATCCTGATCGGGAGCCCGACTTGGAGTCAGGACATCCACCTGGCCGCCGCCGATCCGGTCGCGGGCGAAAACCTGATGTATACGCTCCATTTTTATGCGGGCGCCCACGGCGCGGAGCTGCGCGAGCGTATCGACAAGGCGCTTGCTAACGGACTGCCGGTCTTCGTTTCCGAATGGGGCACCAGCCGTGCCGACGGCAGCGGCGGCGTTTTTCTGGAGCAGGCAGGCGAATGGCTCGATTTCCTTCGTGTGCGCGGCATCAGCTGGGCGAATTGGTCGCTTTGCGACAAGGCGGAGACCTCTGCGGCGTTGAAGCCCGGTACGCCAACGGATCGCGCTTGGACGCAGGCCGATTTGAGTGCGTCCGGGCAGTTTGTCTTTTCGCGATTCCGCGATGGTTGACGTTGATGATACCCGCGAACGTTCCATATTGCCGTTTGCTTCGCCTACGCGGCGGGCGCCGGGGCTCCGCCCCTGGACCCTGGTCCTGCGCGGACAGCGCCAAAGGGACTCATCCCTTTGGAATCCCTTTTTCGCCTGCGGGCGGGATCGGTGCGGTCAAAGCCGTTTCTGCGTGCGCCTTCGTCCCGCCAAAAGAACAGCGGGACGAAGCAGGCAGGATCGGTAAAGTTTTTGGAACATGAGTATCAGTGAAATAATGCCTCCAACGTATATTTTAAACGCCCCTTCAAGCAGAATTCGGAGCCTAACATAAAACTTACATCATCATTGCCGGAGTCAATGGTACTGGAAAAAGCAGCCTGACTGATGTTCTTAAAAAGCTTTGAGCTTGCCATTCCCTTGGCATCCCTGCTCTACCGAAACTTCCCTGCTTGCTCCCGGCCCATGCAACCTTTTCCGTCATTTTGCCTCCGCTTGCTGACAAACTGCAAAGCGCGGATGTACCGGAACCATTCCGGCGCATCCGCACTTTTTCACGATCACTTTTTGATATCGTCCAGCTTGTACAGGAAGACCATCACTTCTGCAACAGCCCCATAAAGCTCCGGCGGGATCTCACGCCCGACTTCGGTGTTCGCGTAAAGCGCACGCGCAACCGGGACATTCTCGACCACCGCAATGTTATGTTCTTCCGCAACCTCGACAATCCGCTGCGCAAGAAAATCCTGCCCCTTCGCCAGCACGACCGGCGCTTCATCTTCGCCGAGTTTATATCGCAGCGCTACGGCAAAATGGGTCGGGTTACGGATAACAACGTCGGCATTAGGCACCTGCTGCATCATACGCTGCTGGGCCATGCGGCGCTGCAATTCCTTAATCTTGCCCTTGACCTGCGGGTCGCCTTCGGTCTGTTTGTATTCTTCCTTGATCTCCTGTTTGGACATCTTCAATTCCCGTTCATAATCCCACCATTGATACAGGAAATCGAGCGCGGCCAGTACCAGGAACGCAAGGCCGACCTTCACCATCATACTGAAGATCGAACCAAACGCATGCTTACAGGAATCATTCAGATCCATGTACAGATAGTTCACCGACACCCCGATCATATCGGAAACGCAGGAATAGATCAGCCACAGCAGGACGACGATCTTCAGGATCCCCTTGACCGCCTCAATGACACTGCGCAGGGAAAACAACCGTTTAAACCCCTGTAATGGGCTGATCCGATTAAATTTCGGTTTCAGCAATTCGCCCGCTACCAAGCCCCGGGTCTGGGCGAAGGTTGCTGCGATCGATACAAACACGGTGATCAGCAGCAGCGGCCCGGCGCATTTGGCAAACAGCACCAGCATCTGATACATCGCTTCCTGTATCAGGTCTGCACCCATACCCAGCGGAGCCTGTACGGCACATTCACAGCAATAGCGGAACATCTCATAAATGGAGGATGCCATACCAAGAAAGGTGATCCGTAAAACGGAAGCGCTGCCGAAAAGGGTCGCGACAGCGATCGCATCCTTACTCAGGAATACATGGCCTTTCTTTCGTTCGTCACGTCGCTTTTTCGGTGTTGCTTTTTCGGTTTTCGACTCGCCCGCCAAGTTGATCCCCCCTTTATCAGGGCCTCTGGCAATCCCCTGGCGTAAAGGGACAGCGTCCCTTTACCCTTCCGCAGGCTGCGGGGTGGGAAATGCCAACCATTTTTTGAACCTATAGAAAAGGAACCCCGCAGGGTCCTTGAAAGCATTGCTCTTACACGAAGCCGTTCCACTAAATGAACTCACCCCGCCCGCCGTCGTTTTGGGCGGGCGGGGACGCTGATAGACACGTCCAATATCCGTACCAATATGGTCATGCCCTGCAACTCCCCGCGCCGTCCGCCGCCGTTCTGGCGGACGGCGCAGCACCGGAAAGCATCTCGCACCGCACCCCTTTCCCGCCGCAGCGGAAATAAAGTTTTTACTCGATTTTTTTACAAAAAAATCGCGGGTGCAGGGCAGAGCCCTGCCGCCGTCCGCGCAGGACGCCTCCCCGGCGAGGGGGCAGCTAGCCCATCAGCATCAGCGTTTCCTCAATCGACTTGAGCATCTCCGCTTCTGCAGTCAGGAGGAATTCGCTGAACGGCGACAGCATCAACAGTACCATCGCCAGGCCGATTATGACCTTCAATTCTATGTTGATCGCAAATACATTGATCTGCGGTATGACCTTCATCAGTATACCCATGCCCACCTGGCCCATCAGCTCGGTCGCCATGATCGGCAGGCTTAGCTTGAGCGATAACAGCACGCACTCCGCAAACAAGGTTACAACCTTGTTTGCAACCGCGTCGCCCATCGTTACCGCCCCAAATGGGACAATGTCCCCCGAAGTCAGCACGATCCGCAACAGCGTGATATGGCCGTTCGCCGCGAAAAACAGCAGGATCGCCATCATGTTCAGCAACGTCGCCGTCGAGGTCATCGACGCCTGCGAGCCCGCGTCATACGTCCGCGCCATGCTCATGCCCATCTGCGTGTCCACGATCTCCCCCGCCTGCTCCGGAATAAAAAAGAAAAAATGCATAATAACGGCTACCGCCGCCCCAACGCACAGCTCCAACAACAGCTTGACCGCAAATTCCAGCGCCGTGTGCGGCATCACTGCTTCCCCCATGTACGCCGAACTGACAACAATCGACAACGTCAGGATCATCCCCGCTTTGTACAGCCCCGGGAAGTTGCTCCGCCCAAATATCGGATTCATCAGGACAAAGCCCGATATCCGCATCACAATGTATAAAAACAGGGTAAAACTATCCCAATCCAGCATGTTTCCAGCCTTTTCCGCTACTTCATCAGCTCAAACAAGCCGAGCGTGTATTCCTGAAGCGTCATCATCATCCAGCTCCCGCCTACCACAAGGAACAGGATCACCACAAGCAGCTTCAGCACAAAGGCAATCGTCTGCTCATGGATCTGCGTGACCGCCTGCAGGATCGCCGTCACCACGCCAACCGCCAACGCCAACAACAGGATCGGGGCCCCCAGTCGGATCGCAACGCCGATCCCGTCCCGGAATACGTCGGTCACCTGCGTAATTTCCATGCGTCACCCCTCCTAATGAATGCCCTGTACAAGCGTGGAGAACACCAGTTCCCAGCCGTTCAGCGTGATAAACAGCAGCAGCTTGAACGGCGTGGAGATCATCGAAGGCGGCAGCATGATCATGCCCATCGACATCAGCGTCGAAGATACGATAATATCGATCAGCAGGAACGGGATGTACAGGTAAAACCCGATCTGAAACGCTTTCTTCAGCTCGCTCGTCATAAACGCGGGCGTGACCACCCGCATCGGCAGCTCCTCCGCAAGCACTTCGATCTCCCCGTCCGGAATCTCGATCCCCGACATACTGCAAAACAGGTTCAGAGAACTGCTCTCAGTCTGCCGCAGCATGAAATCCTTGAGCGGCACGCCCGCCCGTTCAAAAAATTCCTCCTGCGTGATCTCATCATTGACATACGGCGCATACGCCTGTTCGTTGATCTGGTCGATCGTCGGCCCCATCGTGAACAGCGTCAGGAACAGGGCTATGCCGATCAGCACCATGTTCGGCGGCGTCTGCTGCGTGCCCAGCGCCGTGCGCAGGAACGATAGCGAGATCACATACCGCGTGAACGAGGTCGTCATCACGACCAGCGACGGCAACAACGTCAACATCGCGGTCAGGAAAATAAATTCGATCGCGCTTACGCCGTCCCCGTTAATGTTAATCAATGCATCCAGATTGTTCATTTCTTCATCGCCCCCCGCAGCGCGCTGAAAAAGTCGCCGCCCGGCGTGGACTGGGGCGCTTCCAGCCACTTCGCGGAATCCTCCTCCGAGAGCTCCGCCAGCACGGAAACGCCTCCCTGCGCCACGCCCAACAGAAGGCATCGCCGGTGCAGCCGCACCAGCACAAGACGCTCCGCACGGCCGACCGGGATCTGCCGCAGCACGCAAAGCTCTCCCGTCCGCGCCGCGCTGGGATACATCGACGCGCCATACTTCCCGATCAGCCGCGTGACCCAATACGCCAGCGCAAGAATGCCCGCCACACAGGCCAGCATTCCGATCAGCTGCAGCAGAATCACGGGTTGCCCAGAATCGACGTCACCGTCTTGAGGATACGGTCCGGCTTGAAGGGCTTGACAATGAAATCCTTCGCGCCCGACTGGATCGCTTCAATGACCATCGCCTCCTGACCCATCGCCGAGCACATGACCACGTTCGCCGCCGGGTTCTTCGCCCGGATCGCCTTGAGCGCTTCCAGACCGTCCATGTTCGGCATGGTGATATCCATAATAACCAGATCCGGGCTGAGCTCGGTGAACTTCTCGACCGCGTCCGCGCCGTCAACCGCCTCATGGAGATCGGTATAGCCGTTCTTACTCAGGGTATCCTTGACGACCTTGCGCATAAACGCCGCGTCATCCACACACAAAATTTTTGCCATCGTTCTTTCCTCATTTCTCGATTGATTAAAATAGCACTTGAAGCGTCACTTAAAGGAAACCATGTCTTCCAGCTCGGGCTTATGCAGGATCTCGCCGATCCGGATGCCGAAGTTATCGTCAATGACGACGACCTCGCCGCGCGCGATGCACTTGCCGTTGACGAACAGGTCGACCTGATCGCCCGCCAGCTTATCCAGGATCACCAGCGAACCCTTGGAGAAGGACAGGATATCCTGCACCTTTTTACGGGTCCTGCCGATCTCGACCGTCACCTCGAGCGGTACGCCCATAATGAGATCCAGATTCTGCGCCTGCTCTTCACCCAGCTCCTCGCCGTTGGCGAGCTTGGGCATCACGGGAGCCTGCGTACTGATCACCTTGGGCTCTGGCGGTTCCGGAGCAGCCGGCTGTTGCACCGGCGGATAGCCCGGCCAGCCATAAGGCGGCATGTAATAATATGGATACGGCGTCTGCGCCGGATCCGCGCCCGACGGCGGGGCCATCGGCGGCATGCCCATCATTGGCGGCATGCCTGGCTGCGCCTGCGGCGCGGCCGAAGCCTGGGACGCGGCCGGAGCCTGGGGCGCGGGCTGCGGCGCAGGCTGCGACGACGCCATGAGTTTTTCGATCTCTTCCTGCGAGAGCGTCCCGCCCGAAGAAGCGGGCGCAGGAGCCGGGGCCGGGGCAGCCGCGGCGGCTCCTCCCGCCATCAGCTTTTCAATCTCCTCCTGCGAAAGCGTCCCGCCGCCGCCCGCCGGTGCGGGGGCCGGAGCCGGGGCCGGCTGCGCCGAGCCCGCCATCATTTTCTCGATCTCCTCCTGCGAGAGCGTCCGCCCGCTGGAAGCCGGTTCCGGCGCAGGGGCAGGAGCCGGTTCCGGCGCAGGCGCTCCCGCCGCACCGTCGTCCGGTTCGAGGCCAAAGCCCCGTACCAGCTCCTTGGCCAGATCGACCGACATGACGTTCATGAACTCGCTCTTGAGGTTGGGCTCGATATCCAGCGCAAATTTGACAATGACGATCGGGCCCTGCGGCACCGGCAGGCGGTCGCGCTTGAACGCCTCCATGTCGTCGAGGTCAAAGGTCTGCGGCGTGGAGATATTGACCACGAAACCGAGGAAGTCGGACAGGGCGGTCGACGCCGCGCCCATCATTTGGTTCATGACCTCGCAGACCGCGCTGAGCGTGAGATCGTTGAGCACGAACTCCTCGTCAGGCGTCTCGGTCCCCATGAGGATATCAACGATCACCTTGATATCGCTCATTTTGAGGATCATGATGTTGCTGCCTTCCAGGCCGGTCACGTATTTGATCTCGACGCCAATGGCGGGTTCGATCTCGCCCAGCTCGAACTCCTCCGCGTTCACCAGCGACACGGTCGGTGTCGTGATATCGACCCGGTGGTCAAGCAGATTGGAGATCGCCGTAGCCGAAGAGCCCAGGCTGATATTGGTGATCTCGCCAATGGCGCTGATTTCTAATGGACTAAAAATATTATTCATTTCCCTGAATGTCCCTTCTTTCGGCGTTCTGGTAAACCTGCTTTATTTTGACGGCTAAATGCTTTTCACTGACACCCATCATGCCGTCGAACCACTTCCGCCCGCCGATCCGCAGGAAGACCGCGCTGTCTTTTTTCTGGCTCAGGTCGATGACGTCCCCCACATTTAGATTATAAATATCACGCAGCCGCAACGTCGTCCGCCCAAGCTCGGCCACGACCTCAAGGCTGGAATCGCGCAGCCGGTCCATAATCTCTTCCGAGTGGTCCTCGGCCGCGACGCGGCGCGCCGGGTTATCCCGGCTGATCTTCGTGAAGATGTTGGTTAGCATCGTGCCCGGGAGGACGACGCTGATGCCCCCCTCGCAGTTGGGGAAGTTCAGCTTGAGGTCGACCAGCACGACGGTCTCGTCGAGGCCGATCAGCTGCACGAGCGTGGGATTGGATTCCACCCGCTCAAAGTCGAATGCCAGCTGGATGTAGTTCGCCCAGCCTTCGCCCATGCATTTGATGAATTCCTGGGTCAGGTTTTCGTACAGGCACAGGTCGAGGTCGGTATATTCGTAATCGTCAGGGACCCCCTCCACGCTGCCGCTGCCGCCGAGCAGGCGGTCCATCATGCTGACCATTGCAGTCGTCGTTACATACATGAGCATCGGCGATTCCTCTTCCTCGCCGCCCTCCATGTTCAGGTACGCGACGGTGAGCACCGAGCCGTCATGCAGTGCATTGGAAAATTCGTAATAGCGCTGTTCCTCGACGGATTCCACTTCCACCTCGCAGGTCGTATGCAGCAGGCCATTGATCCGCGTATTGATGATACGGGAATAATTGTCGAAGATGCCGCCGAGCATCTTCAGCCTGTCCTTGGTGAATTTGCGTGGACTGGTAAAGTCATACTTCCGGTATTTCTTTTCCTGCGACTCTTCCGCGGGCGGGGCCGCGTTGCCGCTTTGCATCGAGTTGAGCAGCGCGTCGATCTGGCTTTGTGATAATACCTCTGCCATCAGCTACTCCCTCCCCTGATACTCCGGACTATCCCAGCGTATCGGGCAGCTGCGATGCGCCGCCCGCGCGCTGTGTATAATACTGTTCCACACTGCTGCCCGCGCCGCTGAGCACGTCGCGGCCAGTGATGATGATCTCCACGCGGCGATTGTGGCCCTTGCCCTCGGCAGTGCTGTTGTCATCGATCGGGCGGTGCTGCCCGTAGCCTTCGCTGAGGATGCGGGCGCCCGTGATCGCGCTATTCTCCTGAATAAAGATCGTGGCGTTGGTCGCGCGGTTGGAGGAGAGGAAGCGGTCGTTTTCGACCCTATTCTCCTGATTGTCGCGCAGCTGGGCGGTATGGCCCATGACGCGGATTTCGTCGATCGAGTCGGCCGCCGTGTCAAAGATGGCGCACAGGTCGGCGAGCACCTCCTGACCCTGCTCGAGCAGGTCATAACGCTCGCCCGCGAAAAACACGGCGTCGTCAAAGGAGATGAAAACATAGCCGTCGCCGCGGGTGGTCTCGATGCTCGCGCCCAGTTCGCTCTGCTGCTCGTAATCGACCAGCGCCTGATAGAGCTGCTCAATCGCGCGGTCGATCTCGGCCTGTTCGGCGAGCGCTTCCTCGCTCTCCTCAATGCTCATGCCCTCGCTGGCTTCATCCGCCGGGCCCTGGCTGCCCGATTCCTCTACGGCAGTTGGGGACGCGTCGGGGTTGAAGCTCTTGACCAGCGCCATCCACTTGTTTTCGTCGACGCTGGAAATGGAATACAGCAGTACGAAAAAGCAGAGCAGCAAGGTGACCATGTCGCCGTAAGTATCCATCCAGTTCGCGCCGCCGCCGGAGCTTTTTTCCTTCCGTTTCATGTCGGTGCCTCTCGTTTCCTCGAAAAAATCGGCGCCCCACGCCGTTTGCCGTGAAGCACGCCAATACCGGCGGTTCCGGTATCGCAAAACCGCCGGTAATAGTTTACAAACTGATGCGCATGATCTCGCTGTAAGCCTCCAGCGCCTTGGTGCGGAGATTGGCCAGCATGGAGACCGAAAGCTCAGCGTTCGCGATCGCGATCGAGCTGACCGCCGGGTTTTCCAGCTGCCCGGTCGTCAGCAGGTAGTCGGTGCGCTCGACCTCAGCCTGCGCGTCCTGCGCCTGCTGCATGTAGGAGCGGAAAATATCGGTGAAGGAAGCCGCAGGCGTGGGATCCTGCACTTCAGCCGTCCGTGCGCCGGAAGGCATCGTACTCCAGATCGGAGCGATCTTGGAAATGCTGTTCATGATGGGATCGTCACCTCAATCATCTTATTTCAAAGCTCTAGTTTTCAAGAATTCTGAGCGCGGATGCAAGCGCTCCGGAAGATGGCTGCCCGCATCCAAGGCGCGTTACTGCCCGATCTCAAGCCCGCGCTGGAGCACGGTCTTCAAGGTATTGAACGCGGTCACGTTGGCCGAATAGGCCTGGGTCGCCGCCATCGCGTCGGTGATCTCCTTGACAAGGGTAATGTTCGGCATCTCGACATAGCCGAACTCGTCCGCGTCGGGGTGGTCAGGGTCGAAGGTCACGGGCAGGTCGCCGGGGTCTTCGAGGATATCGGTCACGCGGACGCCGCCCGCCTTCTCATAGCCGCGGTTGGAGGTTTCCGCCGCCGCCGCGAGCGCGCGGCGGAAGCCGTCGCGGCTGGTCTCAGCCTCGAAGCGGACGACCTTACGGCGATACGCGCCGCCGCCGCCCTCGGTACGGGTGGTGTTCATATTGGTGATATTTTCGGAGATCACGTCCAGCCGCAGCTGCTGCGCGGTCAGCCCGGATCCGACGATATTCATAATGCTGGCAAAAGCCATGGTCGATTACTCCTTTCCGAGCGGTCAGCCGTTGACGGCGGCGCGCATGATCGAAAGATTGCCGGTGATCGAGCGATACACCTGCGAGAGCTGGTAGGCGTTGCGGATCAGCTCAACGCTCTGTTCGGTGACGTTGACGCCGTTGTCGTTGAGTTCGACCGACTCGCCGTCCTCCCACACATCCCAAGTCAGGTTCTCAAGCACGTCGCGCACAGCCTGCCTGGGGTTCGCGCTACGCTGCGCTGCAAGGAGCTTCTTCTCAAAGGTCTCCTCAAAGGTGACCGTTTTCGTCTTATAGTTCGGGGTTTCTGCGTTCGCGATATTATCGAGGATCGCAGTCTGCTTTGCCCAAAGGAACTCCATGGAGCGTTCTAGCATCCCAAAGGTCGTGCCGGCCAAACCGTTCATACTGTTTCATCCTTCCTAACGTATATCCGTTTCCCATATCTATGTACCAAGGCAGGGAAATATACAGCCAATCAACCTGCTGATTCTATTATGATACACGTTCCATCAAAAATTTGCAAGAGTTTCTTGGAAAAAAGCATGCCCTTGGCAAAAGAATTTTTTGGCAGCGGCTGACAGCCGTTGCCGTCCAAGGGGCCTTACGGGACAAAAAGCACTTCCGAAAACACCATTTTCAAGCGAAAAACGGAGGAAGCCGCACTTTTCAGCCATTTTCCCTTTCTTCGTCATTTTCACGAAGGCGCGCCGCTCAGCCAAGCCCCGAAAGCAGGTATTCGGTCGAGGAGACCGACCCGCTGCGCAGCCGCCGGAGGAACCGTTCGCGCTCGGCGAGCTCCATATACTCCTCATGGCGGCGGTGGCGGCGCTCCCAGAAGCTCTCCTGCGCCCGGTCGAGCTCGTCAAGCTCCTTCTGGCATTCGGCGGGATCGACCGTGTTGACGCAGAAGCTGCCCGCATCCGCGCCGACGCTGTAAGTCGTATACACGCCGCCCGCGCCGGTTTCCTTGGGCGTCGACCACTCGGCGGCGAGCCTGCCCAGCACCCACGCCTCGTATTCGGGATCGGCCTGCATCGCGGCGAACCCTTCCTCGCTGATGCGCACCGAATAAGAATCCAGAATGCGCGTCGGGTTGATCTCGATCGCGGAGATCCTTCCCGAAAGGTATTGCTTATACTGTGCAAGGCTCATCCGGCTGGTCTCAAAACCATTGCTTTCCGCCTTGTTCCCGGCCTCCCGCATCGCAAGGTCGAAAAAGCCAAGCCCCTCTGCAACCTTGCCGGAACTGCCGGAAGCCAGATTTTGCGCGACGGTGCGCAAAGCCTCCGGCATTACGTGTGCACGGATCACTGTACTCATTCAGCCACCTCCTGTCAGCTTTTTTACATCTTCCCGAACGCCGGCCGACTTCCTTGTCCGCCGGCATTCCGCAGGATGTAAAAGGTTTGTCATTCGGAATGCGCTTCCGCGTCAATTTGATCCACGCTTCGCGCGGCGCCGCAGCCGCCC
>CAJUGU010000091.1:0-3913 GCA_910586105.1 uncultured Eubacteriales bacterium | reverse complement strand
GGCATGCATAAACGGTTTGAGAGGTACCCAGCCCCCCGTCCCGCCCGCAGGCGAAATCGGGTGTCCAGGGGGGCGAGTCCCTCTGGCGCCGTCCGCGCAGGACGCCTCCCCGGCGAGGGGCCGGGCGTTACTGCTTCAGCTGGAAGCGGCGCGTCTGTTCCTGAAGCAGACGGACCTGATCGAACAGCTCCGAGCTTACCGCCGCCGATTCCTCCGAGCTCGCCGAGTTCGTTTGTACGACCGCCGAGATCTGGCTGATGCCGTCCGTGACCTGGCGGATTGCCTCCGCTTCGCCCTGGACCGCCTCCGCGATCTCCCCGATCCCGCTGCTCGACTCGATCACCAGCGTCTGCGTCGCCCTCAGGCTGCTCGATACCTGCTCGACAATGTGACGCCCCCGTTCGGTCGCCGACACCGAGTTCTCGATCAGCTCCTTCGTCGCCTTCGCCGCCCGGTCCGATTCCGCCGCCAGGTTCCGTACTTCGTCCGCAACGACCGCAAAGCCCTTGCCCGCGCTCCCCGCGCGCGCCGCCTCGACCGCCGCGTTCAACGCCAGGATGTTCGTCTGGAACGCAATATCCTCGATCGTCTTGATGATCTCCCCGATCTTCTGCGACGCCGACGTGATATCTCCCATCGCCGCCACCATCTGCTCGATCTGTACGCCGCTCTCCTGCATCTGCGTGCTGGCCCGCTGCGCACTGCCCTGCGCGTTCGCCGCCGCTTCCACATTCCGCGACGCCGTGCGCGACAAGTCGTCCAGCGTCGCAAACAGCTCCTCGACCGCGCTCGCCTGCTCGGTCGCTCCCTGCGCCAGCGCCTGCGATCCGCTTGAAAGCTGCTCCGCATTGCCCGATACCTTGTGCTCCGCATGGCTGATCTGCGACAGCGCCGACGACATCGTCGTCGTGAAGCTCTCGATCGACTGCTCGATCGACCGGAAATCCCCGATGAACGGCTCTCTCGTATGTACATCAAAGCTGCCGCCCGACAGCTCCGCCATGATCCGGTTGATGTCTTCCACATACCCCCGGATCAGCCGCAACGAATCCTCCAGCGTCTTCGCCAGTACGCCCAGCTCGTTCTGCGACTTCAGCTCGAACCGCAGGTCAAGCTGCCCCTCCATCAGCGGGCGGCTCTTCCGCGTCAGCGTCAGGATCGGCGCGATCACCGACTTGAGCACATACCCCACCAGGCTGATCAGGGTGATCAGCGTCAGCAGGCAGCACACCAGCGACAATACCTGCATGGTGTTCATGATATCCCGCGCCAGCGCGTTGCTCTCCTCGCTCATCTCCTCGCTGCGCGCAATGACTTCATCCAGATGCCCCACAAGCGTGGTCAGGTTGCTCTGGATCGTCTCCTGATAATATTTCTGCGCCAGATTGGCGTTGCCCTTGAGCTGGTTCAGCGCTTCGCTCGCCGACGCGTGCAGCTCCCGGTGCAGCGGCTCGATCTGATCGCGCAGCGCCAGCACCTCCGGATCGTCCGTGCCCAGATCCCCATAGATCCACTGGCCAAGCGCACAGGCCGTCGGGTCCATACTGCCCGTAAATTCCGTGTTCGCATACAACGCGTTCGACAGGTTCGCCGACCACCTGTAATGCGCCACCTGCGCCGCCTGCGCATTGCTGAGCAGATTACCCGCCTCCATGCTGTCCATCTGCGCCCCGCGTATCTTCAGCACGCCGACCGTCGTTATGATCCCCATCAGCAGGATCGAGCCGATCGCAAAGGCCACCCGGATCCACACGCTTTTTTTAATGCTTTTTCCCATGTATAATGCATCCTCCCTTCAAAACTCTGCGACCAGGGGCAGGATGCAGCCGCCCGAGGAGCGATTTGTCTTTCACCGGACGCCCCCGCAAAGGCCGCGCCGCCGGCGCGCGCCGTCCCCGCAGGGTCCAGGCAGTCTCCCCCCGGCCTACGCTCGAAAGACGTCCTTTCTTATTCTATTGCTTTTTCCCCAAAAATGCAATGGCTGTTTTGACGAAAATTCGGGCCGCGCTTTTGCACAGCCTGACAAAGGCTTTAGATGCTCAGGTCGGCGAGCATTTCGTCGGCCTGCTCGCCGCAGCGCTGGTACAGCTCCCGCACCTCCGCCTCCGTCATTTGGATCGGCAGCTTGGGCAGGATCAGCCGCGGGTTCGCCATCTCATACAACATGACGTATTGCAGCCACATCGCATAGCCGTTCCCCGTGTCGGTGGTCAGCGCCGCCTGTATCCCGGGCCCCAGCCCGATGTCCTGCACCAGATTTTCCATCCGCGTGTCCAGGATCCGGTCGAGCAGGCTGAACATGCCCAGCAGGAACCCTTCCGTGCCGTCCAGCCCCGCGCTTTCCATCATCCCCTGAAGGAACAGCCCGCGCTGGCACGCCTGCCGCACCAGGTCCTCCGACCCGGTCGCGTTGTTCTCGTGCGCAAGCACGAGAAGCACGTACCGCAGCAGGTCGCCCTGCCCCATCTGCACCAGCATCCGCTGGATATCCGGCAGGATGTTGCCGCCGAAATTGTCCTGGAACCCCGCCTTTTGCAGCATCAGGTAGGACATCGCCGCGTCGCTCCGGATCAGCTCCGCGCAGGCGTCAAAATCTACGTTCGGGCGCAGCAGCTCGCGCAGCAGCAGCCCATAGGCCGAATCGGTCAGCCGGGCGATGTGCGCGTTGAGCAGCCGGGGCTTCTCAAAGTAATACCCCTGAAACAGCATGCAGCCCATGTCCCGCGCCGCGTCGAAATCGGCCTGCGTCTCGATCCGCTCGGCCAGGATGGTGACCGGCACCTTGAGCAGCTTGCGCGCGAACCGCCGCTGCTCCTCCCGCTTGTACTTGCGGAAATTGATCCGCACGATGTTGATCAGCGGCAGGATAGGCGCGTACCGCCCGTGCCCGTCGTAGTCGCTCAGCACAAGGGTGTACCCCAGCGCGCGCAGCTCCTCGAGCTTGCGCGCGACCGCGTTGTCCGCCGTGATATCCGCCATCATTTCAACCGCCACGACCGCCGGGTCGGCCAACCGCACGAAATCGTTCAGGATCAGGTTGCGCGTGAAGTGGATGTATACCTTCTGGTCGTTGCCCAGCCGCTTCAGCCCGAATACCGACGTCGCTTCCGAAAGGACGCTGCGCGTCGCCGCGTCCCCGTCCAGGATGTTCGACGCGCTGCGGTTGTTGGCGTCCCGGTAAAACAGCTCGTAGCCCCGAGCTTCTTTGTTTGCATTGTAGATCGGTTGGCGTGCAATATAAGCGTACATGCGCCAGCCCTCCTATCCTCTCTTTGTTATTCCCGATAGCCGATGACGACTTCGTCCCGGTCGGTCAGTTTCTGCATGAATTCGCAGGGCTTCCCGTTCAAAAGCAGCTGCACCGCGCGCTCCAAATGGTTGAAGTCCAGCCCCGAATGCTGCAAAACATCCATGAAATAATAGGGATCCCCGTTCTCCTTCGGCGGCAGCGTCAGCGGCTCGCCGTTCAGCAGGATTTGCAGCGGCCTGCCTGCGGGCGCGGGCGCCTGCTTCAGCGCGGTGAATTCCGGCAGGTCGGGCAATACGACCCGCGGGATGCCGCGGCGTTTGGGCGGCTCCGACGAATCCCGCCCGCCGACCGTGACCGAGACTGGACCTTCTTTCGGCTCCGCCGCTGCGGGCCGGGCCGCCGCCGCAGGCGTTTCCGGACGCATTCCCGGCTCTGCCGCTGCGGACAGTGCTTTCGTTTCCGGCTGTACGTCGGCCATGGCTGAGAAGCTCCCCGCCTGCGGCTCTTCCAGAATGGGCAGGATCTCCGACTCCGGCTGAAGGTCGATCGTCATTGCAAATGCGTCCGGTTTGGCGTTCCCCGGCTCGGCGTCGGTTTCCGGCTTGGGTTCCACCGGCGCGGGCGCGGCGGTTTCCGGCACGGGCTCCACCGGCGCGGGCGCGG
>CAJUGU010000090.1 GCA_910586105.1 uncultured Eubacteriales bacterium | reverse complement strand
GGCTTCGTCCCGCCAAAAGGACGGCGGGACGAAGTGGCAGGATCGGCAAAATTTTCAGAACGTGAGTATATAAAAGTGGGCTTCCCCGTTTCATAAAATCGAATAAAGAAGCGAACTTGGAAACATCCCGTCGGCAGGGCGCGCAGTCCAAACCCTTTTTCGCACATGCAAAAAGGTGTTATAAACCGCGGCTTTCGGCATGTAAAACGGCGACGTTTTTCAAAACTTGCAAAATTTTAACTTTCATATGCAAGCGGAAACGCCGCCCGTCCACGCTCCGGGGCAGCGCTTCTTGAGAGGGGGCGCGCGGCGGTTTTGCCCTCTGCTAAAAACTCAACTTTCGTCCGCAATCGGCGGGAGCAGCTCGGAAAGGTCGGTATCCTCCTGCACGCCATAGCGCGGCAGGCTGCGCAATCCGTTCCGGGCGCGTGCCAGGCCTGGGTTGGTCGAGACCGAGATCGTTACGCCAAGCTCGTCCAATACGGCTTCACACCAGCGGTCGCCGGCGCCGTAAGGATAGGCGAACCATTCCACTGGCTTCCCGGTATGCGCCTGAATCAGATCGCAGGAACGTTTTAAGTCGTTCCCGACCCGTTCGAAATAGGATTCACGGGCCTCGCCCTGTAAACGTTCGACCCCATTGGCAGCGCCCGGGGCGGTGCGGAGGGCTCCGCCGACATCCGGATTATGCAGGTTATCGGTGTGCGAACCGAATACCACAACGCCGCTGGCCGACATTTCTTCGACTTCCGGCCAGCAAAGCATGAAGGCGTTTTCCCCGGGCGCTTCCCGGATGTTCGTGGTGATGAGCGAGACGACCGCTTTGCATCCGGTCTCCTGCAAGATCGGGTATGCGATCGTATAATTGGACTGGTACCCATCGTCGAAGCTGACGACGACCGCCCGCTCCGGACAGGCGCGTCGGCCGCGCAGGATCAATTCAAGCTCGTCCGGCAGCAGCGTGACGTACCCGTTCTGCTGTAAGTATTCCATATCCTGCCGGAATTTGCTCTCGGTCACGGTCAGCGAATTGGTTTCCTCGCCGTCGGGCACAATATGGTGATACATCAAAATCGTGACCGTCCCGCGGGTGCAGAGGAAGACGGCTGCTGCAACGGCCAATACCGCCGCAAGCGCCAGCCATATTTTAAACTTTTTAAACCTTTTCATTATTTCCTTCTCCCTTATCCATGAACGGGCGTGCTGCGCTGAGGAGCGTCAGAAGAAAAGCGCAGGTTTTGAGCTTGCCCGATACTCCTATTATAATAGAGCATCCGTCCGGGAGGAATCAAGGCGCCGTTTGTAAATTTTTTTCTTTACGGTGCGTTCAAGCAAAAAAATCTTTTCGCGCGGGCCGGAAAAACGCAAAAAATGCGGCTAAAAGTTGGCGGAAGGAGGGGGGATCTTCCGAAGGGCTGCTTTGAAACACCACCGGGGAAAACTTTACGAACGCCGTAAAAACCAGATTTCGGGAAATCCGCCAGAAATATATCTTTGCGATATAAAAAATTTCCGTTTACAGCGGGGGCGATCCGTGTTATAATGAGTGTCAGAAAATCCATTTGAATGACACAAAAAATATCAGTAAAATGGGATTTCCTGCCCGGCGGAAGAAGCGGAGACCGCCCCGGAAACCGGTGAGACCGGCAAGGGATCCCCGGCGGGATCGCGACAAAGATGGAGACGAAATCGTAGAGGAGGTTGCCCAAGACCATGGCACTGACAAAACAGGATATCCAGCGGGTCAAGCTGGAAGGCTTTCTGTGGAATCGGGATACGGAGCGTTTCAACTGCCGTATCATCACAGAAAATGGGACGTTGACCGGCGAGCAGCTGCAAATTGCAGGCCGGATCGCCGCCCGATATAACAGCTTTTGCGCGTTCACCACTCGAATGACGGTGGAGATCGTCGGCGTGCCGTATGAGGACGTAGAAAAGGTCAAAGCGGAGCTGGCCGAAGGCGGTATGACGACCGGAGGCACCGGCGCGCGTGTGCGGCCGGTCACGGCCTGCAAAGGCACGACCTGCGTGTTTGGCTTCTATGATACGCAGGCGCTCGGCAAAAAGATCCACGACCGTTTTTACGTGGGCATGGGCGATGTCCGCCTGCCGCATAAATTCAAGATCGCCGTCGGCGGATGCCCCAACAACTGCATCAAGCCCGATCTGAACGATTTCGGCATCGTCGGGCAGCATCCGCCGAAGTTCGACCCGGAACTGTGCCGCAGCTGCAAGGTCTGCCAGATCGAAAAGAACTGCCGCATGTCCTGCTGTACGCTCAAGGACGGCAAGATGGCGCGCGATACGGACATTTGCAATAACTGCGGTTATTGTATCGGCAAATGCCCGTTCAAGGCGGTCGCGCCGTCGGAGGTATACCTGAAGTGTTATATCGGAGGACGCTGGGGCCGGATCACCCGTCACGGCACCCCGCTGCCCGGACTCTACACTGAGGCGGAGGCGTTGGACCTGATCGAAAAGTCCATGCTGCTGTTCCGCGACCGGGGGAAGAAGGGCGAGCGTTTCGCGGCCATGATTGACCGGATCGGGGAAGAGACGGCGGTCGATGCGATCCTGCACGGGGATCTGATGGAGCGGCGCGAGGAGATCCTCGCGAAAGAATTGTAAGCGCCCGGGGAGCGCGCCCGTTCCGGGGTGGGGCGGCAGGCTCCCACTCCTGGCCGGATCCCGGCGGCAATGCTTTTCGGACAGGGCAGGGTTTCACGCTTAGATCCCTGCGCATTCTGGTGCTCCATCCGGCGAGAAATTGGAGTTAGCCCTGTAGCGGGATGCTTGCAGGGCAAGGCGGAGGACGCAGGCGGGCCGGCGCCCGTCAAGGACGGCAACACAGCCATGCGAAAATCCAGCACAGGGATGATTTTGATTTCTTATCGGATGGAGCGTTAGAGCATTGACGTTTCTTTAAGGGACGGGCAAAAGCGCCGTCGGCCTTGCCGCCCAGTCCGGCTGCTTGGGACGGACCGATTTCCGCCGGATACACGTCAGGCGTTTCCGCGCTTATATAATAAGGTATGGGCGTTCCGCCAGCGTCCATATTCCGGAGGGACGGGCGATCGATCCCGCACGTCGGCCAGCCTTCAGCGGATGGCGATGGAAGGCTGGCGTTGTCTCTTCGGACGGCGCCCGGGGCGCGAAAGGAGACGGTTGCGAAATTGTAAACATTTTGAAAAGAATTCGCTTTTTGCAGATTTTTTTTCAAAAAGGGGTTGCCAAATGTCATGAAATACGATATTATTGATGCAATAAATCACAGTTTTATTATGACAGGCCCCGACAGTGGGTTGGCGATTTGTGAGAAGGATTTTGGGAGTGGCGGTTTTGCCATGAGGAAATCGAGGAATTGTGTTGTGCAGCAAACGGAAAGTCGAGGTATGGGTTAAATGCTGTCGGTGAAAAAAGAATATGGACGGGAGGATATCGAACGCCTGTTGGAAGAACATACCCAAAGGCGCGGTATCACAAATGAAGAGCTTGAGCGCAAAGTGCAGGGCGAGCTGTCGATGCACGACCTGCTTTGCGATCTGGTCGAAGAAGCGCTGCTGACCGCGCGCGAGGTGGAAAGCGCGGAACTGCGCCGCCGCCAGCGCGAGGGCATGACCCGCGCGCAGGAGCTTGGCGTAACATTGGGCCGCCCAAGCAAGCGTTCGGATAAGCGGTTTGAAAAGATCCGTGAACTGTATGAGGACAAGCGGGTGTCCGCTGAGGACGCCGCAAAGCGTCTGCATGTATCGATCAGCACATTCTATCGTTGGCTCCGCCAGAGCCGGAATGCGGAGAATGAACGCCGGAAAACCGAACTCATCCGCCTGCGGGAAGGGCTCGAGGAGCGGGAGTGGGAACTGGAACGCGAAATTGACCTTGCGGAAAACCAGGATCGGGATCCCGAGGGTTCGCAGGAAGGCTGACGCTCCTGCACAACACGGGTTTTGACCTTTTCCATGGAAATAAAGAGGGCTGTTAAAAACGGCTCCGCAAGTCAAAAGGACCTTCTGCAAGCGGAAGGTCCTTTTAACATACAACGAAAATTCGGAAACGTCCATAGCCGAGATTTGCCCTGACCTCAAAAAATCTGCCCTCGGCTTGGTATCGAAGAATCACGTTTGCCGCACGATATGGATCGTCATGTTTTTTTTCGATCCGTTGTCTTTTTTATAAGGATAAAAATCGTGTCATAGCCGGACTTGGAGCAGCTGTTGCGGCGCTTTTCGCAAATTTTGACATTTTAACAGTGTCTCTTCTTTTGCAATTATCACTCATATTCCGAAAAGATTGCCGATTTTGCCACTTCGTCCCGCCGTCCTTTTGGCGGGGCGAAGACGCACGCATAAGCGGCTTTGACTGTACCAATCCCGACCGCAGGCGAGAAAGGGATTCCAAAGGGACGAGTCCCTTTGGCGCTGTCCGCGTAGGACGCCTCCCGGCGAGGGGCGCTCCGCGCTATCCAAAAGCACGGAGCGCATGCGTTTCAGCGTGCGGCGTCCGGCCAAGTCCCGAACGGGACGACGCCTTCGACGGCGGCTTCCACTGTGATCGGCTGATCGTCGTGGTCGATATCGAGCAGGCGGTAACGGTCATTGCCCATCTTGAGTTCTTTCATATAGGTGAGCTGGCGCAGGCCGTGCCGGGATTCCATGCGTTCAACAAGGGCGCGGCGGTCGGCTTCGCTGAGGGCATACACAAGATCGACGGAGGCCTGATCGGCGGCGAGGATATCGAGCGAGGCGACGATCCCGATATTCGGCGTTACGACGGGTTCGGCTTCCACGCCTTCACAGTCGCAGGAAACCGACATGTTGCGCAGCACATTCACAAAGCAGATCCGTTCCCCGAAGTGGTCGACGACAGCTTTCGCGGATTCCGTCATACGTTCCATAAACTCTTCGTTGTGGATCCCCCAAAGGTCGTCCGAACCGGGAACGCTGTGGATCATACCTTTACCGATCCGGCCATCGGCGCAGCCAATACCGATATTCTTGCTGGAACCGCCAAAGCCGCCCATGGTATGGCCTTTAAAATGCGTGAGCACGAACAGGGAATCATAATGCAGCAGGTTTTTCCCCATCTGCATTTCGGTAAACCACTTGCCGCCGTGAACCGGCAGGGCGGCGGTACCGTCCGCGTCAAGGATATCGACCGGGCAAAAGGTCCAGCCATTGATCGCAAGCGTTTTGCGATGTTGCTCGGTCGTATAACGGCCGCCTTCATAATACGTGTTGGTTTCAAGGATCGCTGCGTCGGGCAAGTCGTTTTTAATAAGGGCTTCCACCCAGGGACGCGGGATAATGTTCGGGCCCTGCGGTTCGCCAGTGTGCAGTTTCATGCCGATCTTACCGGACATCACGCTGCTGACGCGGGCGGCGATCCGGCGCAGGCCCTCGGCGGAAAGGTCGCGGGTAAAATATACGACGGATTCCGCGCCGGTGCGCTCGGCATAGGGGATGTAATGTTCACCGCCGGTCCCGGCGATGGGCTTTGGATTTTGCATAACATGTTCCTCCTTTGGTAGGTTCGATCGGATTTGGACTCTGCAACCAGTATATCATAAAATGCGATGGTATCAAAGGGGCAACGGCTGCAAAAATCTGTAAACGGGCCCAAAAAACGAAGGGCGAATAAGGACGGGTCAAAAAATGCCCCCGAGGCATGGAGCCCGGGAACATAAAAAGGCACAGACGAAGGAAAGCCGAAACGGGCTTACCCGCCTGTGTTTTTTTTTATGTAAATTTTGGGACCGACCGTTATTTGCAGATAACGACCCGCACTTCGGTATAAAATTTAATACAGGCGTTGATCGCATTTGCGGTGCCGCGGGAACGGCCGTCCCATAGCGCGATCACATAATCAGAATATTCGACGATCGCCTGATTGCGTTTCAAGGGGGCGCTGCGGCCAAATTTTTTATAATCCGGCAGGAATTCGGTATATTTCAGTTCGTTTTCCAACGCATAACGTTTTCCAAGCGCATCCGCGCCGGATGCGCCGCCGGAAACGATCTCACTGGCGCCGCGGGGGACGAGTGCGCAAAGCTGTTCATAAAAGCGCTCATCGACGGAACGGGAACCGATCACTGCGATCCGCATCAGCTGTTTCCTCCTATCCACAGAAGATGTATTCAGTATAAGCCCTTTTCATCCAGATTACAAGAAAAATTTTCGGTTGTTGAGAAACCGACCAGATACTTGCCCGGCTAACAAAGGTTTTCAGCTTTGAAATGGACAGGATCGGGTATAGTAAAAACGGGAGGTGAGAAATTGCGAAGGATCATATTAGCGGTCTGGACAGCTTTGGTATTCACGGTCTCTGCGGCGGCTGGCACGGAAGAAGTGATCCCGATGGGACGGACGGTCGGGATCCGGATGACTTCGGATTGTGTGCTGGTCACGCGGCTGACCAGTGTCGAGACAATCGAAGGCGCGGTCAGCCCAGCCGAGACGGCAGGCTTGCGGGAAGGCGACTTCATCCGGGAAATTGGAGGGGAGACCATTTCATCGAATGATGCGCTCCAAAAGACGGTATCGTTGTCCGGCGGTCAGCCGTTGTCGGTGCTGTGCGAGCAGGACGGACAGCTGAAGGAATTGACGGTAACGCCGGCGCGCGACCGGGACGGGGTGTATCGGATCGGGGTCATTGCGCGGGATTCGATCGCCGGCATCGGGACGGTCACGTATGTAGACCCGAAAACGGGGGCTTACGGATCGCTTGGGCATGGTATTTGCGACGCGGAGACGGGCGTACTGATCCCGTTAGGGAGCGGTGGGCTGATGGAGTCTTCGGTCGAGAGCGTGCAGCGCGGCGCGGCGGGGGATCCCGGGGCGCTTCAGGGGGAATTCAGCCCGGAACATGAGGTCGGGACGGTGCAGGAGAATACGGAAACGGGGATCTTCGGACAGTTCACCGATCCGGCTTATTATGAGTCATTGGAGACGATGCCGGTCGCGCATGAAGACGAAGTGCAGCTGGGGAAGGCAGAGATCCTGTCAAACGTGTCCGGGCAGGAAGTCGGGCGGTATGAGGTCGAGATCGTGAAGATCTTCGACGAGGAAAACGCGTATGGCCGATCAATGATGGTGCGGGTCACAGACGACCGCCTGCTGGCGGCGACCGGTGGGATCGTGCAGGGGATGTCAGGCTCGCCGCTGATCCAGGATGACAAGCTGGTCGGCGCGGTGACGCATGTACTGGTGAACGACCCGACGCGCGGTTACGCGGTGATGATCGACGCGATGCTGGAAGAGATGGAAAACTAAAGGACGTTGTTTTAGCAGCCGGGGGAGCATGTCCCCGGCTGCTGGTTCTATTCTGTCAACGCGCTGGGATAAGCCTTGCGAAATGTATTCGAGAATAAGGTAAACGCAGAGATATGATTTCGGGATACAAGGTCATGAGACCGGGATTTCGTTTTCAGACAAAGGCATAAGCCAAAAACGCCTATGTGTCACGAAAAAGTTGAAAGGCGTTTTTTGAAAAAATTGAAGATTTGAACGAATAAAAGGCTGCGCTATAATATAGTTGATGCATCGACCTTTCGTTTGTAAAAGAAAGGCTTCCGGCGTCCGTGGCACCCTCGGCGCGATCAGCAATCGTTTGGATTACACCGCAAACAACCTGTTCGTCATGGCGGAGAACATCGCCGGTGCGGAACCCGCCATCCGAGACACCGATATCGCAGAGGAAATGATGGTTTACACCAAGAACAACATCCTTGTGCGGTCTGCACAGGCGATGCTGGCGCGGGCCAATCAGGCGCCGCAGGGCGTGCTCCGGCTGCTCCGGTAAGGGATCGATCCTTGCAGGTTTTGAAAACCGCATAACACAAACCGGGCTGCGGCGCGTATTTCACCGCAGCTCTTTCTTGCATTCCGGGGCAGTTCTGTGGTATCCTGTAATCAGAGAGACCGGCGGGCATTTGGAATTTGGATCCCGGCCTGCGCGGCAGCATATCATTTGGGAAGAAGGGCTGACATGAAAACCATCCTTTGTTATGGAGATTCCAACACCTGGGGCTATGATCCGGTAACGGCCAACCGTTATCCACGCGGCGTGCGGTGGACTTCGCTTTTACAGGCGGCCTTGCCGGAACATTGCATTTTGGAGGAGGGGCTTGGCGGGCGCACCACCGTTTTTGAAGACGATTTGCGTCCCGGGCGGCGCGGCCTGGATTATTTGCCAGTCGCACTGAAGACACATGATCCGATCGATCTGGCGGTCTTAATGCTTGGTACAAACGATTGTAAAAACCGTTTCCGCGCCTGTGCCGAAGAGATCGCCGAAGGGATGCAGGCGCTGGTCGAGACGGTACGCTGTCCGACTCTGCATTTGCGGCAGCAGCCGGATATCCTTGTGATAGCGCCGGCGCCGATGGTCATGGAACCGCTGGCGCGCGGCGGGATGCGGCATATGTTTGGCGCAGAAAGCGTGGAGACCTCGCGCCTGCTGACGCAGTTTTATGCAGAAATGGCGAAGCGGATGGGCGTACATTTTTTTGACGCAGGCACAGTGACCGCAGCCGGGGCCGACGGCGTACATTTATCCCCGGATGGACATGCCGCGCTGGCGGGAGCGCTGATAAAGCTGTTGCCGGAGCTGCTTGCCGACGCCTGAAAACCGCCTGCCGGAGCCGCTTGCAAAATCGGAAGGCTTCCCGCCGGGACGAAACGCAAACGGCTTTCCTCTGCTTGGCGGATAGGCAAATCCCTATGGAAAAACCCATCAGGCTGTGGTATACTAAAAGCAGAAGGTCATATCAGCAGGAGGACGCCGTGCTATGCGCAAGCTGAAATATACTTTTAAAACGGATACCTTATTCAAGATGTTGTTTGTCAGGCATCCTGATCTGCTTCGGATGCTGGTTGCGGCGTTGCTCCATATACCGATCGAAAGCATCGAGGAGTTTGCCATACAAAACCCGGAGATCATACCGGAGAATCTTGGCGATAAGTTTTGCCGGTTGGATATCAATATGACCGTAAACGGGCAGCTCGTCGATCTTGAGATTCAGGTCGGCAACGAAGGCTATTTTGAAGACCGTACACTGTTATATTGGGCGCGGGATTTTTCCGCCGCATTGCCCGCCGGTCAAAGCTATGATCAGTTGCCGCGAACGCTCGTGATCAGTATCGTCAGCTTTAAGCTGTTTGATTGCGCTGAGTTTCATTCCTTTTTTCAGGTTTTAGAAACCGCACGGCATACGCTGCTTACCGATAAGTTAGGGCTGCATTTTTACGAACTGCCCAAGCTGCCAGCAGATATCAGCAATCGGGATATGCTGCTTTTATGGCTATCGCTGTTCAAGGCGGAGACGGTAGAAGAATTGGAAAAGATCCGTGAATTGGAGGTGCCGACCATGAATCAAGCAATCAATGCATATTATTCAATCTCGACCTCATCGGAGTTCCGCGAAGTGGAACGGCTCCGTGCAAAGGCCCGGCACGATGAAGCGCAGGCGCTCCAAAATGCTATGCAAAAGGGCATCCAACAGGGAATACAACAGGGCATGCAACAGGGCATACAAATCGGCAAACGGGAAAACGCGTTGGAAATTGCTCAAAATCTGGTTCAGCTGGGAGTGCCGACTGACCAGATCGCAAAGGCAACAGGTTTATCGCACGATGAAATCAACGCATTGCGCATTCATTAAAGTGCGAGCTCCGTTCCCGCCTGCCCGGAGCCATGAAATTTACAAAAGGCCTTGTTCCTGTGCCAACCTCAATATGGGATTTTCGTTTATAAATAAATCAAACCACGCGGGAAATAAAAAAGACGGATGTCACGCGCAACCGTCTTTTTTGCGCCATGCAAACGGTTGACTAAAATTTGTTTATGGAAGTTTTTCATAACAGCCTGCCTGCGTTTTCTTCCAATGCGTCCGCGCATTTCTTTCAATGTTCAATGATTTTCAGGTGCGGTGGGCGGATCTGCTCACATTGCATGATCCCTCCTGCAATATAAATTACGGTGAAAGGCACGGCAGCCAGCCGTGTCTTTTGCCATCTCAAAGCTGAAGCTGTAGAATGGGAGAGTAAATGGCCTGACCTTTGATCCTTGGGCTAACACGCCCGCAAGGGGGTCGGTCAGCCGTCTCTCTCATTCGCAGCATTCGATTTATGCAGGTAGAACCATCAAGCTTAACGGTGCGTTCGAGTCAATCAGTAGATTGAATAAGCGGCGAGAAAAAGAGACGGAAGCCATATCCAATCATACAGGAGGAGACAAATGAACGCAGTAGGAATTGATGTATCGAAAGGGAAAAGTATGATGGCAGCCCTGCGGCCAATGGGTGAAGTTGCGCTCAAATCACGGGAATATTCCCACAACGAGATAGGGATGGAGCGGATGGCGCTGGACATTTTGGAGCTGGGGGAAGATACCCGTGTAGTCATGGAGGCCACAGGTCGGTACCATGAGCCAGTGGCGGCGGCGCTGCATGAGCATGGCATCCGCGTCACGGTAATAAATCCGCTGTTCATCAAGCAGAGCGGCGGCTGCTCGATCCGCAAGGTCAAAACGGACAAGGCGGATGCCAGGAAGATCGCCAAATACGCTCTTGACAACTGGGTGGAGCTGCGAGAATATACCCCCACAGAAACAATTCGAGAACAACTGAAGCTGTGTTCCCGCCAGTACAATCTCTACATGAAGAATGTTGTGGCACTCCCTTTGTGTGATTAGCAAGTGCTAATCACAGAAAAAAATACGGCGCGATCAGAACTGGTCTTCCATCTGAAGCAGTTGTTACGACAGCGCCCGGAGCAGATGAAAATACAAAATCGCCGCAGGCATGCACTTCAAAGAAAAGCTATAAAAACGCCGGATATTTTATTATATCCGGCGTTTTGGCACCCCCGGCGCGACTCGAACGCGCTACATTCCGCTTAGGAGGCGGACCCTCTATCCAGGTGAGGTACGGGGGCATATTCACTTGTATACGCTTGGTATGCGATTTGGGGTGGGGAAGCGTTCCTGCTCCTGCTTAGGAGACGGTCGCTCTATTCTGCTGCGTTATCAGGGCGTGTTTGGTTGCGTAAGTAAGACGGCAACCTGAAAGCCTGCGATCGGCTAAAAAACCGGCGAGTCCGGCCGCACTTTGAAAAGGCATCTTTTGGTACCGAGACTGTCCGCCTCTGGTAAAGTCCGAAGGCATAGCACAAAAAGCGCCAACTTGCCGCTTTTCCACAATACCATATTGTGCGAAAAAAGTCAAGAGGCTGAAGCCGTGAATTAAATATAGAAAAGAATTTTCGTGGTGGACTTGTCCAGACCGGCAAAAGCCAGTCTGCGGCCGCGCAATGCCGTTTGCAACCGAAAACGGGCTTGATTGTGCCTGTGATGTTGTTTAGCGGGCCGCGCCTAAAAGAGAGACGGCGTCCGCTTTAGGGGCAAGGTTCATGCTATCGTGAAAGAACGACGGTTTTACAGCATCCATGATGTCCCCTCGCGAATCGGAGAAAAAACGGGGTATCGCGGAATCATTTTCAAAGAATTTTGAGAATTTCTTGGAACGGTCGGGTTTGTTCGCGCATTTCTTATACGGTCAAATTGGCCCTGACTGCAAAAATATGGCGATAATGCAAGATTTGGCAATATCTTCTTAAAAAATACAAAATTATAACTTGGGGCATCCTGTCTGTGCAAGTTGAACTGAAAATACTGGCGGCGTTTTTAGGATACAACTCTGTCAAGACGAAAACGGAGGAACCGCCGTGTACCGAACGGTACGCACGGCGGTGTGGGAGGGTCGGCAGGCGAACGGATCTCCTGCCTCTTGCTTGTCCGTTTTTCGTCCGGAAGCGCATGCCGCCCCCTGACGCATAAGGCTCAGGCTTCGGCGGCGGTGCGGCGGATGATCCCCATGGGGGTTTGTTCGCCGGACTGGCCGAGTGGGTTGTCGCGCAGGACGCGGAGCATCAGGTCGCGGTCAATCGCGGTGTCGGACGCGCCGAGGATGTTCCCGCCGAGGTCGTTCAGGTCGACGATCAGCACAGGGGAATCCACGCGCTCCGCGATCTCACGGGAAACCTTTTCCGGATCGTCTGGGCCAAGCACGACGCACTGGTTATAGGGCGGGATGGTATTCGGGCAGGGACCGTCGATTGCGGCGGCCTTGCGCCCGGCGATGATGTAGAACCATCCGTGCTGGCCGAACAGCTTGCCGATCGCGGCGCAGAACGCGGCAAACAGGATGCGGAGCGTACCGCACTCGCGGATAGCAAACTCCATCGTTTCCGGGATGCCAAGGCCAATGCCGTGGGGCGTTTTCGTCACGAAATGGGACAGGAGGACAGCAAGCCGCCGGGGCTTGATATCCTTCATCGGGATCGCGCGCTGCTGCGTGCAGGCGACGCATTTTTCGGAAATGAACAGGATATCGCCGGGGCGCAGGAATGGGACGGCGTAGGTCTCGGCGACATCGCAGATGTCATCCTCCTCGGTAACGACGTGGGTATGCAAAGGAAGCCGGTCATAAGAAACGCCATCGACTTCGATGGTCAAATTCTTGCCTTCATTGCTGGTCAGTTCAGCCATAAACGGAGATCCTTTCTGTAAACACGGCGTTGCCGCCGTAAAATAACTCAATCTGTAGTATACCCCAAATTTCTCCAAAATGCAACTCCCGAGCCGAATTTTTTCGGGGATCGCTCAGACCTCCCGCCAGAGGAAGACGGGGAGCGGCGGTTCGTGGCGGCGGTTCGCCCACTCTGCGGTCAGTACGGTGAAGCGGCGGTCGTCCAGCGTGCGCAGGTAGCTGAGGACCGCGTCGCGCTCCGAATAACCGTTTTCGCCGCCGTAATAAATCGACAGGCTCATGACGCCGCCGGGGGCCAGCAGTTCTAAACCCGCGGCGATCGCGGGGATCGAAGTTTTTTCGGTCGTGAAAATTTGGGGGTCGCCGCCCGGAAGCCGTCCGAAATTAAATACGACCGCCCGCGCGCTGCCTGGCGGCAGATAGCGGCCCATGTTCGCGTGGCTGTCCTGATAGACTTCGGCGCGCAGGCCTTCGGCTTCCAGCAGCGCCCGCGTCTGGCGGACGGCGTCTTCCTGAATGTCGAACGCCAGCACGCGTCCGGTTTCCCCAACGAGGCGGCAGAGCAACGCCGTGTCGCGGCCCCGTCCGGCGGTTGCGTCCACGCAGAGGTCGCCGGGGCGGACGTTCTGCCGTAAAAATTCGTGCGCAAGCCCTAATGTGTTCCGCTGCATCCCGATGCTCCGCCTCCTTACCCGCGCGGCGGGCAAAAGCCCAGGGCCTCTTTTACTTCGAGCATTTTGGATTCGCCGCACAGCATTTTCAGCAGCTCAAATGCAACATCCGGGGCGGTTTCCGGACAATAGGAGGTGATGAGGCTTCCATCAATTACGATGCGCTCGTTCACGACCTGCGCGCCGAAGGCTGCAAGCTGCCGTTGACGGCGTCCGCCGTCCAGATGATAGGTCGTCGCGCGGCGATTTTTGAGGATGCCGCTTTTGCCGAGCGCCAGCGCGGCGACGCAGACCGACGCGATCGGTTTTTGCAGGCGGTCGAAATCGTTCAGCAGCGTCAGCAGCTTCCAGTGGTAAGTCTCGTCGTAAAACCCGAATTCCTCGAAGCCGCCGGGGAGCGCCAACGCGTCGTAATCTTCGGCGGAAACCGCATCAATCGTTTTGTCGACGGCGACCGGAACGCCGAAGGCGCTGACCACGGTTTTCGCAAAGCCGCAGGTCACGACCTCGACCGGGCAGGCATGGTCGTTGCGCGCCCAGCCGAAAACGTCTACAAAGACGCTGAATTCCATGGTTTCAAAACCTTTTGCGCAGAAAAGCAGCAGTTTCATCGGATGAAATCCCTCCTGTGATATGGTCGTTCAGTCGCGGCGCTCCGTTTCGCCGCGGTGTTCCCGGTCGCGCCAAAGCCGCAGTGATTGGGCAAAGCGGACGGAGTGCGCGCTGGGGTTCGCCCGCAAAAGCGCGCGGTATTGCCGCCGTTTTCCGTGCAGACGATCCTCCAACGAGGCTTCCACGGAAGACAGCTTCAGGCGGAGCTGGGCGCGGCGCGCGTCGTCGGCTTCGCGGCGTCCCTCCTGCGCGGCTTCCAAACGTTCCCGGAACTCGGTATGGGCGGCTTCGGCGCGTTTGCGGAAGGCGCTTTGCGCGTCTTTCCATTCGCCGCGCAGCTCTTCCATGCGATCCTGCGCTTCGTAAGCGCCAAGCTGAAGCTGTACGCGCAGGGACTCGGCCTCGGCGCGCAGGCGTTCGACCTCCTCCAAAACGCTGGCGAACTCGAAGGCCGCCTTCGCCGAGGTGTACGTATCATATAAGAACCAAACGGTGATGGTAAAGCCGGCGAGGGACGCCGCGCCGCGGTTCAGTCCCGTGATGAACCGGGCGATCGGCTGATGGATTACGTAGGTGAGCAGCAGGGACAGGAAGCCCCACGCGATCGAGCTATCCAAACAAATGCGGCCCTGAAACTGGAATTTATGGGTGGAATAGTCCCAGTAGCGCACTTTAAAGAGCGATTCCATCAGCATGCCGACGGCGTATTCAAAGGCGGTCGCCGTGATCAGCCCCGCGAAATACAGCGCGATCGGGTACTCCCTCAGCGGGAGCGCGACGTGCAGGATGATGGTCGCGCCGAAACCGTAGATCGGCAGCATCGGGCCTTTCAGAAAGCCGCGGTTGACCGGTTGGCGCTGCTGCACCGAGACGACGGCGGATTCAAACAGCCAGCCGCAGACGCAGTAAATGTAAAAGATCAGCAGCCACTGGATGTGCGTATATTCGTACATTTGTGATACCTCCGGATGGGCGGGCATTGGGGGCTTCGGCCCCTGCGGGGAGCCGCAGGACGGTCCGGGTCAGGATTCCTCGGCGAAACGGTGCAGGGCAGCGTAAACGCCGTTACGCTGTAGCAGTTCTTCATGGGAACCCTGTTCGGCAACGCCGTCTTCGGTCAGTACGACGATGTTGTCCGCGCCGCGGATCGTCGTCAGCCGGTGGGCGATCGTAATGACCGTGCGGCCTTCGGCAAGGCGGGTCAGGCTTTGCTGGACAAGGCGTTCGCTTTCGTTGTCCAGCGCGGAGGTCGCCTCGTCAAGGATCAGGATGGGAGGGTTTTTCAGAAAGACGCGGGCAATGGAAATGCGCTGTTTTTGCCCGCCGGAGAGTTTCACGCCGCGTTCGCCGACGTAGGTTTCGTAGCCGTCGGGCGTGTGCAGGATGAATTCATGCGCGCCCGCCTGTTTGGCGGCTTCGACGACCTCCTCGCGGGTGGCGCCGGGACGGCCGTACAGGATATTTTCGTAAATCGTGCCCGAAAACAGGTAAACGTCCTGCTGGACGATGCCGATGCTGCGGCGCAGGGAGCGCAGCGAGAGGGAACGGACATCGTGCCCGTCAATGGTCAGCGTGCCGCCGGTCACGTCGTAGAACCGGGGGATCAGATTGCAGATGGTCGTCTTGCCGCCGCCCGAGGGGCCTACCAGCGCGACCGACTGCCCGGTGCGGACATCAAGGTTCAGCTTGTCCAGAATGGGATGGTCAGGGTCGTCGGCGTAGGCGAAAGAAACGTTGTCGAAGTGGATATCGCCGCGGGCCTTGTCCAGCACGACGGGGGACGCGGGTTCGACGATATCGGGCTTTTCGTCCATGATCTCAAAAAAGCGTTCGATGCCGGTCATACCGCGCTGAAATTGTTCGGTGAATTCGACGATGCGGCGGATGGTCGCAAGCAGAGTGGTCACGTACATGACATAGGCCATCAGGTCGGCGGGGGTGATCGCGCCGGAGGTCATGGCGAAACCGCCCGCCAGAATCACGGCAAGGTACATCAGACCGTCGAAAACGCGGGTTGTCGCGTGAAAACCCGCCATCCAACGGTAGTTGGCGCGCTTGAGCGTGAGCCAAAGGGCGTTGCCTACGCCGAACTTTTCGATCTCGCGCGGTTCGCCGGTGAAGGATTTCACGACGCGCACGCCCAGCAGCGAGTCTTCTACCTGCGCGTTGATCTCGCCGACCTGCGCGCGGTTCTCCCGGAATGTGCGCCGCATCCCGGTGTTGAAGACGGACGAGCAGACGATCATCAGCGGCACCAGCGCGAAGATCAGCAGTGTCAGCGGGACGTTGATCGTGCATAATATGATAAAGGAGACCGCGATCTTGAGCCCGGCGACGAAAAATTCCTCGGGGCAGTGGTGGGCAAACTCGGTCACGTCAAACAGGTCGGAGGTGATGCGCGCCATGATCTGGCCGACCTTGGTATTGGCGAAGTAATGGAACGAGAGCGTTTGCAGATGTTCAAAGAGATCGGTGCGCATATCCGTTTCAATCATAGCGCCCATGATGTGGCCGCGGTTGCACATAAAGTAGTAAGCGGCAACGTCTATGATGCGCAGAATCAGATAGATTGCGCCGACCCGCAGCACAAGGCCGACGGAAAGCAGGGAGATGTCTTCCATGCCGGTCTGCGCGAGATAGCGCACGAGCAGCGGCAGGACGATCTCACACAGCGCGGTCAGCCCGGCGCAGAGCAGGTCGAGCAGGAAAACGCCGAGATATTTCTTAAAGTAGGGCGCGAAGCGCCGCAGCAAAACCGGTGTCGAATGCACGGGAACCCCTCCAAAATCTGCATAGTAACGCTATTTTAACACGGATCACGGCACTTTGCAACCGGTATTGTGGAGAAAGTGCGAAGGAGGGAGAGCAGGAGGATTCTGGGACGGGAAATATTTTTTTCAAAAAAATTTAAAAAAACTGTTGACATCTGCTTGGAAGCGTGGTATTATAAACAAGCTGACCGGCACGGAAGCGAACAAAAAGTTCAGAAAACCTGCCGAAAAGCCCGGGATGAAGCCTT
>CAJUGU010000089.1 GCA_910586105.1 uncultured Eubacteriales bacterium | reverse complement strand
GGCAGCCTCCCGCAAAGAGGCTGCCCGCCCTGTTTGGTTTCCGGTCTTTGGCCTGCCGCCTGATCCTGGTTAAGTGTTTGAAAAATGGCGCTGGACAAATCGCGTATACCTGGTTATAATCTATAGTAATGATACCTAAGTCATGATACCCAAATGCGAAATCGCAACGACTCGAAATCAGGCAGGAGCGGAGGGGCCGCCATGATCCAGACCGATCTTTTAGACAGCATTTTGGAAACGCGTTATCTTTCTGCGGAGAACTATACCATATACCGGGCGGTCATGCGCCTGTTCTTCACGGAATACCAGAAGATGCATTACCAGATGGATCAGGACAGCCTGCTGTCGCTGCTGCGCCAGCTCCCGTTTTTTGCGGGATACACGGGGGAAGAACTGTCGCGTGTTTTGGAGCAGCTTGTCAAATGGAAGAACCTGACCTGCATACAGGATCCGCATAAGGTACTTACGATCGCGGAATTTCAAAACCGCCGGCTCCAGTACATGATGACCCCGGCGGCATTGGAGATCGAGCGGATGACCGTAGCGCTGGAAAATCTGACGGTGCATTCGCCCGGCCTGACGTCCGGCGTATTCCGGAGGATCCAGGCCGGCCTGCGCAAGATCCCGGAGCTCTCCGGGATGCCGCTCCGCGAGGTAGGCGGCTGGTGGCAGGATCTGCAAACGGATTTCCGCCGCCTGAGCCGGGAGCATCAGGACTATCTGCGGGAGTTTTACGCATCCGGTGCGGAAAAACGGCTGAAGGCGGCGGATTTTGTGATCTACAAGCAAAATCTGGTCCGCTATTTACAGGCATTTATACAGGACCTTCAGCGCAGCGCGGCGCAGATCGGCGCTCAGCTGGAGGGGCTTTCGCCGGAACAGGCCGGCGCAATGCTGGATCGCGTGATGCAAAGCGAATTGGAGATCCCGCGCCCGCAGGCGCAGGAAGGCTGGCAGGAGACGCTTCGCGTACAATATGAAGAGGTTTGGAATTCCCTGACCAAGTGGTTCACCGGCCCGGAGCCTGTCGCGCGGCAGGTGCTGGAAGTGACCAACGAGATCATCCGTAAAACGGTACAAAACGCAGCCCTTTTGGTGCAGCTGGAAAACATGGGCGTCAGCAACAAGGCGGAATTACGCCATTATCTGACGCTTTTTTCGGATTGCGCGTCCATACAGGACGCGCATCGCCTGTCCGCGCTGGTATTCGGCGTACAGCAGGCCCGCCATTTTTCAATGAACGCCGTGCGGGAGACGGAACGGACCGACCTGAGCGCCTATGAGGAACCGGCTTTTCATTATGCGCTGAATCCGCATAACCGTACCAACAAGCCGCGCATGGACCGCACCGGCTTTGCGGATCAAAGCGCGGAAAAAGCAGCCCGCCGCGAGCAGATCCTGGCGGAAGAACGGGCGCTGAAGGCGAAGGTCTTTTCGTACATCCGGGACGGGAAACTGGATTTTGCCGCGTTGGACCAGCCGGTCACGCCGGAAGTACGTTCGATATTCCTTTCCTGGGTCGCCACAGCGGGGCTTTCGGAAAATGGGCGCGGCTATACCCAATACGGGCAGTCCTACGCCATGCATCGGCGCGGCGGGCGATCCTGCCGCCTGCGCTGCACGGACGGGGTGCTGACGATGCCCGACTGCGTCCTGGTTTTTGAGGAGGATGGCTATGTATGAACTGCGTAAGCTATTGGATCGTTTCTGGGTCACTCGCGAGGGCGACCCCGCGCTTTATTTTGAACTGAAACGGGCGCAGCCGGAATATGGACGGTTCGTCAGCGAGGCGCTGGGCTGGAGCCTGATCATCAATGAATCCGTCGTCAAGCTGGAAAAGACGCCGCCGCGCGCGATGCCCTGGATGGGGATTGCGGGATTTCAGGATCCGTTGGATTACTGCCTGTTCTGCGCCGTGCTGCTTTGGCTGGCCGATCTGGACGACGGCGAACAGTTCCTGTTGTCCGCGCTGACCGAGTCGGTCGAGGCCTACCTTTCGGAGACCCGCCCGGTCGATTGGACGCGGTTTTCCGACCGCAAAGCGTTGGTCCGTGTCCTGCGGTATACCGAGCAGGTGCAGCTCCTGCGCGCATACGATGGCGATAAAGAGGGCTTTGCCGCCAACCGTTCGCAGGAAGTGCTTTATGAAAACACCGGCCTTTCCCGCAACTATCCGGTGCATTTTGGACAGGATGTCCTGCATTGCCGGTCGCCGGAAGACTTTGAGCAGCTTGAGCGGGAAGGCGAAGCCGCCGGCCGCGGCTGGCAGCGCCGCAAGCGGGTATATCAGCAGCTGGCGCTTTGTCCGGCGCTGTACTGGTCGGAAACCGACCGCAGCGACTATGATTACATCAAAAACCAATCCCGCGGGGTCGCCGCGAACCTGGAGGCGTTCCTGGGAGGCGAGCTTCAACTGCATAAAAACGGCGCGTTTTTGGTCTTTGGCGAGAACGAAAGCTGCGGGATGGCCTATCCGGACGACCGGGTGATCTCGGACGCGGCGCTGCTGCTTTGCGCACAGCTGCGGGAGCAGATCCGTGACGGCGTTTATCCGCGCGGCCCGGACGACCGGGTCGCCATGAGCCGTCCACAGTTCCAGCAGGAGCTGCGGCGGTTCCGTGAGCAGTATGCCGCTGGGCTGGGGCAGGAGCTTCGCAAGCTCCTGCCGGAGCGGTTTTGCGAAACCATGACCGCATACCTGTCCGAATGGATGCTGTTGGAGGACTGCGGGGAAACCATACGGCTTTGCCCGGCTGTCGGGAAATGGGGCGGGGCATTCCCCGACGGATGGCAGAAAAAAACGGGAGGGCAAAATGGATCGCTGGCGAATGAATAAAATGGGGTTCCTGCACTTCTGGCTTTATGACCGGGAGGAATTCCCCCTGCATAATGGACATATCCTGCTGCGCGGGAACAATGGCTCCGGAAAATCGATCACGACGCAAAGTTTTATCCCCTTCCTGCTGGATGGCGACCGGCGTCCGGAACGGCTGGATCCGTTTGGTTCCCGCGACCGTAAGATGGATTTTTACCTGTTAGGCGACGGCGAACGCGAGGAGTCGACCGGCTATCTGTATTTGGAATTTAAGCGGGAGTCTCTGGAAGAATACCTGACGATCGGCGTCGGGATGCGCGCAAAGCGGGGCGGTAGCTTTGCGTTCTGGGGCTTCTGCCTGAGCGATGGACGGCGGATCGGACCGGAGGGGCTTTGCCTGTACGAAAAGGCGGGCAATGTCCTGATGCCCCTGACCAAGCGCAAGCTGTTCAACCAGATCCGCGATCTGGACAGCTGCGCCGAAAAGCCGGAGCAATACAAGGAGCTGGTGAACGACCGCCTGTTCCACTTCCGGGATATCCGGCAATATGACCAGCTGGTCCAGCTGCTGATCAATGTGCGCACGCCAAAACTTTCCAAGGATGCGCTACGCCCGTCCAGGGTACGGGATATCCTTGACCGGTCGTTACAGGTGCTGGCCGATGAAGACCTGTCCGCAATGGCCAGCACCCTGGAACGGATGGATGCCCTTGAGCGGAACCTTCAGGAGCATGAAGCGATGGTAAAAGCCGCGCAGATCATACAAAATGAATACCTCCGGTACAATCAGCTGGTGCTGGGACGTAAGGGGAAGTCCTGGCTGGATGCGAATGGGGCCGTGCTCCGGATGGAAACCCGTCGAAAGGAAGAAGCCGCGCATCAGGAGGAGCTGCACGCGCAGCTTTCCGAACAGACCGCCCGGATGGAACGCTCGGCCTTGCTGCGGGACCGGGCAAAAGCGCAGCGCGAAGCGCTGGGAGAGGACGGCCTTTCCGAGAAGCAGGCCAGCCTGGCGTATCTGAAAGAAAAATGCGCCGGGCAGGAACGCCGCATGGAGCAGGAGGACGCGGAACGCCAACGCGTGCAGGGGGAGATCGGCAAACGCGAGCTGCGCCTGCGGGATCTGTCCCGGGACGCCGAGGATACCCGCACGGCAGCGCGGCTGGCTCTGCGGGAATTAAATGAGGAGAATACCCTGTTGCAGCTCGGCGCGGAGCATGAAAGCTATCAGCGCGCATGGGAAGCTGGCGGACGGGATGCGGAAAAGGGCGTCCTGCTCGCGGCGCTTCAGCAACGGAAAAGGCAGATCGGCGAAGTGCTGCGCTGCTTGGAGCAGGTCCGGCAGGCGACGGAAACGTATCAGGAAGCATGCTGCCAGATGGAGCGCGCAGACACCGCGCGGAACCGTGTCCGCGGGGAATTCCGGGATGCCGAACAGCTCGAACAAAGCGAGCGGGATACCCTGCTGGAGCGCTTCACGTCGTGGCGCTTTGCAAACGCCCAGCTATCGTTCCCGCAGGAAGTCTGGCAGCAGCTGCGGCGGGACTTGCTGACCTATCAGCGCCCGGCAGATTGGGGCGCGATCTGCAACTGTGTAAACGATCATGTGCGGCGCCGCGAAAGCGAGCTGACCAACGAATGCATCCGCGCAGAGCAGGCGCGGAAAGCGCTGGCCGATAAACGGGCAGAAAAAAAGAGGGAGCTGGAAGCGCTGGAAAACCAGCCGGGAGCGGTCCCGCCCCGGCGCGATGCGGTGGCGGCGGCGCGCGCCCAGCTGCTTTTGCGTGGGATCCCGAGCGCCGCGTTTTATGAAACGGTCGATTTTGCCCCGTCCCTGACGGAAGCCGGGCGCGACCTGCTAGAGGCGCAGCTGGCGGATGCCGGATTGCTGGACGCCTTGCTTGTGCCGCCGGAATATGTGGACGGGATCCGGGCATTGCTGGAGGAATACCCGGACCGGTTCCTGCTGCCTTCTGCCCCGGTAAACGAACCATTGACCGGGCTTGTCCCGGAAGGCGTATTTGCAGAACAGGCGGCCGCCTGCCTGCGCGGGATCTCGATGGCCGACCCGGAGGCGCAAACCGCGCTCCTGCCGGATGGGCGCTTCCGCAACGGCATGGTGTATGGCCGGAGCCATGCGGAAGGGCCTGCGGGATATGTTGGCGAAGCCGCCCGCAAAAGGAACCGGGAACGGCAGCTGCAAGCGCTGAAGGACGAGCTTGCGGCGCTGGACAGCCAGATCGAGGCGGCCCGCGAAGCAGAAGCCCGCAGCGCGGGGGCCTTGGAATGCCTTCGGACGGAACGCGAACAGATGCCCTCCGCCGAGGATCTTGACCATGCATTGGGGATCCTGCAAAGCGCCGATCAGGCGTTGGCGAACGCCGAAACGGAATTTGAACTCCGGCGAAGCGCCGAACGGCGCGCCTATCAGGCCCGGGCCCGGCTGGATCAGGAATGCCGCAGCCAGAGCGCGGGCTTGCCCTACGCCCGGGAGACTGCCGCCTATGAGGAAGCGCTGTCCGCGGCGGAAAGCTATCAGGAATCAATAATATCGCTGGATACCGCAAGGATTGAGCTGCGTTCCGCCGAAGCGCGCGTGGAGGAGCTCAAGGATCTACTGGAAGAACAACGGAACCAGACGGCCCATTTGGAACGGCGTGTCAACGAGATCCGGAAGATGCTGGAGGTCGACCGCGCGGAGAATCAGGAAAAAGCGCGGCGGCTGAGCGCGCTGGGCCGGGAGATCGAGCGGCAGGATTCGGAATATCACGATGCCGGCACGCAGTGCGCCGTGCTGGGGGAGCAGATCAGGGGCTCGGAAGCAGAGCTACGGCGGATCTCGGAGTCGCTTTTGGAAGCGCTGGAAATCGAAACGGTTGCCCGCGCCTATTTTGAAGAGGAACTGGCGCTCGGCTTTTCCGGGCTGGATCCGGAAAGCGGTCTGGAGCGCTGCGCGCGGGAGGCGTTTTCACAGATCCGGCAGTCCGACCGGGAACGCATGCCGGAACAGATGAACGACGCCTTGTCGAAAACCTTCCAGCAGCATAATGCGATCCTGTTCCGGTATCATCCGGAAATCAAAACGGTTTTTGACCCTTCCGCAAGGGTTGAACTGACCCGGCAACGGAAATGTATCACGCTGCGGATCTCGGACCGGGAGCTTGCGCTTCCCGACGCGATCCGGGCGCTTCAGGATAAAATCGTGATGACCGCCGGGATGCTGGAAGACAGCGACCGCAATCTGTTCGAGGAGATCCTGACCGAAACCCTCGGCAACAAGCTGCGCGCCCGTATCGCGGAGAGCCAACGCTGGACAGCGGACATGACCAGCCTGATGAAGACCCTCCGCACGTCCATGGGGCTGACGTTCGAGCTTTCGTGGCGTCCCAAACGCGGGGAAGGGGAAGAAGAGCTGGATACGGCACAGCTTGTGAAGCTGTTGAATAAGGATGCGTCGCTGCTGGCGCCGGAGGACAGCCAGCGGATCTCGGCGCATTTCCGGGCAAAGGTAAAGCATGCGCGGGAGGAAGCCCGCGTGCAAAACCTGTCGCCCAATTATACCGACCTGATCCGCGCCGTGCTGGACTATCGGAACTGGTATGAATTCCAGTTGTTTTACCAGCGGAAGGGCGAGGTGAAAAAGGAGCTCACCGACCGCGTATTCAACCGGTTCAGCGGCGGTGAAAAGGCGATGGCAATGTATGTGCCGTTGTTTGCCGCCGTTTCGGCGCAGTACCGGAAGGGCAGCGCGGATTGCCCGATGCTGCTGGCGTTGGATGAAGCGTTTGCCGGGGTAGACGATCAGAACATTGGCGCAATGTTTGAGCTGGTGCGGACGTTGGGGTTCGATTATATCATGAATTCGCAGGCCTTATGGGGCTGTTATGCCTGCGTGGATGATTTGGATATTGCAGAACTGCACCGCCCTTCCAACGCCCCGGTCGTCACGGTCTTACGGTATTATTGGAATGGCGCGCAGCGGCTCCTGGAGGAGGATGCATGACGGCGCAGACACAGGAATGTGTGGAATGGTTCCGGGAACATCCGGCCTTTCAACGGCTGCTGAAGGAAATGCAGAAAAAATACAAACGGCAGGGCAGGGCGGCGGGAAAGGTCGTCCTGCCCGATGCCACCGAAGCGGAATGCGAAGCCGCAAAAAGCCTGTTTGGCAGGGAATTCCGTTTGCCGCTGCAATTCCGGATCGCGGATTTTGAAGCGGAACTGCAAAACAGCCGGTTCGGCTGCGTCAGTCTGAAGGAAGTATTGGAACAGTATTTTCAGGAAGAGATCCGGACGGCCCGCGAGCTTCGCGAAGAGCAGGCGCGGCGGTATGCGGATGTGCTGGCTGCGGCAAGGGCCGTCGCGCAAACGGCGTTTTGCAGCCAGTGGCTTGCGATGCTGGCGGAACGGCAAGCTGGCGCAGATACGTTAAAACGGGCTGTTAGCCAAAACGAAGCGGAAGCGCGCCGCGCCCTGTTCCGAGCCTGTCAGTGCGTCGATATGCTTGCGCGTCAGGCGGGGACGCACTTGCGCTTAGCCGTATTGAGCGCATTGGCCGTCGGCGATCCTCACGCGCTGGACGGCGGGACGCTGTGCGGCAGGCTGTTCCTGCATGCGCTTGCGTTTCGGAGCGGGCGGCCGTTTCCTGCCGGTGCGGAAGAGCGGGATTCCCTTTGCTTTCAAAATGGGATCCTTTGCGACAGTATTTCGAGCTGTGTGACCCAGGTCGGCCTTTTGCTTCGGACGGAAACGGGAGAGCATCCGGCGTACCGGGTGTTTCGTCAGCGGCGGGAGCTTTGCACCTTGACCCTTTCCGGCGTGTCGCGGCTGACCGCTGCGCAAAGCCCTTCCGGCAAAGTGTATCTGGTCGAAAACGAGGGCGTGTTTTGCCAGCTCTGCGATCAGGCGGCACGATTCCATTCCCCGCTGATCTGCACATCCGGGCAGCCTTCGGTAGCGGCGCTTCAGCTGCTTGCGCTTTTGGCTGCGTCTGACGCGGAGCTGTTGTACTCCGGCGATTTCGATGGGAAAGGGTTGGCGATCGCCTTGTTTCTGGCCGCGCGCTGGCCAAAGAATGTGCGTCTCTGGCATTTTTCGCCTGCGGATTATACCCGTTGCCGGTCGGAGGAAACGTTGGGGGATGTAAGCCGCGGCCTTTTGGAAAGCTGCGCCGGTACCATCCTGGAAGAGACTGCGCAAGCCGTCGGGGCGTGCGGGCTGGCCGGTTATCAGGAGTTGCTTTTGCCATTGCTGGAAGCCGATCTGACAGAAACGCCATAGCGTTCAAACTCGCGCTCCATTTCCTGTATTTGGTACGGATCCTCCCCAAGCAGTTGCCTGCCAGAAACCAGAAGGATGTCCAGTTCCCTGCGGAGCGCTGCGTACATGGCCTGCGTCAAACCGCTGAAAGGGAAAGCCGCGCCCGGCGCGGGTAACGTCGAGGAGCCTATGATGATATCGGCCGGGCGCTTACGTTGCGTCAACGCCTGCACAGCGCTCGGATCCTTTCCATAAATCCATATCCGCATCGGGACGGTCGCCTTCCTTCCTGTTTTTTCGGAACCGAAACTTGTAATGGATAAGCCCAATCGGAGGCGCTGCGGATGCAAAGCATTTTTGCCGGAACCCGGGGCGCGTCAGGACAATGCTGGGAGATGCGGTATACCACATTCTGGCGCGTGGGAATGATCTGAGTAAAGGCGCCTGTGACGATTCCGAAGGCTTCTTAGCGTTTGTACATACAAGTTTTGAAAAAAATTCTGCGATACCTATATTTTATGATGGCTGTCCATCCGATATGACAAAAACCGGAAAGTGTTTCCGATTTTTTTACGGTCCGATCCTTGCAGGCGATAAGTCCCGACCGAACGACGCGGAGAGTCGATAAAAAACCGCCCGTTGTCTCCAACACCAAAGCTCCTTGGGAATTTTATTATGACGTTTGCAATCAATATTCTGCTGCATATGAAACACGGGATCGCCGGGGCCCGGCTGCGCTGCCGAAGCAAACCGTTTTTGGGGGATGAGCGCGCCGCTTCCGTCATGCGAAATGGTTCTGACACAGCGGCTAACCTCCCCATGCCGGCAGCAATTCAAGGAATAGACGGCGGCGCTTTGTCAAAGCGCCGCCGCCACGTGGAATCCGTCTGAAAGCCATGTGGAACCGCTGGGAAATGGAAAATTTTCGTCTGTTACTCCCGCGGCGTAACTACAATTCCATCCGCATGATCCGGGTCCCGGAAGCTGTAAGCGAAGCCATCCGGTATGGAAACGCGGCCTGAATCTTCCCCGGGATCCGGACTTCTTTCCGTGCCGCTTTCAAGGCCTGTATCGTCGATCTCCACGGAATTGCCCGGCTTCGGATCGCCATTGTCCTTTTTATCTTTGCAGCCGGAAAAAAGGATAAGGCAGGCCAGCGTGCAAACAAAAATGATTCCAAATTGTTTCATTACCGTTCCCTCTCTTTCAAATGCCCGCGTTTGATTTCCAGCACCACATCCGCCTGTTTGGCGACATCGGCAGAGTGCGTCGCCACTACTACGCATTTCCCGAAGGAATAGGCGCTCTCTTTTAGAATGGCCGTAATTTCCTCGGCAGTGTCGGCGTCCAGGTTCCCGGTTGGCTCATCCGCTAAAATGACCGGGGTATCGGAGGCTAATGCCCGCGCGATCGCTACCCGCTGCTGCTGACCGCCGGACAGCTTCAGCACATTTCGGGCTATTTCATCCTTCGCCAGACCCAGCCGTTCCAGGATCGGTTTGGCATCCAGTTTCGCGGCGAGCCGCACATTCTCAATGGGCGTCATGTAGTCGATCAGGTTATAACTCTGGAAAATCAACGAAACGTGGTTCCTGCGGTGATGCTCCAGGCCGCTTTTCTGAATGTCCTCGTTGGCAAACAGAATACCGCCTTGCGTCGGCGTATCCAGTCCGCCCAACAAGGACAGCAGCGTCGTTTTTCCGGATCCGGACGGGCCAAGGATCGCGTACATCTTCCCGGCCTCCAATTCCGCACTGACATTCTGCAAGACGGCTTTGCCCCTTTTGTAGGCGTAAGAAACATTGTTTAATTCCAATGCAGGCATGATAGCCCCTCCTTTAGCTCATTTTTGACAGGATTTCACGGGGGGTTAGCCGCATGACCGTGATGGACGATGTGCTGACGGCCACAATGACAATCGCAAGGCCGATCAGATAGAGCTGGGCAAGGCTGTCCAGCCCAACGGATACTTGGATCCCGTTCTCCGCAGGCAGGGGCTTGGGGATAAGATCATCCGCGCCCACATCGACCGCAGCGGCGGCGGCAACATCGTCCTCCGGCCCGGTCTGTCGGCTTTGCTCCAACAGGTGATTGCCGATTTGCCCCGCGATGGCGTTGCCGGTGAAGTAGGACAGGCCAAAGGCGAGGACGGCGATCAGCAGGACCTCAATCAAATACTGCCCAATGATGGCCGATTTTCGGATCCCCACAGACAGGAACACGCCGGTTTCGTGGATGCGCGCCTTTGTCCAGAGGTTCAGGATCAGAGCCAGAAGGATGGCGCTGACGACAATGATCACTACCAGCAGGGTCACGACCAATTCATTCAACGTAGCCAGCGGCGCGGCGGCGCTCTCATAGGTCTCGTTGTCCACCTCAACCGTAAAGGCATTCCAGTCGATCCCCGGCAGGGCCTTTACATCGGCCACGACCCGCGCTATATCCTGCGGGTCATCTATGGAAATATGAAGCGCAGAAAAGCCGTAATTGATCGTGCCGCCGTCAATTTCCTTTGAGGTCTGCAAATCGACAAACACCCGGTTCTGGATCTTGTCGTAGGTGGCGACGGTTGCTCCAAACTGCTCTACCGTGTTCGGAGTAAACAGCCCGATGATCTGCACCTTGATTTCCTGCCCGGTAAAGCCTTCCTCTTCCGCGTTGTAGCGATGGGCGGTAAGATAGTCCCCGAGCTTCAACCCGTTTCGCTCCGCCAAGTCCTGGCTGAGGATCGCCGTATGCGTATCGTTTGCGGAGATATGCCGTCCTTCAGCCAGCGTCAGCGTGCCAGTGGTAAAGAGTTCGTCGTCCTCTGTGGCGCAGGTGCCCAGCGTCATTGTGTAGCCCTGATATTTCGCATCGGCCGAGACCGTTCCGGGGAAAAGAGAAAGCCCGTCAAACGGGAGAAGATCCTCCTGCCGCGCGCCGCAATGCTTCACGCCGGGAATGCCTTTGATGGCGGCAATATCCTCCGGGGTAAACTGCACGGTGGAATACATGAGAAAGCTGCTTGCTGTTTTGCCGGTTTTCTCGTCCGCTTCGTCTTTGACGGGTTCCTTGACTACATAGGGGCTGTTGCTCCAATCCACGAAAACGTCGAACTTTCCGCCCAGGCTTTGCCGAAGATCAAGCTGCGCGGCTTCGGATGCTTTCCGGATCGAAAGGCCCGTCAGGACAAAGGTTGCCATGATCAGCAGGATCGCGAATAAGAGGACGGTTTTTCCCCGTTTTCGCGCGACGTATAGAAACGCCCTTTTTGAAATACTCACGATTGGATTCCTCCATATTCTTGTGCTGTTCTTCCGAACGCACCCATAGGATAGCACTCCAATGTGGAACGGGTATGGAATGGATATGGAATTACGGTAGAACGGAAGAACTCCCCGGCTGGGGAGTTCTTCCTGTTTATAGATGAATGGTAAATCGCATTCCTGCCGGCGACGTCATTGGTGCAAAAGCATAGAAGACGTTCATGGAAGTCAGGAGCGTGTCCACAATGTAAAGCCCCAGGCCATTGCCGCCGTCCGCCCTGCTTCGGGAGAAGTCTGGGCGGTAGAATGGCTCAAACAGACGGCGGATCTCATTGTCCGGGATAGGGTCGCACTCGTTTTCGATCACCAGCCGATTCCCGTCCATGTAGACAGAAACCGATTTTCCAGCCTCAGTATAGGCCACGGCGTTGGCGAGGACATTGGATACCGCTTTGCCAAAAGAAATTGCGGGGAGCGTTGCCGAAAATGGTTCGGACAGATTGAGCGAAAAGGAAATTTGGTGCGCCGCTGCAATCAGTTGATAGGGTTCGCACAGTTCGGCCAGCAGATCGGATACAGCAACCGTCCTTGCCGGTTCCGCGGCCGTATTCAGCTTGGAAGTCTCCAAGATCTCATGTATCATCCCGGATAGCTGCCCCGCCATTTCCTTACACTCTGGCAGATAGGCGGCATAGTCCTGATACTTACCAACACCTAAAATCATATTTTCCAAGGTAGCGTTCAGCGCGGTCACAGGGGTTTTCAATTCATGGGATGCCGCCCGCAGGAAGTCGACTTTTGACTGTTCCGCATCGCGCACAGCTTTCTTCTCCCGCTCTAAATGTTCAATGGTAGAAAGAAGATTGGAATATAAATCGTTGACATTCTGCGCCAGCGTGCCAATTTCATCCCTGGTATGGATCGGGCATCTCGCCCTATGGTCTAATTTCATCATCTGCCCGGTTGACATCGAAATCATTTTGATAGGGTCTGCGATCGCTCTGGAAAACAGCAGGGAGCATATGACCGAAATCACCAGTGAGCAGCTTAACGAAATGGGAAGGGCTTTTTCGACTGCTTCTGTCACAAACCGTTCCTGATTGATGCTGACGACAATATCGTCATGGGCACTCATGGAGAGCTGCATCCGTGGGGCGAGCAGATAAATCAGTCCATGCGTCATAACGACGATAAAAAGCAGGATGCCCAGCGTATAAAGAAAGATTTTTTGGAATAATTTAAGCTGTTTCATGGTCGTGTCTCATATTTGTAGCCGATGCCTTTGACTGTCACAATGCAGTCAAGACGCAGTTTCTTCCGCAGATTTTTGATATAGGTGTCTACCGTCCGGTCGAGGATCGGATAGTCTGCGCCCCATAGTTCGTCCAGGATCTGTGAACGGGTCAGCACCAGCCCTTTCTGCTCCACCAACAGACGGAGCAGATCGATCTCTTTGGGCATGATGTCGATTTTTCCGTTGCTGTCGCAGGCGGTGTAGCCAGAAAAATCAACGGTCACATCACCGAAGGTTATCGATTTTGGCGCAGGGGCCAGCCCGCTCCGGCGCAGAAGAGCCGCGATCCGTTTCCCAAGCAGCACCATTGAAAAAGGCTTTGTCATGTAATCGTCTGCCTGCTCGTCAAAACTCATGACCTGGGTATATTCGTCCTCTATGGCCGTGAGCATCAGGACGGGAGTCGTGTTTGTTCGCCGTATCTCGTGCAAAACGGACAGGCCGCTGATCCGGGGCAGCATAATGTCCAGAACAACAAGGTCAATGCGGTTCTCCCGGAATCGCTGCAATGCTTCTTCGCCGTCATAAGCTGCGATAACGGTGTGGCCTGTAGGGCGCAGATATTCGCAGATCGCATCGTTGGTTTTGCGATCGTCCTCAACGATCAGTAATGTCGCCATTGGCGCACCTCCTTTGAGGATAGTATAACACAGGAATATGGAATGGGTGTGAAATTTTTCTTTGCAATCAAATTTTGCGTCACTTTTTGTTGCACGGCTGCCAGCGCATCGACAGGATAGAGCGACCGCCTCCTGAGCAGCAGGCCGGAGGGACGAATCCGGTTCGGGGTGCCATAAAACGCCGATTTGGTTGGGTTTTGCGGGTTTTGTATGAAAATCTAACCAAATCGACGTTTTTGTTCTTCAAACACGAAAATTTTGCATTTTATCATGATTCAAGCAGCATCCACGTCAACGAAACCGAGGCGATCGAAATGGCGCAAGCCTATCCATACACCTTACGTGTCGAACTGCGCATGGAACAACACAAATGCACACCATCCATGCTGTTGGACAAACCACGGATCTGGCTGGATTTCAACGGGTTTTACGTGGTAGACGAATCAAGCGGCGCGCCCGTTTATTTATTTTCGCAGGCAGACATCGTGAACGATTCCACGGGCGCTGACGTTGAACTTATTGAAGGACCGTTTGTATCGGTATTCGACGACGATCTCGACGACGACAACAATCCTGACGCGCTCTTAGCTGACGGCGTGATCCTTCGTAATGACCTTGGGCAATTCCCAACGATCAAATGGCTGCTCCGCCTATCGAAGCCCCCTGCATATATCAAAAGCCGCGCCCCTTATGTTTGCTGGATGTCAGACCGCTGTCGTCAACTCAGAATAATCGGCGAAAAGGTATTCCGTATCCGGCGCAGGTAAACCTACCTTGACAATCAGATGAAGTAACCATGTTAAGAGCCTGAAGAATCGCGGGAATCAGCTTATCCTTGATACGAATACGCCATTTACGCAGGATGGATTTCAACTTTGCCCACATCTTCTCAATGGGATTCAGATCCGGGCTATATGTCGGCAGATATAGAGGTATTGCACCTTTTGCCCGAATCAGTTCGCCTACAAAATTGCAATGATGCGTTCTGAGGTTGTCCATAATAACATAATGCCTGTGCTATCATCTTAGCGTCATGGGTTCGTTCATATCCCCTCACAAGCCGTTCCCGGGTTTCAATGCTTAACATCCTTTTTCACCTCAGACTCATTATACCTCTTCTTCCCACTGTTTGTGACCCGGACAGGGCGGCCACTGGACCGCTCCAACATCTGGCGGGAGATGAAGGCCCTGTGCGAAAGCGCCGGGGGTGGAGTCGGGGAAGGTGTTCCCACACCATCTGCGCCACCTGCTCGCCCGGACGTATTATGGGAGAGAACGGGATCTGTTCCGGCTGGCGGACATCCTGGGCCACGCCAGCGTCAACACACCCGGATTTACACGGCGGAGAGCGGGCGCGTCCACACATGGCAGATCGCAGGTCTGGGGCTGGTGGTCACAGAATTTTCCTTCTGTTGTAACGAGTAGAAATGAGCCCAAAAGGTGCGCAAAAAAACAGGGAAGAAAACGTTGTTCCTTCGTCTGCTTTATCGCGCCTGTTACGATACTATGCAGCTTGCATAGTGTTGCGCTTGCCCCTGAGATATGCTATAATCCAGTCAGCGCAAGCCTTCTACAACAGAGGAAAAATTATGCTGTAAACTGATGAATAAGAAAGGAAGGTTGAATCATGGCAAAACGACCGACACAAAAAGGCCCCAATCCCCAGCAGACCGCCCCCAGCCAGAGGCCACCCTCGCCGCAAGTCAAAGCAAAAGCTCCCTGCCCATTGTGGCAGCCGTGCTGTTCTTGCTGTCGAGTGTGTCCTCTTTCCTAATCTCAATGTCCACATCCGTGGGAACGGCAGGATTCCTCCCCGGTGTGGAGATGCTTCTGACTGTGCTTCTCTCTATTACCCTCTTTCTGCGCCGGAGGCAGGATTTGTTTCCTGTGGCGTTATACCTGCTCGCACTCAGTTCGCTCGTCCCCTTTGTCCAAGCTATGGCAAATAACCAAGGTTCTTTTGATGCTGTTTATCGTATTATTGATTTAGGTCTGCCGATCTTTTCGGCTCAGTTTCTCCTGATGGACCGGTTCAAAAAGCGCAAGAATCCCAAATACTCAATGCAAAGAATTTGGTATTTTCCTGCGCTGATGGGTGCAATCTTTATCACACTGGGCGCTTTTGAGTGCACAATAAAAAACCGTAACGCTTCCCCCTTTGTCCTGGTCAGCTGCCTGAACGTCTATGCCTATTTCTTCCTGGATGCATGGCTGGCCTACCCCGAGATGACCTTCAAGGGTATGATCACCTCCATCCAGGTGGAGCCAGACGTAGTCTCCACCGGCCGGATCCTCGCTTGGCAGTTCATCAAGGAACTCCCCATGGGCATCGGCTGCGGTGCAGGGCTTGTGGTGGTCCTGGGTGTTATGAGCCTGTTTGAGTGCGGAGATTTCAGCGTGCTGCTGGAAAACGCCTTTATTTGCCCGATGCTCCTGTTCGCATTCCCGGCCATGTGGTGTACCTACCAGCTCATCTCAGCACTTCGCCAGGCTGCCAAGGAGACCAAACGGATCAAGCATGATATAAACGTCATCAATGCCCGAGGCACCGGATTTGTGGCGGAGCAGGCAAAGGCCGAGTTGCGGAAGGAAGCGGGCAAAAAGGCCGCCAACGCCGTCATCAAGGGCGCGCTGGTGGGCGACCTCATTGGCGGCGACACCGGCGCGGTGGTGGGGGCCATGGCCGCCAAGGCTAAGCTGGATCAGACCACCGGCTCCGATGGTTCTATGAGCGATGTGACCAAAGGCGCGGTAGTGGGCGGCATCGTCGCTGGCAGTTCCAGCGCCGTGGTGGGCGGTTTGGCCGCCCAGGCCCAGAAGGATGCCGAGGACGGTATTAAATAAGGCGGAGGATGCACTATGGAAAAATATATTCTTAATCACGGCAACGGAAAGCTGCACAAAGAATCCTGCACATTTGTTAAAGATGCTTTTCATCAAGAAAAGGCTTTTCCCATGGATGAAGTGCTGAAGAATTATCAAAAAAGAGTGACCTGCTGCAAACGCTGTTTGGGTTCTGACGGTATGGTACAGAAGTTTGTAGAAACACATAGTGCGAAAAACAGTTATGGAATCCTCAAAGCCTGATGCGAGGCTGCCGAGTGCCGATACCCGATGCGCCTCAAAAAAGTACACGCAGATCAGCGAACGCGAATATCTGGAATATCTTTACGCCGCACATATCGTAGAGTTGAACGGGAGCAGTGGCCTGTTTCTGTCCCGGAAGTGCCGCCAGAAGTTAGCGGTTCAGTTTATCGGCATAAAGAACGCATTGGACTACTTGAACAGGCAAGCGCCATAATATTTTCAAACGGGGCTGTAAAAAAACAGCCAAAAATCAGCAGAAGCCGCCCTCTTTTGGGCGACTTCTGCTGATTACGTATTCAAAGGTAGAAAAAGGGCGCACGCAAACAAGCCGGAATTAAATCCAGCAAAAAATGAAAATTTATTCAAACTTTTTTATGTGGCAAGCTACCTTGCCAGAAACCTTAAATGGAACTTGTGGAGATTAAAACCGCAGGAAATAAGAGCAGTTTCCATTCTTCAGGCTCTTAACCTGGTTACTTCATCTGATTGTCAAGGTTGGCTTACCTGCGCCGGATACCGAATACCTTTTCGCCGATTGCTCTAATATCCCGGAGGAGGGCCTATGCTTTTTTTAATTGATATATATCATAGCTATT
>CAJUGU010000088.1 GCA_910586105.1 uncultured Eubacteriales bacterium | reverse complement strand
AATCAACCATTCTTACTTTTGTAAATTACTGGATATTTTATGAAACTGCCGTGCCAGAGGGCAGAGCCCTCTGGACACCCGCCCCTGCGCGGGGAGCGCCAAAGGGCTCCGCCCTTTGGAATCCCGCTGGGGTCTACGACCCCAGACCCCGAGATGCTAACGCATCTCTCCTCGCCTGCGGGCGGGACGAGGGTTGGGCTTGTTATACTGAATGGAACGCGTGCCTTTGTCAGCCCGCCAGAACGGAGGCGGGCTGACTTTTTATGCGTCGCCGCTCCGGCGCAAGCGCTCAAACCTCAAACAGTTCGCGCTCCTCCTCGAGCGGATCGACCTTGATCCGCTTCGCCATCAAATAATGCATCCCGCACTCGGTCTGCACCTCGCCGCGGTTTTCAAACGCAAATTTACGATAAAATCCTTGCGCCCTTGCATTTTTCTCCGCTACGCGTGCGCATAAATATTCCATTCCACGCGACCGGTACACGCTGATCGCTTGCCCAAGGATCTGCTGGCTAAGCCCTGCGCCGCGCCATTCCTCCGCGATGCAGAACCCGCCGACCATTCCGCAGCCCGCGCCCGCGTCCTCCAGCACATTCAGATAAACCAGCGCCGCCGGTTCATCCTCCAGCATCCCGAACGTAACCGCCCGCGCATCCTCCGCCGCGCACGCCGCCGCCTGCGCGGCCAGCGCCTCCGCATGAAAATGCTCTAACGTCCCGTAAGCATTCCGATGCAGCTCGCGCATAAAGTCCAGGAAAAGCGCTTCGTCCGCCGCCGGGTCATACGGGCGGTACCACAGCTGCGCCGTCGACGGCGACCCTTTCACATTCGTCCAGCCGATCGACGCAAACGTCGACAGCTCCTCCGTCAAATGGGAAGCGTCATTCCAATAGACCGCCTTGCAGCCGTCTTCCGAAAATTCAAACTTTGCAACGCAGGTATTATCGCCCCATCCGATCTCGCCGATCTCGTCCGGGGACAGGCCCAGCGCGATGCACAAACACCCCCGGATCGCCGAGCCGTGCGAAACCACCGCGATCGCCTCGCCGTCATGCGCGGCGGCAAGCTCGCGCAGCGCGCCGAACACCCGCTCGCCCGCCTCCATCACGCTTTCGCCGCCCGGGACGACGCACCGCCCCGGCCGATGCTGCCAGTCGGCATAATGCTCCGGATCGAGCCGCGGCAGCGCCGCCCAGGTCTCGTCCTCCCAATCTCCCATATCGATCTCCCGCAGGATCGGGCGGATCTTGACCCGCATTCCCTTCCGGTCGGCGATCGCTTTCGCCGTATGGCGGGCGCGGTACAGATCCGAGGCGTAAATCGCGGCAAGCGGTACCTCTGCAAACCGTTCCGCAAGGCATTTGAGCTGCGCGGGCGCGCGATGGGTCAGCAGCGCGTCATACTGCCCGTGGCAGCGCCGGTAAACGTTCCCTTCCGCCTCCGCGTGGCGTACCAAATACAGCGTCGTCATACCATCACACCCCCGCTCAATTCCCGGACATCCGAAACGCCGTGCTTCGCCATGTAACCCTTCAGCTCGGCGAGCGCCTTCACCGGGCACAGCGGGTCATGGAACAGCGCCGCGCCAATCGCGACCGCATCCGCGCCCGCCAACAACATTTCGACCACGTCGCGCCCATTCGAGATCCCGCCCATGCCAAGGATCGGCACATTGACCGCCTGCCGCACCTGATAAACCATCCGCACGGCGACCGGCAGCACCGCCGGGCCGGACAGCCCGCCCATGATGTTGGAAAGCACCGGTTTTCGGGTGTCTACGTCGATCCGCATTCCAAGGATTGTATTGATGAGGGAAAGCGCATCCGCGCCCGCCCCGACCGCCGCGCGGGCAATCTCGGCAATATCGGTCACATTGGGCGATAACTTCACGATCAGCGGCTTTTTCGCATACCGTTTCGCCTCGCTTACGACCTCCTCGACCATCTTCGGCTGAGTACCGAACGCCATGCCGCCGCATTTCACATTGGGGCAGGAAATATTCATTTCGATCAGGTCAACATCCGCGTCGGAAATTTTCTCGACCATCCCGCAGTATTCCTCGACGGTATTGCCCGAAACGTTCGCGATGATCGCGGTATCATGCCGCCGCAGCCGCGGGATCTGTTCGGCGATAAAGCGGTCGATACCCGGATTTTGCAGGCCGACGCAGTTCAGCATCCCCGCAGGGGTCTCCGCGATCCGCGGGGCGGGATTGCCCAGCCGTTCGGTCGGGGTCAGCCCCTTGACGGAAATGCCGCCCAGCGCCGAAATGTCAAAGAACTGGTTGTATTCCTGCCCAAAGCCGAACGTCCCCGAAGCGACGGTGATCGGGTTTTTGAGCCGGACGCCGCAAAAATCCACGGCAAGGTTCATGCTGACAGCGTCTGTCATGTCCAATCGACCTCCTTTGCGTCAAACACGGGGCCGTCCTTGCAGACGTGCCCATAACGGGTCTGCCCGTCCTCGCCTTTGAGGGCGCAGGCGCAGACAAGGCAGGCCCCGATCCCGCAGCCCATTCGCTCCTCGAGGGATACCTGGCAGGGCAGGCCGTGCGCTTCGGCGATCGAAGCGACGGCGCGCAGCATCCCCCGGGGGCCGCAGGCGGCGACGGCGGTCGCATGGTCGGCGCAGCCTTCCAGCACGTCCGAAACGAAGCCATGTACGCCATAGGAACCGTCGTCAGTCGTGACCGAAACCGCGCCCAGCGAGCGAAACTCGTCTTCTAAGATCGCCGCGCTCCGCGAACGGAATCCAAGGATCGCGGAAGGCTCCGCCCCTTGTTCTTTGGCTTTACGCATCGCCAGCAGCAGGGGCGGTACGCCGATCCCACCGCCGACGAATACGGGGCGCTCGCCCAACCGGGAGAGGTCGAAGCCGTTGCCGAGCGGCCCGAGGACATCCAGCGGGTCGCCGGGCTTCCGCTCGGAAAGCCACTGCGTCCCTTCGCCCTTCGCCTGAAAAACAATCCGGAGCCGGTCGCCTGAGGCTTCGCAAATGGAGATCGGGCGGCGCAGGAACTGGCTTCCGCAGGCGATATGGACGAACTGACCGGGCCGGGCGTCCTGCGCCAGCCCCGGGGCGTCCAACTCTAACGCGTACAGCCGTTCGCCAAGCTCGGCGCGTCCGGCCACCGTGCAGGCCGTCTGGGTCGGCGCGCCGTCGAGGCCGTCGGTATGAATTAGGTGCATAAAGAATCCTCCTGTTGTTTGGTCAGTCAAATAATGCTTTCACTTCTTCTTCGGTTGCGAATACTTTGCAGTCGGGGTCGTTCTCCGCATCATGGATCATTTGCAGATCGATTTCGTCCGGCTCGACTTCTTCGATCGAATCCCAGCCGATTTCCGCCAGCGTTTCGACAATATCCCAAAGCCGCAGCGCGTCCGCTTCCGACATAGCCGCAATCGCGTCAAAAAGGCGCTCTTTTACATGGCTCATTTCTGCGCGTCCTAGGCTGGCAGCAGCCCAACTCCCGTCCCGCCCGCAGGCGAGTAAAAGAAATGCGAAGCATTTCGGGAGTCCAGAGGGCTATGCCCTTTGGCGCCGCCCGCGCAGGGCTGGGTGTCCAGAGGGCAACGCCCTTTGGCGCCGCCCGCGCAGGGATGGGTGTCCAGAGGGCAACGCCCTTTGGCGCCGCCCGCGCAGGGCTGGGTGTCCAGAGGGCAACGCCCTTTGGCGCTCCCCGCGCAGGGCTGGGTGTCCAGAGGGCAACGCCCTTTGGCGCTCCCCGCGCATGGCTGGGTGTCCAGAGGGCAACGCCCTTTGGCGCCGCCCGCGCAGGGGATCAATCCATGTTCTGCGAGCAGATTACCGATATGCTCGTCGCCGTCTGGTCGGGTTCCGGCACCCGCCCTAAGTGCAGCAGCTCCCGCAGCAGCAGCAGCGGCAGACGCCCCTGCCGGAAAAAATCCTGCGAGATCGTGAAATCTACCCCGCCATTCGCCAGCAGCGTCCGCGTCTGCTCCGACAGGTCGTGCACGACCACGCGCACCTGCCCGCGCTTGCCCGCCGCCTCCACCGCTTCCGCACAGCCCGCTATGCTCTGGTTCGCCATATAAATTGCCGCCAGCCCCGGCATCCGCGCCAGCGTGTCCGCAACCTTCCGCCGCGTTACATGATAATCATTGAACGTCTCCGCAATCTCGATCTGGCTGCTCGGGAACCCTAGCTCGTGCATCCGCTCACAAAAGCCGTCCAAACGGCGGCGGTGTCCGTTGAATTCCAGATTCCCGCACATCGCCAGTACCTGCCCGAGCCGTGGGATGCATTTGCTGACCAGCTCAGCGGCGATCCGTCCGCTTTTGTTATAATTTTGCCCGACAAAGCACACCCGCCGGCTGTCCGGCAGATCCGAATTAAAGGTGACGACCGGAATCCCCTGATCGGCCAGCGCGCTCGCCTTCGCCTCCAGCGTCAGGTCGTTGATCGCGCACAGCGCGATCCCCTGTACCCCCTGACCTACCATCGCATCCAGCAGCCGCACCGCTTCGCCCGGTTCGTCCGTCTGACATTCGTCCAGCACGACCTCCACCGAAAAAGCGCGCAGCTCTTCCTCCGCCGCCGCGATCCCTCGCAGAACCTCAGGACGAAAATAATCGGTCCAGTTGGGCAAAAGTACACCCAGCTTCAGCGGCGGAAAGCTCTCTTCCATCTCCACCGCCTGCCGGTGGATCTCACGCGGGGTCATGTACCCCGTTTCCCGGATCGCTTCGAGCACCCGCTCCCGGATCTCGGTCTTGACATAAGACCGGTTGTTCAACACCCGGTCCACCGTTCCGCGCGAAACCCCCGCCCGCTCGGCGACGCTTTGTATGGTCGGACGTTTTCCCATGGCGGCTCCTTTCCCGCCGCCCCATCGCTGCATGGACGGCATGTTTTCCTCTCCCCTATTATAGCACAGTTTTGCACAGCGGCGTACTGCTTTTCCGTTTTTTTCACGGAATTTTCAAATATGTGCAATCGCACATATTTGTCTGGAAGCATTTTCCACGGCGAAACGGATGGTTTTAACTGCTTTCTGCCACCATAAGCCGCCCTTTTGAGCGTTTGGGTCAATCCTTCCAAATCGTGGGGCGGCAACGCACTGGACAATTTCGACAGAAAGCTGCCATAAAATACGGCACAATGGTTGAAGGCTGGATTCTGGTGATTTTTTCGCTTCTACGGAAGCGAATTCGCTTCCTTTTTAACGTTTTTGAAAAGATTTCGCAAAACTGTGCATTTCACAGGCCGAAAAAAACAGCTTGACTTTTACCGCTTTTTCCGGTATATTGAAGATACAAAAGCACAGGGGATTGCAAAAGCACACACCGTCGTTCGCGTCAGGCGGCCCCTCCTCTGAGCAGGCGCGGAACCATCTATTCTTTGAGAAGAAAGGAAGAGAACACGATGAAGAAAAAGAATTGGCTGGCAGCTCTGCTTGCAGGCGCGCTTGTACTCTCCATGGCCGCTTGCGGCGGAGGCAACACAGGCGACAGTGGGAGCGGGAACACCGCGGACAGCGGTTCCTCCGCGCCGGCGTCCGACAGCGCGCCGGAATCCGATGCGGGCGGCGCCCCGGCGGACGGCCCCTTTGAGATCAGCATGATCCTCAAGACCAACTCCGCCGAGTTCTGGCAGCTCGTCCAGGCGGGCGCGGAAGCCTATCAGGAGGAGCACCCCGACCTCGTCAAGCTCTCCATCAAGGGCCCCCCGGCGGAAACCCTGTATGAGGAACAGCTGAACATGGTGCAGACCGACCTCGCCGTCGAATCCTACGACGGTTACCTGATCGCCCCCCTCCAGTCCGAAGCCGTCGCGGCGCAGATCGCGAACATCAACAAGCCGGTCGTAGCGTTCGATACCCGCATCGAATCGGATAAATGCGTTTCGTTCGTCGGCACCGGCAACAAGGAAGCCGCCAAGCAGGGCGCGATCGCGGCCGTTGAAGCCGCCAAGGCTGCGGGCTGGACCGAGATCAAGTGCATTGAGATCGCCGGCGTGCAGGGCGACGCGACCAACACCGCCCGTATGGACGGCTACCGCGAAGGCATCAACGAATCCGGCGGCGAATTTCTGGACGACGAAGTGCAGTATGCAAACGCCGTAGGCGACCTCGCCGTCACCGCGATGGAAGCGATCATGTCCAAGTATCCGGAAGGCATCGCGATCATCTGCTCGAACAACGACGACATGGCGATCGCAGCCGCGCGCACCGCGCAGGGCAACGACGCTTATGCCAACACGATCTTCCTGGGCTTCGACGGCCAGATTTCCGCTTGCCAGTCCGTTCTGGACGGCAGCCTGACCATGAGCGCCGCCCAGAACAACTTTGACATCGGCTACAAGGCCGTCGAAACCATTGTCAAGGTGCTTCAGGGCGAGCAGGTCGACGAATTCGTCGACACCGGCACGGAGATCATCACCATCGAGAATGCGCAGGCGCGCATTGACCGTATGAGCAGCTACCTGAACTAACAGGCGGCGCTCACCATCCACCCGATACATCCCGGTTCTTACCCCGCAGCGGAAGGCTGCAACGATCGGCCCGCAAAGCGGTCTTCTCACACCGCCGCTTTCCGCACGATCCCTACGTTTGCGCAGCGCTACAAGGATCGGCCTGCAAGGCGGTCTTCTCACATCCCCGCTTTGCTCCGCGATTTCTGCCTTAGCGGGACGCTGCAAAAAAATCCGCTCGCAAGGCGGTCTTCTCACACCTCCGTTTTGCCTGCGATCTCTCTTTTTCACGGTTTCTGAAACGGCAGCCGTTGTCCGTTTCGTTTTTTCCCCAGCAACAGAAGCCCGCCCGCGAGGCGGTATGTCCCGCAGCGCGGCAGGCTTTTTCCCTTCTTGCATCTGGACTTCTCACATTCTGTATTTAATAAAGGAGCTGCAACCATGAAAGTTGGCATCATCGGCGCGGGCCGCATCGGCAAGGTACACGCCAAAAACATTTCGCTGTTCGTCCCCGAATTGGAGATCAAGACCATCGCCGACCCGTTTATGAACGCGGAGACTGAAGCGTTCGCAAAGCAGTACGGCATCCCGAACACGACGAAGGACGCGAACGACATCCTGAACGACCCGGAGATCGAGGCGGTCCTGATCTGCTCGTCGACCGACACGCACGCGAAGTACATCATTGAATCGGCGCACGCCGGCAAGCATATCTTCTGCGAGAAGCCGATTGATTACGATCTCAAGCGCGTGCATGAAGCGATCGACGCCGCCAAAACGGCAGGCGTGAAATTGCAGATTGGTTTCTGCCGCCGCTTCGATCACAACCACCGCGCCGTTTATGATATGGTGCGCGCGGGCAAGGTCGGCAAGGTGAACATCATTAAAATTTCGTCCCGTGACCCGGAGCCGCCCCCGGTATCCTATGTCAAGGTCTCCGGCGGCATCTTCTATGACATGATGATCCATGACTTTGATATGGCGCGGTTCCTCGCAGGCTCCGAAGTCACCGAGGTACATGCGGTTGGCTCGGTATTGGTCGACCCGGGCATCGGCGAGGCTGGCGACGTGGATACGGCGCTCGTGACGCTGAAATTTGCCAACGGCGCGATCGGCGTGATTGACAACAGCCGCAAAGCGGTGTATGGTTATGATCAGAGGGTCGAGGTCTTCGGCTCGGAGGGCTGCGCACAGAACGAAAACGATATCCCGAATACCGCCGTACTGTCCACTGCGGATGGCACGACCTATGGCACCGCTTATAAGGTGATGTGGGATCGTTATACCGGCGCGTTCGTCAGCGAAATGCAGGCGTTCGCCGATGCCGTCGCGAACGACAAGGAGCCGCCCGTGACCGGCGAGGACGGGTTGTATCCGGTGCTGATGGCAGCTGCCGCGACACGCTCGCTGAAGGAAGGCCGCCCCGTCAAAATTTCGGAGGTAGAATGATATGGCACTGAGAAAATGCGCTTGCATCGACACCCTGTACACCGAACTGGATTGGCTGGACCGGTTCCAGGCGGCGAAGGACGATGGCTTTGAAGCGGTCGAATTTTGGGATTGGCGGATCCGCGATCTGGACGCGACCCGCGCGGCGGCGGAAAAGGCAGGCATTGCGATTTCCGGCTTCAATGGCGACGCGGATTATTCGCTGGTCGATCCGACGCACAAGGAAAAGTACCTGGACTACTTGAAGCAGTCCATCGCGGCGGCGAAGAAGGTCGGCGCTTCGAGCGTGACCATCCACTCGAACGCGCTGGGCGACGGCGGCATCGTGGTCAACCATTACGACGACCTTTCGCATACCGTCAAGCTCTGCTCAATGTACGATATGCTGCTCGAGTGCGCGAAGCTGGCCGAGGCGGAAGGGATCAACCTGAACCTCGAAGCGCTGAACATCACGACCGACCACGTCGGCAATTTCCTGGCGACAACCCAGATGGGCGCGGAGATCTGCCGCCTGATCGGCTCCCCGCGGCTGAAGCTGCTGTATGATGTGTACCATATGCAGATCAATGAGGGCTGCATCTGCGATACCATCTCGCAGTATGGCGACCAGTTCGGGCATATCCATATCGCGGACGCGCCGGGCCGTCATGAGCCGGGCACGGGCGAGATCAATTATACGAAGGTCATCCGGCATCTGGAAGCCTGCGGCTACACGGGCCGGATCGGGTACGAACTGTTCCCGTCGACCGATACCAAGGCCGCGGTCAAGGCGATCATGGAACACTGCTAAGCTAAATACGCCTTCGTTTTAGTCTCTCTTTTTGGGGAACAGGGCTGACGGGAACGTCAGCCCTGTTCCTTTTTGCCGCAGAGCGGAAACGGGGAACGGCCGCAGGGAGCGTGGGCTTCCTGCGGCCGTTTGGGGGTGGTTATGTACGGTCGTGATGCTTGAGCTTACAGATGCCTTGCGTCATCGTGCCCATCGGGCAGAAGGCGCACCAGCTGCGCGGTTTAAATAATACCATTACGATCAATCCGATCAGCAATGCGGTCAGCATCAGGCCGTAAAACCCGAAGCTGAATTGCGCGACCCAATCGGGCACAAGCCCCGGCGTATACGCCCAGCCCCACGGGACGCGGAAGGTCCAGAACAGCTTGACCGCTTCCCGCAGCGATCCTGCGCCTGCGGCGACCAGCCAGGTCTGAAACAGCATATTGCCGAACATCGTCAGGAAAAACGCCAGAAATCCGTACCGGAACCATTTGGAATACATCCATGCCGGGGTCGGCCTGCCGCGGGAACATTTCAGCCCGCTGCCCAGCTGTAAAAACAGTTGGCCGCGTCCGCACAAACGGTTGCAAAACCATTTATTCCCGCCGAACAATGCAAACCCAAGCGGAAGCAGGAAATCGATCATTCCCAGCCATGCGAACAGGATGTTGAAAAAGCCCAGCGCAAAATAAACAATCGTCCAGATCCATAAATAATGGTACCAATGTTTTTTCACGGTGTCACCGGCCTTTCCAACAATTCAATGCAGTTGGCTGGGCAAGCCTTCGCGCAAAGCCCGCAGCCGACGCAAACGCCGCTGTCGACCTCTGCCCAGCAGCCGTTGATCACTGCCGCCGCCTGCTTCGGGCAGACCGCTTCACAAGTCCCGCAGGACACACAGGCCGAACGGCGGACGGACGCATACCGTTTTGACGCCATTCAATGCCCCTCCCATGCGCGCAGTTTTTCTTCCAGCGCGTCCTTTTGGATCAGGCCGACGCTTTTCCCTTTGACCTTCCCGCCCTGAAAATATATCAGGGTCGGGATGCTTTCCACCCCGAAGGCCGCGGCCAGTTCGGGATCCTGCGAAACGTTCACCTGCACGACCTTGAGCGCGCCCTCCCGTTCCTCCGCCAGTTGATGGATGGTCGGCCCCAGCATCCGGCAGGGGGCGCACCAGTCCGCATAAAAATCCGCCAGCACGGGGAGCTCCGACTGGAATACTTCCTGCGCAAAGTTTGCGCGTGTCGTCTGTTTCATTTTGGATCTCCTTCCTTTTGATACGATTTATAATACAGCATGCAATGGCAGTATCCTTCATAGGCCGGGTCCGCCAGCTGGTCGCGGAATTCCTGGCACATGCACCGGTTTTCCTCGGTCCGCTCCAAACGGCAGGGGCAATAACCGCCCGTTTGCTGTAAGCCTTCCCGCACCGCTTTTACGATCGCTGTATCCGGGTTTAAGGTAATGGTTGGTTTCATAAAAACACACCGCCGTTCCTCTTTGATGTTCCCATTTTATCAAAAAGGATCGGCGGTGTATGTGACCCAGTCACATTGCGGATCATAATAATTTTTTCAGCCGGGCTTTGTCCAGGATCTCGACCTTCCCGCGATGGAGCGCGACGATCCCTTCCTCCGACAGGTATTTCAGCACCTTGGAAACCACTTCCCGGGCGCTGCCGATATTCCGGGCAATCTCGTCCTGGGTCATGTGCAGCGTCGTCCGTCCTTGCCGGGCAAGCTGATCCCATAGGAAGATCGCGACGCGGCGGTCGACCCCCATGAACAGGATCTGCTGCATCATCCACATGACATCCGAAAAGCGTTCGGTCGCCTGCCGGTACAGGTATAGGCCGACATATGGGTTTTGCTCCATGACCGGCTGCAGCAGCCCGGCCGGGATCACGATCGCCTGCACCGCTTCCACGGCTTCGATCAGGATATCGAACTGGATCGAATCCAACAGGCAGGAGGCCGACAGGACGCAGGTCTCGTTTGCATGGATGCGGAACAGCGTGACCTCCCGCCCTTCTTCGGAAACGATGTATGCCCGCAGTGTTCCGGAAAGGACGAAGATCGCGCCTTTGCAAAGCATGTCGGAACGATGGACATGCGTCCCCTTGGGATAGGAAATCTCCACGCAGCCGCGCAAAAGGGCTGCTTTTTCTTCCTCCGTCAGCCGCTCCCAAAAGGGGTATGCTGCGGCAAGCCTGCTTTCTTCCATGCGGTCTGTCCTCCTATCTCCGGATCCGGTCGTGGGGAACGCGCCCGGCCGGCTTCGCTATGCTCCATTATACATCATTTTATCGGGAATGAGAAGGGTTCTGGCCGGCTGCGCAGCCAATTTTTTTTGCCGCTCAGAGCGTCCCCGCCGCGATGCGGCCGCGTACCTCGAACAAGCTGGCGCAGACCGCCGCGCAGCGCTCCCGCAGCTCGTCCGTCGGCGGCGTGAGGTCGGGCACCATCACCGTTTTGCAGCCCGCCGCCAATCCGGCATGACAGCCGTTGATCCCATCCTCGAACACATAGCAGTCCCCGGGCGCAAGGCCGAGCCGCTTTGCCGCCAGCAGGAAAATATCCGGTTCGGGTTTGCCGCGTTCCACGTCCTGCCCGCTGGCAACGACGCTGAAATACGCCGCTACTCCGGCGCGTTCCAGATTCCCGACGACCATTTCCCGGATGCTGCTGCTTGCCACGGCGAGCTTCACGCCCCGTTCCTGCAAAAAGGCCAGCAGCTCGACCGCCCCCGGTTTGACCGGCACGCTCTCCTTTAGCCGCTGCTGGACGCCTTCAACGATCGCGGCCAGGAACGCTTCCGGATCGACCGCCGGGTAATGCTCGCGGATCACTTCCAGCGAACGCTGCCCGCTGGTGCCGCACAGGGCGGGGCCGAACCGGGGGTTGAACGTCTGCCCGAACCGCGCCGCCATTTCCCGCCCGCTGTCGCGGTAAAGCCGTTCGGTATCGAAAAGCAGCCCGTCCATATCGAAAATTGCACCTTTTTTCATGACCTTCTCCTTTCCGGCCCCTCCAGCACCCGGGCCCCAAAGGCTTCGAGCGCCAGTTCGGCCGCGCCCGCCGCGCAGGCGTTTTCCTGCCAGCGGCTGAGCGAAACATAATCGATATCGCGTGCGAAACGGTCGAGCCGTTCCATTTTTTCAAATAACATCGGGAGCCACGGCTGCAAATACGCGCTGACCTGCCCGCCGATCACCAGTTCCAGATCCAGCAGCATCCGCAGGTTGGTCAGCAGCAGCGCAAGGCGGTCCAGATAACGGTCGAGCGCGGCGGCGTCTTCCGCGTTCCCGGCTTGGGCGCTGCGGAAAAACCCCGCCAGCGGGCGGTCCCCGGCGAGGGCGCGCGGCGACAGGTAGGCGTCCGCGCAGCCCAGCTTGCCGCAATAACAGGGCGCGCCGTCCGGTACCAGCACCATATGCCCGATTTCGCCCGCCTGGAAGTGTTCCCCGGCCAGCAGCCTGCCGCCGTACATGACAGCGCCCCCGACCGAGGCGTTCAGCGACAGGAACGCGTGGTCGCCGCGTCCCGCATGGTCGGCATAACAGGCGCAGTTCGCGTCGTTTTCGGCGGTGAGCGGGAAGGGAATGCACCGGCGGAAGCGGTCCAGGCTGACATGATGCAGGCCGAAAATATGGGAACGCACGATCTGCTCCCCGTCCAGGATGCCGGGGAAGGACAACCCCGCGCCTAACAGGCGTTCGGGCGCAAGGGAATGCTCCCGCAGGAAGGCGGAAACCGCCTTCCCGAGCGCGGCATACCATTCGGCGTCGTCGCGGAAGGTGGTCGGGATGGACTTGCGGCAAAGGACGCCGCCAAGCAGGTCGGCAGCGGCCAGCGAGACCTCGTGCAGCCCGATATCAATGCCGAGGGCGCAGCCGGCATCCCGGCGGAGGCCGAGCTTTTTGGGTTTCCGGCCGCCGCTCGATTCGGCGGCCCCGCATTCCTCCAGCAGCCCGGCGTCGAGCAGCTCGGAGATGCTTTGCAGGGTGGTCGGCATGCTGAGCGCCAGCGCGGCGGCGATCTCCTGCCGGGTGGCTTCGCCCCGCCTGCGCAGCAGGGTAAAGATGCGTTCTTTGGTGGTATTCATGGGGCGCCCTCGACTTTTCTAAAATATTTTACCAAAGGGATTATACACCTTCCCGCAGGCGGGCGCAAGCCCCGATCTGCCAATGCGCCGCCATCCGGACAAAAAACCGCCGTAGGGATCGCCCCTCCGGCGGTTTTGCGCGGCTTGCGCGGGGCCTGTTTCCGTGCCTTATAACGCTTTCAGCCGTTCTTCCAGCGCGGCCTTTGCGCCTTCATAGCCCGGCTTGCCCAGCAGCGCGAACATATTTTTCTTGTAGGCTTCCACGCCCGGCTGGTCAAACGGGTTCACGCCGAGCAGGTAGCCCGAGACCGCAAGGCTTTTCCAGAAAAAGTACACCAGTTCGCCGAAGGCGTAGTCGTCCCGGCGTTCGATGGTGAGGACGAGGTTGGGCGCGCCGCCGTCGACGTGCGCAAGCAGCGTGCCGAGCATCGCCTTTTCATTCATCTGCTGAAGGTCCATTCCGGAGGCGAAGTTCAGCCCGTCCACGTTCGCCGGGTCGTGCGGCACCGCGACGGCGTGCCGGGCGTTTTTGACCCAAAGCACGGTCTCGAACATCGTCCGGGAGCCGTCCTGGATGAATTGCCCGATCGAATGCAGGTCGGTTGTGAAGTTGGCCGAGACGGGGAACAATCCCTTGTGCTCCTTGCCCTCCGATTCGGCCATCAGCTGTTTGTACCACTCGCCGAACATGGTCAGCGCAGGCTCATAGCTTGCGAGGATCTCCACGGTTTTCCCGCGAGTGTACAGGATGAACCGCAGCGCGGCGTACAGCATCGCGTCGTTTTCCAACAGTTCGGGTTCGCGATAACGGGCGCAGGCGTCCGCGCAGCCCTGCATGACGCGTTCGATCTCCATGCCGCCCGCCGCCATCGGCAGCAGCCCGACCGCGCTCAGGCAGGAGAACCGCCCGCCGATGTTGTCCGGCACGACGAAGGTCTCGTACCCTTCCGCTTCCGCAAGCCCGCGCAGCGCGCCTTTTTTCGCGTCGGTCGTCGCGTAAATGCGTTCCCGCGCGCCCGCCTTGCCATACTTTTCTTCCAGCTTGGCCTTGAAGATCCGGAAGGCGGCGGCAGGCTCGGTGGTCGTGCCCGATTTCGAGATCACGTTGACCGAAAAATCACGGTCGCCGATGATGTCCAGGATGTCCTGCGTATAATCGGGGCTGAGGTTGCTGCCCGCAAAATAGACCTCGACCCCATCGCCCTGGCGCAGCCGGTTTCCGAAGGGGCCTTTCACGAATTCAAGCCCCGCCCGCGCGCCGAGATAGCTGCCGCCGATGCCGATCGCGACGAGCACCTCGCTTTGCTGTTGGATCTTCTTCGCCGCGCGCTGGATGCGGGCGAATTCCTCGCGGTCGTAGGCGTCCGGCAGGTCGTGCCAGCCGAGCATTTCGCGGCCAAGGCCGGTGCGGTCGGCCAGCGTCCGGAAGGCCGCGCCGACGAGCGGGCGCACGGCTTCCAGCTCATGCGGGCGAAGTCCCGCGTTCTGATAATTTAAAGTAAGCATATGGTCGTCCCTCCCGCCGGTTTACGGCTCAATGATTTGAATGACGGCGCCGACCGAGACGTCCGGCATGGGCTTGCTTTCGACATAGATCGTGCCAAGCATTTCGACCTCCGTCTGCCCGCTGAAGTTTATGGTGCAGTGCCCCAGCCCGGCGAGGGTGACGGGGGCTTCCTCGCCGACGGCGGTGATGCGGTATTCGCTGCCGCCGACGCGCAGGATCTGCCCGGGGGCGATCGTGCCGTCGATCGGGTTGACGTCGATCGAATAGCAGTAGTCGCGCAGTTCCTCGGGCGCGCTGTCTCCGAAGAGGATGAAGAAACCGGCGTCCTGGAATTCGTCGACGCAGCTGCCAAGCGCCTTGACCTTGTTTTCATAAATGATCTTCATGGTGAAGAACCTCCTGGTTGAAATGTGGTGGGGGATCCCGGCGGAGCCGGGAGGGATCATGCGTACAGGCCGAAGCTCGCGGCGTAAGCCAGCAGGACGCGGAGCCAGCCGGTCAGGAAACGGGAATACATGACGGATACGACGCCGACCTCGATCGTTTCGGTCTCGGCTTCGGCGAGGCCCAGGCCGACGGGGATAAAGTCGCATGCGCCCTGGCAGTTGATCGCGAAGAGCGCCGGGAGGGCGAGCTGCGGGGCGATGTTGCCCTTGCCGATCTCCGCGCCGACGAGGGTACCGACGATCTGGGCAATGACCGCGCCGGGGCCGAGGAGCGCCGACAGGCCGGGGATGGAGCAGACCACGCCGAGCGCGACCAGCCCGAAGATGTTGCCCGCGAGCGGGGTGAGGATGGAGGCGAAGGCGTTGCCGAAGCCGGAACCGTTGATGATGCCGATCAGCATGGAGACGAAGGCCATGAAGGGCAGGAGGGTCGTAATACAGGTCTGGATCGCGTCGCGGGCGGCCTGATAGAAGGTGTTGACGACCTTGCCCGCGCCGAGGCCGATGACGGTGATGATCGATTTGTTTTCCTGCCGGGCGAGGGTTTCGGAGACTTTACTGTCGGCGGAGAACTTCGGCTTGTCGGACTGCGCCGCCGGAGCGGGGGCGGGCGCGGGGGCCGCGGAGCCGTCCGCCGGAGAGACCTGGGCGGAGGTGACGGCGGAGACGTAGATATCCTCGGTGATGAACTGCGCCATGGGGCCGGATTTGCCGACCGGCATGACGTTGATCGTCGGGATGCGTTTTTTCGGATAGATGCCGCAGCGCAGGGTGCCGCCGCAGTCGATGATGACGAGAGCCAGCTCCTCTTCGGGGCAATTGGTCTTGAAGCCGTTGACCGGGGTCAGGCCGGTCAGTTCGACGATTTTTTGCAGGCATTCGGGCTCTGCGCCGCCGCCGGTGATGTACATAACTTTATTGCGCTGCGCGGTCGGGGTGATCACGAGCGGGCCGCCGAAGCCGCCTGCGCCGCGTTCGACGCGGATGGAACGATATTCTGCCATGGTATGTTTCCTCCTGTAAACTCGGTTTCCTGCGGGGGGTCCAAACATCCCGCGGTCTTTATTTTGCGATCTTAAATTCGCGGCTGAGGGTCACGCCCTGCTGTTTTTCGACAAAGCGGGTGGTGAATTCGGTCGACCAGCCGGAGATGAAGTTTGCGACGATGCCGACGAGCAGGTAACGGACGGCGAGGGGCGCAGTATCCAGGCCGAGGGCGGTGATGCCGTTGGCGATGCCGAGCCAGATAAAGAGCTCGGAGGCGTTGATGTGCGGAAAAATGCCGTTATTGGTGTGGCAGTGATAGGTTGCCGAAGCGTAATATGCGGGCTTGTAGAATTCGGGCATAAATTTGCCGATGGAAAGCGCCATGGGGTTGCCAAGCATAAAGGCGCTGACGAAGGGGAGCACGGCGTAACGGAGGATGGGGTTGCCGGTGCAGACTTTGGCGATGCGGGAGACGGTCGCTTCCCCGGCGATGGCCATGATGGCGTTCATAAGGACGAGCAGCATGACGATGGTCGGGATGATGCCGGTCACCCAGATCATGAACTGTTCGCCGCCGAGGGTAAAAAGGTTCATAAAGCCGGAGGCAAGATTTACGATAAAATCCATAAAAGATCCACCTTTCTGAGTATTTGAGTGAATGGTTATCCGCCGCGTGGAATCGGGATCCAGCCCGGACCCGTACCGCCGCAGGGACGGCTGGGGGAGGGGTCAGCCCTTCCCAAGCTCTGCCAGCGCGCGGCCTGCTTTCTGGAAGGGGGAGGGAGGCTCGGGGACGGCTTCGCCAGCCATGACTTTGTTATAGGTATCCCGCGCGTCGAGGATGGCGCGGCGGAGATTCCTGCCGTGGCGGGGCAGGTCGGAATCGGAGAGGGAGCCGACGAATTTGCCTTCAAACCCGGGGAGGGGGCGAACGCGGGCGAAGCAGGTGACGCCCATGAGCATCCGGCCCTGACGGATGCAGCCGTTTTCGTCGAGCAGGAACATGACGATGGCTCCGGCGTGGAAGCCGCCGGCGCGCCGGCCGCAGGCGACTTTGCCCTGACGGCGCAGCGCCATAAATTCGCGGGTAAAGTGCCGCATCTGGATGGCGCTGAGCAGCGTTTGCAAAACGAACATGACGGCGATCAGCAAACCGAGTTTGAACATAGCTGGGTACCTTTCCTTTCTTCTGGGACTTTCGCCCGCTGTGGCGGGCGACCAGGGCGCTGCCCTGGACCTGCAAGCCT
>CAJUGU010000087.1 GCA_910586105.1 uncultured Eubacteriales bacterium | reverse complement strand
CGGATGGTAGCATCCGAGCTGTTACATCGGCTTGGGCCTATTGTTCGGCTGTCTATGATATGAGGGTGATGGATGTTCGAGCCCGTCATGTGAAAGGCTGTATGGAGGAGGGAACGGCCAAGGTTCGAGGGAAAGAGCAGCATCCCTCGGCGAGCATGAAAAACAAGATCAAGTCTCTGTTCAACCTAATGCTCGACTATGCTTTGGAGTATGAACTGGTCGACCGAAACTACTCCCGCACCTTCAACCTGACTGAAGAGACAATCAAAGAGATACAGACAGTAAAGAAGGAACACATGTCATTTACGGATGAAGAGATGGAACTTCTCTGGAGTCATGTAGACGATAAACGATATGTCGATATTATGCTCATTCAGTGTTACTCCGGATGGAGACCGCAGGAGCTCGGATTACTGGAACTTGAGAATGTTGACCTGGAGGGGTGGACATTCAAAGGCGGCATGAAGACGGATGCCGGAGAGAACCGTGTCGTGCCGATCCACTCGAAGATACGTCACTTGGTCGAACGCAAATATAAAGAGTCTCAGCAGGCTGGAAGCAAGTGCCTTTTCACTTGTACGGATGGCCGCAGCGGCAAGCCAACGATGCTGACCTATCAGCGATACCAAAAGGGGTTCGCCATGGTTCGGGATGAGCTGAAGTTGAAACCGGAGCATCGTCCGCACGATGGCCGGAAACACTTTGTAACTGCTGCCAAGAAAGCCGGGGTAGACGAATATGCCATCAAGTACATGGTCGGTCACAAGATTTCGGACATTACCGAGAAAGTCTACACTCAGCGTGAGTTCGAGTGGCTAAAGACCGAAATCGAAAAAATAAGATAGGGTGTCTGGAGGGCGTATGCCCATATCTTGAATCCAGACGCTCGGAATGGTATAATGGACTTCACACATGAGCAGCAGGAGGCATATGTCCAATGGGATGGAAAATTGTTCGCAACGATCAATCGCAATATAAAGAGGTCTCGTATTCAGGGGAATGCCCAAGATTCCATAAGCAGGCCACTGTGACAGGTGGCTATTACGGAAGATTAGGGGCAAAGACCGACCTTCAACTGACGTACACTTTAAGTGGTTATAGCTGTACTCTTGAAAGAAGCCTTTGCCCCATGGCAAGCCAATGTCCTCTTATGCCGGAGAAGTATCTTTAACCGAATTTGCATCGCAGATTTCTTTGAGAATAGCATCAATGCCGGCCATCTGAATGCCAGCAAATTGTTCGACGACTTTGAAGTTCTCAAAGGCATAAAACTCAGTGTAGCGTTTCCAGTGAGTTTCGTCGCAGAAGGCCGGACAGCGTTCGCCAGCAGGACATCCAAAACAAGGGTCGCCTTTTTCTCCTAAGTCGATCCCTTTATAGTCAGGATCACAGCCATTGTAGACAGAGTGAGCGGTTGCTTCAAGCCATCTTAACGTACAAATCCAGCGATCTTTATCAGTCCAATCTTTAGGCTTTGGGGCTTTAACTGGTAACATAATTTACACCTCTTTTCGATGAAAATGAGAAAACGCCATTTCTAAAAGAGAGGGAGTGCTCAGGCAAACGATGTCCGGGTCGTAGATCTGATAGCGAGATACGCTTAAACACACAAAAGGAGGGTAAAACTCACATCACCCAAACACACAAAAGGAGGGGACTGTTGACGGCAGCCTCCTCCTTTTCCTCTCTTTTAGAAATGGCGTTTTCAACTTTCGGGAGAAGTCTCCCACAGATTACCTTGCTCATCGGGAATAAGGTTACGAGGCTCTGGATTTAGAGCGTGGGTGGCGTCTGTTGTATGGCGACACTCATGGCCTCTTTTGTAGCAACTTGTCTTCGGGCAGGCCTCTACAGCACCGTCGCACAGATAAAGGATTGTCTTATTCCCTTTTCTGGTCAGCTTGGTGCTGTGAACTATTAGTTGAGACGATGCCGTTCCCGTCGCCATATTTTGAAATTTTCTGGCTAATTCGAGCAACTCATTTAGGTGCTTGTCTGTATTTTTATTCATGTCTCTCCGCCTTTCACGAAGTATAGGAATATCGGTATAGGATTAGTATAGGAATAATAGATGAGTTATCTACATTTCCACAAAGTTTTCCACTTCTAACTACTGCTTAAACTATTGAGATAACAGCGGTTAATGGCAGTAAAGAGCGGTAAAAGTAAAAGAGTGTTTCTATAAAATATATATATATATATTGTCAAGAGTTTTCACAAAACTTCTTTATTTTCGTCCATTTCACCAGAAAATGATGGTAAAACACATCAGAACGCCGGAAAATAACGCAGAACGAACGAAAACACTCGCGATTTATTCGTTTTCAAACGTTTTCCATGAAAATACTGTGATTTTTGCAAAAATGCGGCGTTTCGCTTCGTTCTGAATGAAAACGCACGGGATTTCGCCCCGCTGCCTCCGTTTGCGTACAACCGCCGCCGTTTCCGCCGTGAACGTCCGCGTCCGCCGTGGTTTATCAGCGGTCGAGAAAATCCTCGAAAAAAGCCAGCATCGCAAATCAGAAATGAAAAATCCCGTAACACTCCCCCGGTGGCCTTGCGGCTGTCAAGGGGGGGCTTCTGCTGTCGGTGTCCCGCTCCATGTGAAAAAAGAATTTTATCAGCTGATTTCTGATGTGGTATAAATAAAGTTGACACCTTCAACACACAGGAAAAGAAGTCTACCATGAGAAGAAAGGAAGGTATTCAAAATGAAGAAGGAACAGAGAAAGTACGAGAAGGAGTACAAGGTACAGGCGGTAAAGCTAGTACAGCACTGCTTAAGTTATAATGAATAAGTGTTGCTTTTTTAGTGTAGTTGGTGCATAATAGTTCTATCATTAAGGAATGGATGGGTTATTATGCGAAGGAAAACAATTGATACGATCCCGGTTTCTGATGGGCATGGAGTAAAATTTTGTGTAAGCGAAATTCGACAAAATGGGAATTGGCAACGTATAAACGTGGCAGAGAACTGGCTTGATCCCTTGGTCACCAACCACCCGGAAGGCGGGGGTGGTATGCGCGCCGGAACGGCGTGAATACCGCTCCCGCTTTCCGGGAACCCTGCCAAGAGGGATCAGCCAGCGTCCCGACCGGCAAACAAAATGGAAAGCTGGTTGAGCACAAGATCCCAGTTCTGATAGCGTGTCCGACCTGACTCTTCATCGATTTCGGCTTCTATTACCTATTCGATCACACCTCGGAACATGGTTTTCATTGCTTCCATAATATCCTCTGTACTGGTGAAGTTTTGGCTTGCAACGTATTCCTTCAATAAATTCTGTGGCGCTGACTGCATGGTTTTTCGACTCCTTCTCGTATTGGTTTTTATTCCAATTCTTGACTCTGTCGTGCTTTTCCATACTGTCTAATCTTGTCGTTTACACAGAATTTTCGGCGGTCTCCTGTGCAAAGGAACTGCTTAGCATATTCCAGGGTCATATTGCGGACGGTACCCTCGCTCGTTTCGACAGACTGCGCAGCTATCAGGCACTTCCGGGGATTGCGAACTGCATTGTCAGGGTCTGCAATGTCCCCGGTGCGGAAGATACCTGTTTCTACAATCTGAATACGGTAAATGGGTTCCACAGTTTCATTAAGCAGCGGTATGTGTTCTACCGCGGTGTGGCAAGCAAGTATATCAACCGCTATAATGCACTCTTTTCAACGGCCTATCGAAATTCAGAAGGTATCATCAGGCGACTGATCAGTGCGGTTCTGACGGTGACAGGTACTGATTATTACCATAGCAACAGGGCTGTAAGGGTAACTGGCCTACTGGACATATAATCTTACCGACCTATTTGCTGACTAACACCTATGCTTTTCATGGCATCAGATAAAGCCGGGATCGTATCAATTGTTTTCCTTCGCATAATAACCCATCCATTCTTTAATGATAGAACTATTATGCACCGACTACAATAAAAAGCAACCTTTATTCATTATAATTTAAGCAATGCTGCACTAGCCCAAAAATCGCGAAACGCCTGCCATCGGGAAGACCCGAGACAGGCGTAACGCAAGGTAAGGGAGAAATTGATGTTGGCAAATGGGAATCAGCCGATACCGCCATAGATCGCGCCAGCGACCAGCGCGATAAACGCCAGCGGCACGAACAGGTACTTGCCCAGCGGATAGAACCAACCGCCGATCGGCTTTTTAGCGCCTTCATTGACTGCGGAGAGCGCGGTGCTCTGCTTGAGCAGCCAGAAGAACATGATGCCTGCGAGCATAGCGCCCAACGGGCAGATGTAGATCGAAACAACGTCCATCCACTGCGAGGTCCACGGTTGGATGAGGATCGAAACGATACAGCCGATCACGCCGATCGTCGCAACCGCAGGGAGGCGTCCAAACCGGAATTTTTCCTGAAGGAACGCCACCGGCGCTTCATACAGATTGATGATCGAGCTGACGCCCGCGAACAGGACGCAGATAAAGAAGACCATGCCGACGATGCGCCCGCCGGGCATGCCGTTGAATACGTTGACCAGATAGACGAACATCAGGCCGGGGCCGCCGCTGACGTCGTTGATCCCTTCGCCCAGCATAACTGCCATTGCGGGGATGATAACGAATGCTGCCAGCAGTGCCGCCAACGTGTCAAACAGCGCCACGTTGCGCGCAGAGTTCGGGATATCCTCGCCCTTGCCCAGATACGAGCCGTAAATGACCGAGCCGTTGCCCGCGATCGACAGCGAGAAGAACGCCTGGCCGAACGCGTACACCCAGACCTCAACGCTTTTGAGACCGGCCAGGTTCAGGGTGAAGATGTACTTATAGCCTTCGGAGGAACCGTTCAGCGTGCAGATATAAACGCCGAGGCCGAGGAACAGGAAAAACAGGACGGGCATCATGATCTTGTTCGCCTTTTCGATACCGCCTGCAACGCCGAGCGCCATAATAACCAGGGCGACTACCAGGCCGACGATCTGCCAGATCCCGTTGCCGATGCCGAAAATGCCGTTTTGGAACATCATGCCAATCGCGCCGAACAGCGTATCCGCTTCCGGAGCCGTCGCGCCGAACGCGCCGCCGATCGAGCCCATGTCCGTACCGAGCGCGAACAGCCCGCCGGAAATGCTCATGAACGTATACTTGAAGATCCAGCCGAGTACGACCGTGTAGCCGATCGCCAGCATCATAGCGCCGATGATCGGAATCGCGCCGATCGCTTCGCCGGTGGAACGCTTGCCGGTGCGCTCTTCGGTACACATACCGAACGCGCCGACCGGACCCGCGCTTGCGCGGCGGCCCAGCGCGAATTCTTCGATCACGCCGGTCGAGCCGATCAGGATCACGAACAGGAAGTACGGGAGCAGGAAGGTCATACCGCCGTATTTATGCACCATGATCGGGAAACGCCAAATATTGCCCATACCGACGGCCGAGCCGATACAGGCGAGGATAAAGCCCCACTTGCTTTGGAACCCGTCGCGGGTCTCTGTAGTTTTACTCATAGATTACACCCCTTTTTCTTGGAGAGAGCCGATATCCTTCTGATACAGCGCCGCCGCGAAAACGGGCGCGCGGCCCATATGTGGGAAATTTTTCCGAATACGTCTCGAAAAAAGCGCCCGCAGAGCTTTTTAATTGTTCTGCGGGCGCGATTTACCGGTTCATGAGCCGCGCACTTTCCACGTGGTGCGGGTCACGCTGTATTGTTCAGGTTCGATCATTCGTTCGGATAGGTTTCGAGGAACGCGTGGAAGTGGCGCATCGGCAGCGTCCGGCCCGCAACGATGCGGACGTTCGGAATGGACTCGCGGTCTTCATAGAGCGCCTTGACCGCCGCGATCACATAATCCATGTGCTCCTTGGAAAGCTGGCTGCGGTTGACCGCGAAGCGGACAACGTTGCAGACCTCAGCCTGCTGCTCGGGGGTCTTGAGGTCGTATTCCATCGAATAGTCGCCCAGTTCCGAGGTACGGATGCCGTAACGGCGGATCAGCTCCAGGCTGAAGCCCTGGCCTGCGAAGGTATCGTGGCCGCGTTTGCCGTCAAAGAATTCATCCATATTGATGTATACGCCGTGACCGCCTGCCGGAAGGACGACGCCCTTGACGCCCGCCTTGTAGAAGCCCTGCGCGAGGTATTCGCACTGCTCTACGCGCTCCTGCTGGTAGTAGAAGTTGCATTCCTCGTACATACCGGCTGCCAGCGCCATGATATCACGGCCGGACATGCCGCCGTAGGAGTCGTTGCCGTAGCTGGAAATCTGCTTGACCTTCAGGCGGACGCCTACGTCCATCTTGATGGAGCCGTCTTCGTTGAAGTCGGAGAACTTACGCCAGAAGCGGCCCTTGTCGCGGAACGCGAGCATACCGCCCATGTTGGAGTGGCCGTTCTTCTTCGCGGACATCGTGAAGCCGTCACAGTAGGAGAACATTTCGGTCGCGATTTCGGCGATCGACTTGTCGGCGTAGCCTTCCTCGTTCATCTTGATGAAGTAGCAGTTCTCGGCCCAGCGGGCAACGTCGAACATGAACGGGATATCATACTTCTCGGCGACCTTCGCGGTCTCGCGGATGGACTTCATCGAAACGGCCTGGCCGCATACGGTGTTGTTGGTGATGGTGGTGTAGATCAGCGGGACGTTTTCGGGGCCGACCGCTTCGATCAGCTCGACCAGCTTTGCGATATCCATATCGCCCTTGAAGGGGTTCTTTTCGTACTTGCCGCCCTCGGGCACTTCCCACAGCAGTTCCTTGTTGTACAGGTTGCGCGGGATGGAACCGAGCTGCTTGATGTTGCCTTCGGTGGTATCAAAGTGTCCGTTGGACGGGAACGTGAATACCTTGCCCGGGTGCCGCTCTGCCATGATCTTCTTCACGATCTCGAACAGCACGGATTCCGCCGCGCGGCCCTGCTGGATAATAAAGGTGTTCGGACGTTCGAGCTGCGCCGCGCCGCCGTTGAACAGGCCGCCCTCATACTCGCAGAGGTAAAGCTCATCCATCATCTTATCGATGTCCTGACAGTCGGTGCGGACGAGGTCGATGGACTTCTTCCAGTTCTTTTCGCCGCCGCGCTCAAAGATATCGCGGAAGGCGTCGAGCAGGACGTAATAGCCCTTGTTGCGGCCGTAGGATTCGTCGCCCAGGAACATCGAGGACCACTGCACGTCGGTCATGGCGGTGGTGCCGGAGTCGGACAGCATATCGACGGTCAACATCCCCGCAGGGAATGCGAACTCGTTATAGTGGGTCGCCTTCAGCGCGCGCTCGCGCTGCTCTACGGTGACAGCCGGGATATTGCGCTTGACGTAAGACAGGGAGCGGGGGGTATCAACGTTCAGCGGATAGTTGTTCATAATACTTTCTTCCTCCATTTTCACATAAGGTTGTTTCGATTGGATTTTGGATACCCCGGTCACCGCCGGTACGGCGGCTGGCGGACAGTATTATGGGTTGCGGGAAAAGAGCGGTCACTTCACCGCGACGGCCTCAATCTCGACAAGCGCATCCTTGGGGAGCCTTGCGACCTCGACCGCCGAGCGTGCCGGACAGCCGCCTTCGCCGAAAAACTCAGCGTAAACGCCATTCATCGCGGCAAAATTTTCCATGTCGCTCAGGAAGACCGTGGTCTTGACGATACGGTCCATCCCCACGCCAGCCTCGGCGAGGATCGCCTTGACGTTTTTCAGCGACTGGCGGGTCTGCGCTTCGATCCCATCCGGGAATGCGCCCGTTGCGGGGTCGATCGGCAGCTGACCCGAGGTGAACACCAGCCCGGCGGCTTCAACGCCCTGCACATAGGGGCCGATCGCCGCGGGAGCGTGCTCCGTATTGATGACTTGTTTCATCCGGTTCGCCTCCTTTTCTGTATGAGATAAATTTATCATCATGCGAACGTTTTGTCAACCAGTTTTTCGGAGATTTTCGTCATTTTGTACGATTCAACAATTCAAACGTCCCGCTTTGATGCAACATTACTTACAATCTTAGCAGTTTATACAATGCAAAGGCTTTTTAATTGTGATAAATTATTTTCAACCGCGCCTACCATTTTCAGGAATTTTCCGGTATAATATAGGAAATCATCCCCGCTGCCGACAGGGCTGCCGAGAAAAACGGCTGGTTTTCTCAGACGGATTTTCGCAAATTTTCGGTTTGACCGTTTCCTTTTGCGAAAATTATGCTATAATAAGGAATGCTTATCCGCAAAAACAGACAAGGGAGTGAGTTCGGATGCGTCGTTTGGACGACCCTGCGCTGCTGGCCCAGTGCCGGCGGATTCGGAATTTATGGGAAGAGATCGCAAACGATCCCGCGCACGCGGACGATCATTATGCAAAACACCACCACCATTGGCAGATGGGGCCGACCGTTGCGCCGGACGCGGTCGAGCGCTGGGAGGCTGAAAACCGGCTTGAACTGCCAGACGAGTATGTCTATTACATTACGCAGGTCGGCAACGGCGGCGCGTGTCCCGGCGACCGCCTGTGCGAATTCCCACTGCAGCCCGCTCCCCTGCCGGATATTTTCCGGAATGACCCGCCCGAGGTACAGAAGCGGGTGCTTGCGAACAACGAGCGGAAGTTTCAAGCATACCTGGATAGTATGCGCCGCCCCTCCGAGCAGCTTTCCCGCTTCATGAGCGAGGAGGAGTGGGAAACGGCCTGCGGCTCGCACAAGATGCGGGAGGACGGGACGCTCGACCTTTGCGCGGCCGACATGACCTTTATTGCATATTTGATCGTGACTGGCGAGCAGCGCGGCCGGATCGTCTATCTGGATTGGGATGGCGGCTGCGCGCCGCGCTGGGCGAAGGGCTGCGCGAACTTTCTGGATTGGATGGAACATTTTTATCACGACCTGTCCATGGGCTGGACCCGGGAGGGCTGGCAGTTTATGTGGCAGGAACCGGGCGACGTCGACGCGCTGATCGCCGCCTTCCGCCGCGAGGAAGGGAACGCGGCGTATCAGGAGGAGGTTCTGCAGAGCTTTGGGAAGTTCCAGAGCCTGCCGAAGAAGGGCGTCCGGTTCCTGCAGGGCGTGCGGCAGCCGCAGTTCGTGCCGATCGCTCAGAAACTGCTTGACTATTTCGGGAAAGCTGGCCTATAATCGGGTGTAAACGTTTTCTCTGTAAAAAACCGTATACTCACGGAAGAAATGAGGTACCGTTATGGCAAACCCTTTGCTCCAGCAATATATCCGCCTGACCGAGTTTCTAGGCCACACCCTTGGGCCCGATTACGAGATCGCCCTGCACGATCTGACGGATAAGAACCGCTCGATCGTGGCGATCGCCAACGGTTATATCAGCGGACGGGAGGTCGGCGCGCCGCTGACCAACGTCGCGCTCAAGATCCTGATGGATAAAAGCTATGATACGCAGGATTACCGCCTGCATTACCGGGGGGTATCCGCGACCGGGCGGACGCTGCGTTCCAGCACGTTTTTTATCAAGCATAACGGAAAGCTCATTGGGATGCTGTGCATCAACTTTGACGACAGCCGTTATCGCGAGGTCGGGCTTTCGATCCAGCGGCTGTGCCATCCGGACCGGTTCGTGCAGGACGAGCTGGGCGGGCCAAGCCTGCCGTTGGTCACCCTTGCGCCGGCAATGCCCTCCGAGACCGAGAGCTTTCACAATTCCATTGAAGCAGTCGCGGGGGACGCGGTCAGCCGCGAACTGGAACGGCTCGGCGTAACGGCGGACCGGCTGACGCCGGAGGAACGGATCGATATTATCGCATCCCTGGAAGCGGGCGGGATCTTCCTGCTGAAAGGCGCGGTGAAGGACGTAGCCGACGCCCTGCATTGCTCGCAGGCGAGCGTTTACCGCTATCTGTCGCAAATCAAAAAGGAAGAGTGAATCGCGCCGCCGATTTCGGGAAGCCGTCCGTTCCGCCGTCACTCAACGCGAAAAAAGCCAGCAGATTCGCCCGCTGGCTTTTTTCAAGTCTGTATGTATGCATTTCCGCGACGGATCCACGCCGCAGCTTGTGCGTACCGGTTTTCCTTTTATCCGGACGGCGTCCTCGAACACGGATCATTTACCGGACACCCGGATCACGCGTCCCCGCGCTCAAATCGTGTACCACACACCCGGATCACACGTCCCCCGGGCTCGAATCTTGCACCATACACCCGGATCACGGTTCTCCGGAACGCTCCGTTTCGATCGTTCTCTCGCCCCATGCAAAAGGCGAACCGGCCCGCGTCCATCCCGATCGGAGGACAGGCAGTTCATTGTCCGTCCCCACGGCCTGTCTGCGTTAAAATCCGGGCATTGCAAACTCCCGGCAAAGGTAGATCAAGTCGACCGTCCAAATCCTGCCGTGCCGGAGGACTTCTTCCAAATCGGCTCGAGCGGCGTCATCGTTCCCCACCCAATGATATCGATAGGCACGGCTGACCAGATGGAAGTCCCCATTTCCCGGGTCAAGCTCAATCAGACGGCTCAGGTCGCCGATATGGCGTTTATAACGGTTGGTCGTCGCCGTGACCGGGCACCGGGCGCGAAGTACCATGATGTTATCCGGCTCCAATTCCAACGCACGGGACAGGTCGCGGTCGATCTCGGGTTTATGGCTCCTGCCGCGGTTCAGTCTGTCCAAACGATCCCAGCAAAACGCCCGCATGAGATAGAGCGCCGCCCGCTCTGGATGGGCTTGGATATCCGTATTCAAGCCCGTCAGCGCGCTTTGATATTGTTCTTCGCAGAACCGCCGGACGGTTTCGCCGGCAATGTCCGCCGCTTCTTCCGCGCGCCGTTTTACATAATCCAAATCGTTCAAGGCATCCGGAAAAACCGGGGTGTCGGCCGGCAGGGCCCCCCTGCGGCGATACACCGCCGGTTCCGTTTCCGGCAAGGGAGACGACGCAGCGGACGGGACGGCTTCACGTCCCGCAGCCGGTAGGTCTGCCGCCATGGGTGAAACGGACTCCGCCCCCTGTTCCGCCTCCGTTTCTTCCTCCGGCTCCGAGGGCGTCAGCCGGTCGAAATCGAAACCGAGCGCTCCCATGAAGTCCGCCAACTGCCAGCTGTCGCCGATCGCCGCACGGTCGCTTTCATATGCATATTCGTCCGCCGTTTCCCCATCCCATGGGATCAGATAACGCGCGATGCATTCCGGCTGCACGCCGAAACAACGCGCCACCGTCTGTGCATCCCCGATCCGGTAAGGCGGTATCCCTTCCTCAAAAACATCCGTGCGGCTGGCGAAGCGATCCAGTTCTTTCCCCGTTTTCCAGAGGAAGTAGCCCCAGTAATCGTCATCGTAGATGTACAGCACCATCACCGGGCCGGGCAGCAGGCCGGATAACCGTTCCGCCAGCTCTTCAAAGCCGCAGCAGTCGTCATTAAGCAATACCGCCGGGCCTTTGTCATAGCTTTCCCAATGACATCCGTCCAATTCCATATTCAGCTGCGGCATCCACGCCGCCGTTTGGACGGCCTCCCGGCAGTCCCGCGCCTCCCCGCCCGGGAAAAGCACCGTATGTAAAAACACGCCCATCCGTGCGATCCTCCTTTGCGGTATGTTTGCAGTTGCGTTACAGCGTTTCCGACTGCATCCGATCCAGCGGGAACCATCTGCCAAGGAATTCCGGGATATAGCGCATCCCTAATTCGGTCGGTAAGTCGTTGTGGTAACGGTACAGCAGCAGGTCGGACAGTTCTTCCGAAGACATCGATTTGCCGTCGATCGTTTGCAGTTCGCTGATCGACAGGCTGGGCGCTTCCTTCCAATGCTCCCGGAATTCCGTCAGCCCGTCGTCCAGGATCGCTGTGGTGAGCGCTTCCGCGAATTCGGTACCGGTCATGAATTGCCGCAGCATCTCCTCCCGTTCGAGGCGGGAACCGCCGACCCATAGCGTTAAGGTCCCTAAGGTCATACGGGTCAGCCCTTCGGGGGCGCGCACGGGGGCTTCCGCCGTCGCCAATACCAGCCGCAGCGCGCCGATATCCAAGTCGGCAAATGCCGTGCCGCAGGTGAACGCCGGGTTCGGCAGGCTATCTAACACAAGGTCGGTCAGTTCTTCCACCATTTCCAGAGATAAGGCCGCGCCAGAAGCCTGATCGGCAGTCAGCAGCATCGCCGCGGTCTGCACCTCCCAGCCGGGTTCCGGGCGCAAGGTCTCAATGCCGCTTTTCATCAGGCCGTTGGCATAGGAAAGTTCCATTGCTGTGCCCTCCCAGAAATATACCGCCTTCGATTGGATCATGTTCCCAACGATCTGGCTGTCCGGATCTATAAAATTATTTGGCGAGCAGAGCTGCCGCTGTAATGCGGCGCGGCCTTCCGGCGTCAGTTTTTGTTTCATGGCTTGAGCCTCCTCTTTCGTTTCCGGTACGGAGTCTGTTCTTCAGTCCTTTCCTAACTTATTATAACACAGTGCGCCGGAGTTTTCACCCCTATTCTCCGGCGGTTCGGCAGCCGGGGCGACGCAGCCGAACGGGCCAGTGATCTTCCGCATTCTGTGCAAACCCAAAATCACGGTATACGATCCCTTCCATCATTCGGCCAGAATCCCTTACGAAATTTTGGTTTGTCCAAACTTTAAAAATCCTGCCGCAAAAGAAGCGCGCGCCGCCGCGCGATCCAAAAATAGGGCTTCTTTCCCGCGTCCGGCTGTGCTATAATATTCTCAGCATATCCGCATAAGGTCCGGCACACTCCGCCGATACTAACGGTTATCACCACTTTTTAAAGGAGCGACCCACCATGTCAAATATTCCTACCCGCGCGGAAGCCGATCCGCGCTATACCTGGAACCTTGCCGATGTTTTCCCATCGGATGAGGATTGGAGAACCGCTTTCACCGCCGCGCAGGAAGCGCCCCAAAAGCTGCAAGCCTTTCAGGGCCATCTGGGCGACAGCGCCCAATCCCTGCTTGATTTCCTGCGCTACAGCGACACGCTTTCAGTAACGCTCGACCGTCTCGGCAACTATGCCCAGCGCCGTTCCGACGAGGATACCCGCAATGCGTCCTGTCAGGAAATGAGCGCACTGTTCATGAACCTTGCGGTCGATACCAGCCGTGCCGCCGCTTTTTCGACTCCGGAGATCCTGGCGATCCCGGAAAGCACGCTGGGAGGTTTCTTTCAAGCGGAGCCTGCGCTGGGGCAGTACCGCTTGCTGATCGACCGCGTGCTCAAACTCCGCGAGCATGTGCTTAGCCCCGAAGGGGAAGCGCTGCTGGCCGCAGCCGGACAGCTCGGGCAATCGCCGAACGATATTTTTTCCTTCCTCAACGATGCCGATCTGGCGTTCCCGGACGCCGTCGACCGCAACGGGGAAAACCATCCTGTCACCCATGGCAATTATGCACCGTTGATGCAGTCGCCTGACCGCGCCCTTCGCCGTTCGGCGTTCGAGTCGCTTTACGGCGTTTATTCCCAGTTCCGCAATACTTCCGCCGCGCTGCTGGCTGCGCAGATGCGTCAGATCCAGTTCTTTGCCGATGCGCGCCATTATGATTCCGCACTTCATGCGGCGCTTGACGAAAACGAAGTCGCCCCCGAAATCTATCACAGCCTGATTTCTGCCGTGCGCGCCGGGTTCCCGGCGATGCACCGCTATGTACGGTTGCGGAAGCGCCTGCTGGACGTTGACGAACTGCATTTTTACGATCTGTACACTCCCATCGTTGCAGGACAGGATATCCAGGTGTCTTATGCCGAAGCGCAGCAAACGATTTTGGAAGCGCTCCGACCACTCGGAGAGGATTACCTTTCCCTGCTGCGCGAAGGCTTTGAAAACCGTTGGATTGATGTTTATGAAAACCAGGGCAAGCGCTCGGGCGCATATTCTGCCAGCGTTTACGGCGTGCATCCGTATGTGTTGATGAATTACACCGACACCCTCGACGATATGTTCACGCTGGCGCATGAAATGGGCCATTCCCTGCATTCCTGCCTTTCCAACCGCACCCAGCCGGTCACATACGCCAATTATGTGATCTTCGTTGCCGAGGTCGCGTCGACCTGCAACGAAGCGCTGCTGATGCGTTACCTGCTGAGCAAGACCGACGATCCCAAGCGGAAGGCTTACCTGATCAACCATTTCCTGGAGCAGTTCCGCACCACGCTTTACCGGCAGACCCTGTTTGCGGAGTTTGAGCTTTGGTGCAGCGAACAGATCCACGCGGGACAGCCGCTGACGGCGGAATCGCTTTCCGCCAAATACGCTGCGCTTAACCGGGAATATTATAGCGAAGGAATCGTCCTTGACGAACAAATCGCGCTGGAATGGGCGCGTATCCCCCACTTCTACTATGATTTTTATGTTTACCAATATGCAACCGGTTTTTCGGCGGCGATCGCATTATCACAGCGTATCTTACAGGAAGGCGAGCCCGCCGTGCGGGATTATCTGGAATTCCTGAGCGGCGGCAGCTCAAAGGATCCGGTCTCACTGCTGCGCGGCGCGGGCGTTGATATGTCCACCCCGCAGCCGGTCGAAAGCGCGCTGCGTCAGTTCGGGGAGCTGGTCGACGAGCTGGAAGCGCTGACCGCTGAGCACTGACACGCACGGTGACAAACGGTCTCCCCAGCCCCGCGCCGCCTCCGGCGCAGAAAGGACAACATGATGAATCGAATCCAAAAAGTGACCGGGCGGGTGCTCCGGTTGGAACAGGTACGCTCTATGGGTGTGATCGGGGATCCCGGTTGTGAAGGACTGGGCGCCTATCCAATGAAGGTTTACGCAGGAGCTCTCGAAGAAACCGCGCGGGATGCGATCACGCTGATCGCAGGCGATCTGGTACCTGCCGGGACCGCCCACTATTATCAACTAATCTGCGAGCTGACCGAGACGCTTGCACAAAATCCGGTCTACAGCCTTCGCGGGAATCATGACACCGGCGCATATGCCGAATATTTCGGGCAAAAAAATTACGCCCTGTTAGCGGACGGCTTCACGGTGGTCGTGCTGGACAACGCCAACCGCACGTTTGAGGCAGCGGGGTTGGAACTGCTTTCCGAAGTGCTTGCGCGCGAGGATGTCCGGCAAGCGGTGATTGCGTTCCATATCCCAGTGCCAAACCACTTTATTCAAAACAGCGTTTCCGATGAGGAAGCCGCACGACTGCGCGAAGCGTATAGGCCATGGCGAAGCAAAGTCAAATATCTGCTTTGCGGTCACGTCCATTCCCGTTTTGTCGACGAGGTGGATGGGATCCCGCTGCTTTGCACCGGCGGGGGCGGCGCAATGATCGAGGATGTTTCCGACGAAATCCGCGCCTGTGACGTGGAACATCATGTCATCCATTTCTTTATGGCGGGCAACGAGCTGCACTATCGCTTTTCCGATCTCCCGGAAGACTGTTATCGGTGCGAGCGCAGCGACACCATCCTGAATCAGAAATTGCAGGACACCGTACAGGGCGAGTTGATGGCGCATTTCAAATACCTGATGTTTGCAGACCGCGCAGAGCGTCGGGGTTTTGCCCAGATCGCTAATTTGTTCCGCGCGCTTGCCGCTTCGGAATATTATCATGCCAAGAATTTTTATGCGATTCTTGACCAGCCCAAACCGTTCCGCAGTTCGGCGGAGACCTTTGTGCCGGGCGAGTTGTTCGAGTATGAACACCTTTACCCTATGCTTGCCGCATATGCGCACGCGCATGCGTTCCCGCTTGCAGAGCAGGCGTATACCGCCGCCGCACGGGCGGAAAAGGAGCATGCGGCCCTCCTCAAGCAAGCTGCCGATGTCGATCGGTTTTCCGAGGGGACGCTCTATGTTTGTCCCATTTGCGGGCATCTTATGACTGGCGATCCCCCGCCCGATCGCTGCCCTATATGCGGCGGTCCTGCCCGTCAGTTTGAAACCTATGCGACGCCCTAAATGATAAAACGATCCAGCGGCAGGTGATGGCTCCATCTGCCGTTGGCTCATTTTGCACTTTTTCATTTCGCGTATTCAGCATGCTACCATGCATGCTGGTCGTACAGGCTCATATCACGTGCCCTTGGCGGCTTAGTGCGATCTTGAATATAGCTGGCCCTTTCCGTCGCCGCAAAAAGCGGCGCCACCTTTCCTAATGATAGCGATAAGAAACGGCGCTTTGCGCTACATAAGAGCGTTGCTTTGCTTTCGTCTGGAATTTTGCTGCTTGGTATAGGGTAACGACCGGAAAACAGTATGCCGTGCGATGGTACGCACTTTGACCAGCCCGGCCTTGAGCCGGGCGAATGGTTCGCAGGCTCGGCGCAGCAGAGAACAAGGAAAGCCGCAGGCTTCGTGCTTGCGGCTTTGCAGCGGCATGCACTTGACCCGCCCGGCGCCAGATAGCCGGGCGAACACGCTGCACATGCCACGCAGCAGCCGGAACGCAAGCCCGAGCGCTGCGTACTTGCGGCTGCGTCGCCCCCGCCGCGCCTTTTTCGGTGCGGCGGGCTAAACAGCGCAGGCCGGCAATCTATCCGCCCGGCGGGCGATCGCCGGGCGTCCACGCTGCAATATGACCCTTTACGGCGGAACCTAAAGAAGATGTTGCAGCGCCGGAACGGGGGCGGCTCCGCGGGAAAGGCGCTGAAAAAATCGAACGACCGGCTCCGCGGCGTAACCGCAAACTCTTCGTGCGAGGCAGTCCCTGTGGGACTGCCTCGTGCAGGTTTGCGCCACCCCCTGACCCATCGCGGCAAAGGCAGGGGTAGGGAAGAGCGCGAGAGGGGGAGGGGGAGGGGCGCGCCTTTGCGCCACTCCTTCTCTCGCAGACCGCACCCCGGAAAGCTCCGGGGAAATCTAAAAAACGAATGCCCCATCCCGCCAGAAATCGAACGCGCCCTTGAGCAGGGCTTCCGCATAGCTGCGTTATCGTCCTTGCCCCGCGAAAATCCCGCTCCTCCATAGCAAAGGAAAAAGGCAATGACCGATCAGTCATCGCCTTTCCTATGTGCGCATTGAGTTATCTTCCCGGGCCGTCTCCAGCCAAGTATTGTCACCGTAAACGAGCTTAACTACTGTGTTCGGGATGGGAACAGGTGTACCCTCGCCACCATTAACACGCACTCTTCATTTTTAAGGAAACGTCTTCTCACGCACCCTCAAAACTGAACAAAAACTACTTGCTCTGCCAAACTCTTCGAGGT
>CAJUGU010000086.1 GCA_910586105.1 uncultured Eubacteriales bacterium | reverse complement strand
CATAAAAAATCATCTGTCAAATCCTCCATGCTTTCTGCTCGAATCAACCATTCTTACTTTTGTAAATTACTGGAAATTTCATGAAACTGCCGTGAGCTGAATATATATCGGTCACTACGCTGGATCGAAAGCCGGGGGCGGTAAAACCCTTTTGACATGGACGCCGGTACCGCGCTCTTGAGCGCGGCCTGTCATTCGGGGCGGTCTGCAAACGGTATGGCTCCAGATTTTGACAGGATTTGCTGGATTTTGCCTGAAAAGGGCGATTTATTTTGCGGAAAAGTGAAAAATCCCCGGTAAAGCATATTGCTATTTCCGGGGAAGGGTGATATAATACGGGCAGACGGCGGGAGCGCTTTCCGCCGGGGACTTTATCCGCCGATCGCATCGGGTCCCCCTTCATCAGCCCGGTGTGTATCATACCCTCTCCCCTGTTGCTTTCATTCCCATTTGAGCGGCAGGGGGGCTTTTCTTATGCTTGTAAAGGGCTTTTTCGTCTCAGGCTCAATGTGAGGAGCATTTCACGGCGTCGATCGCCAGAACGATCATCAGGCAGTAGAGCGCGTCTTCGGGGCGGTCAATGTCCATCATGTAAGTATCCGTCCAGTTCCAAATCTTCTTGGAAAGCCGCATGACGGTGCGGCTGCCGTCGGTCACGTGATAATCGCATTCCAGGAAATTACCCTCGACCTGCCAGCCGCAGCAAGCGAGCTGAAAACGGGGACGGAGGAGGGTGAATTCCTTTTGGATCTGGCCTGCGAGCTGGTTGCCGACGTAAAGCTCGAATTTGGGTAGCCAGGTGAGGACACGTTCCTGTACCCGGCCAAGCGGATTGCCGACCGCGTCGTAGATTTGCAGGCGGTGGCCCCAGCTCAGTTCACCTTTGACAACGTATACCGTGCGGCCTTCTTCATCAAAGATGTCGTAGCTGTCCAGCCAGGAAAAAAAGCGTTGCTTGAAAAGCAGTTTCATGGTGGTCATCTCCTTGGGATGTTTTCTGTGGGGAGGGGAGTTTTCCGCGCTTGGACTTGCGGGACGTTGTATGGAGCGCTTTGGAGAGCGGGGCACTTCCATCCTATGGTGCGACGCAATAAAATACCAGCCCGCTGTCATAATGGCGGGCTGGTGCGGCACGCATAGTGGAACTGTGCGGCTGGCTGATCCCCCGTCCCGCCCGCGGGCGAAAATGGGAGTCCAGAGGGGCGAGCCCCTCTGGCACCGCCCCGCGCAGGGGCCGGGATTCCAAAGGGCGGAGCCCTTTGGCGTCCGCCGCGCAGGCATTAGTCAAGGCGAATCACGATGATCACACGGTGCGCTTCTTCGTTGAATAGGACGCCCGCTTCTTCGTAGGTCTGCACGGTGCAGCCCGCTTTCTCTAACGAGTCCAGCAGCGTTTCCAGCTGCGCGGGGCTGTTGTCCGCCACGTAGTAGCCGAAGTGCTCGTCACGCTGCTGCACTTGCCCGATCTCCGGCAGGTCCGAGCCCCCCTCAACCAGGTAACAGGCCGCGAATACTTCGCCTTCCATGACGTTCGAGATAAAAGCTGCGATCTGCGGCTGTAATACCGCGCTGCTTTGTGTTTGCGAGGATTCCGTGGATCCCATCAAGGCGCCGGCTTCGTTCGCCGTGAGGCCTCGCGGCGCCGGTTCCCCCGAACGGGCGCCCATCTTGGCGCTGCGCTCCTCCACTGGTTCCGAAACTGGCGCGCCTTCCTCCGCGTATGGCTCGATGTCCGCACGAATGGCTTCGCTGCCGTCGCTCGGCGCGGACGCGGTGTCCGCCGCATAGTTCTGCGCATTGAAATCGTTGCCCGCGTCCAAGCCGCCGCCGCTTGCGTCAAAGCCGCTGTTGTCTGCGCCAAAGCCGCCGTCGCTTGCGTCCAAGCCGCCGCCACTTGCGTCAAAGCCGCTGTTGTCTGCGCCAAAGCCGCCGTCGCTTGCGCCAAAGCCGCTGTCATCCGCGTCCAAGCCGCCGCCGCTCGCGTCCAAGCCGCTGCCGCCCGCGTCCACAGACGGGGCCGCGTCCGAGGAAGCGCCCGACGAGCCGCCGCCCGCAAGGCTCAGATCCAGATTGTACAGCCGGTCGCCCAGCGCGCCCGACAGCACCAGCACGACGCAGGCCGCAGCCGCAGCCAGAAGCGCCAGCACCGGCATCGTCCGGTTGGGCCGGTGGGTCTGGATGACCGTGCGGCTGGCTTCTTCCGTAATGCCCGCCATGATTGAAGCATGCAGGCTGTCCGGGAACGCCGGTTCCTCCAAAAGCGCCGCCGTCATAAATTGCAGGTCGGCAAGATAGGCTGCACAGCCTGGGCAAACGCTTAAATGCCGCTCCAGCAGTTCCTGCTCCTCCGGGGTGAGCGTGCGGTCGATCGATTCCTCGCACAGCTCCATCATTTTTTCGCATTCAGCCATTCTCCTGCCTCCTTTCCTGTCCTTTGGACGCAGAGGGCAGCGGAATGTTCCCTCGTTTTTGTAAAATAGCGCGCAAATTTCTGCGGGCGCGCGCAAGCCGGGACTTGACCGTCCCTTCCTCCAGCGAAAGCAGCCTGCCGATCTCCTGATAGCTCAGCCCCGAAACGTCGCGCAGCAGCACGATCTTCCGGTGCTCTTCGCTCAGCTCATCCAGCGCCGCCCGCAGTTCCCGCGAAAGCTCGCGGTTGTCCAGCGCCGCCTCCGGCGAGTTGCCCGGATGGGTGTCCGGCAAGGGCAGCGCGGCCCCTTCCTCATTGACCAGCGGCGTCGTTTGGAAATTTTTCCGACGGGAAAAATCGATGCATAGATTCATAGTGATCCGGTACAGCCAGGTCGAGACCGTGCTGTCACCGCGGAACTTTCCAAGCGAGCGCCAGGCGCGCAAAAAGACTTCCTGCACAAGGTCGGCGGCGTCGGCCTCCGATCCCGTCGAGCGCAGGGCCAGCGCATAGACCTTGCGTTCGTAAAGGAGCACGATCTGCTCAAACGCAGCGACTTCGCCTTTCCGAGCGCGCTGCATCAAGCCCTGTTCATCAGCCACGCCCCCACCTCCTTTTGTTCGATATCCGGTAAACGCCCCGCCGGAGCGGGACCGTGGTTCCCATCCCCAAGCGAAAACGGCTCAGGTGCGCGCCGCATCGCAGATCGCATCCGCCAGCGCGTGAAGTTCGTCCAGCCGCGAAAGCTGGGATACCCGAACCTTGAACGCCTTCAGCCCGGCGGTATTTTTCAAATACCAATTCACATGCTTGCGCGCTTCCAGCATCGCGACGCGCTCGCCCTTACATTCGGCCGCAAGCTCGATCTGACGCACCGCGACGGCAAGGCGCTCGCGCAGCGGCGGCAGCGGCGGAGGCTCCTGCCCGGACAGAAGCGCGTTGACGCGCTGGAAGATCCAGGGGTCGCCGAGCGCGCCGCGCCCGATCATGACGGCGTCCGCGCCGGTGTGCCGGAGCAGCGCAAGGGCGGCTTCGGGCGTGGCGGCGTCCCCATTCGCGATCACCGGGATGCCGGCGGCGGCTTTGACCTCAGCGATGGCGTCCCAATCGGCGGAGCCTTCGTATTGCTGCGCCCGGGTACGGCCATGGACGGCGATCGCGTCTGCGCCGGACTGTTCGACGATCCGGGCGAATTCCCGGTAATTCCGGCTGCGGTCGTCCCAGCCGAGACGGAACTTGACCGTCACCGGGACGGGGACGGCCTGCCGGACGGCTTCCACGATGCGGCCGGCGAGCGCGGGGGACTTCATCAGCGCGGAGCCGTCGCCGTTGTTGACGATCTTGGGCGCGGGGCAGCCCATATTGATATCGACGATCGCGCAGCCGGAAAGCTCGACCGCTTTCTGCGCGCCCCAGGCCATCGTCCCTGGATCGGATCCGAAAATCTGCGCGGCGGCGGGGTGCTCGTTCTCCGCGAGGGAGAGGAGGCGCGCCGATTTTTTATCGTTGTACCACAGCGCTTTGGTAGACACCATTTCCGTGGTCGTCAGCGCTGCGCCGAGCTCGCGGCAGATCTGCCGGAAGGCGCGGTCGGTCACGCCTGCCATAGGGGCCAGCAGCGCGCGGCCGGGCAGGGAAACATCCCCGATCTTCATGCACTCGCCCTTTCTTTTTTTAATCTCATATATTCTATCACAAAAGCAGCGGCTTGACAAACTACAACTCAGTTACAAGCCGTGGAACGGTCAAAAGTGCAAAAAAAGCGGCTGTTTTTGGCATTTTTCTGTGAAAACAGACCGGCCGATCGTTCCCGGAAAGAATCCCGAAAGCGTAGGGGAAAGGCGGTGCGGGCGATAAGGACGCCTGATTCCAGAGGGTCATAGGCGGGAGAGGATGAGGTTGGCGCAGAGGTAGCCGAAGCCAATGAGGGCAGAATTCCAGACGGTGATCCCGAGGGAGGACCACAGGAGAAAATCGGTGGCGGGGATGCGGAACAGCCCGGCGGGGATGGAGGAAATCGTGCGCAGCACGGGGATCAGGCGACAAAGGAAGAGGCCTTTTGCGCGATGGCGTTCGATGCGTTCGTGACAGCGGGAGACGAAGCCCTGGAAGCGTTCGCTTTTCCCGAACAGGCGATTGAGGACGGGCGCGCCGCCGTAATAGCTGACGAGATAGAGGGCGAAGCTCCCGGCCACGCTGCCGGCGACGGACAGCACGAGGGCGAGGGGGAGGTTGAGGGCGCTCTGTTCGACGAGCACGCCGATGGCGGGCATGATGACGCCGGCCGGGAAGCCCGGGAGGTTCAAATGCTCGCAAAAGCAGACTGCCACGATCAGCAGCAGCCCGTAACGCTGGAATAGCTCCAAAAAGCTCTGGACGGTCATGCCGCGCCTCCTTCTGTATCCGTGAGCGCTGCGGATCGCCGTTTGCCCCGCCTGCGCGGCGGGCGGCCCCTGCGCGGGGCGGCGCCAAAGGGACGCGCCCCTTTGGAAACCCGTCTCCCGCTGCGGCGGGGAAGGGACGCGGCGGCCGGCGCTGGTGCCTACGGCTTCGCCCCGCCAAAAGGACGGCGGGGCGAAGCGGCGATCCGGAATTTGCATCTATGATGGATCTTGCCGGTTTTAACGGTCTGTCAGCCATAATATAGCACAAGGCCGCCGCCCATTCAAGGGCAGCGGCCAAAGGTTCAAAGTTTTTTTACAGGAAAAACAGCGTTGCCGCCCATACAAGCCCGGTCAGCAACGCCCCCGCACCCGCGCTGAGCAGCATTTGCAGACCGGTATAATGCTTTCGGTAACGGCGCACCCGCTGGCCGCTCTGCCGCAGATAGCGCTCTGCAACCTCGCGCGCTTCCCGGATCACGTCCTGCCGGTCGCCTTCCCGGACGATAAAGATCGCCTGCTCGAATACCGCTGAATCCTCGGGCTGGACTACAACCACCCGCTTTGAAATTCCTTTGACCACTTCATTTCCTCCTGCTCCAGTTTCTAGGAACAGGATAACCGGAACGGCGGATTTTAAACCTGTCCAAGACAAATTTTAGGGCCTGCGCGCCGAAGCCGGGAGGGGATTGCAAAAGGGGCTCCGGTCGGGGCCCCTCTTTTGCAAGGTTGTGTGGTTGCCGGCGGAAATGAAAAGCAGTGTGAAGCGCGCCGCGGACACGCTCCTCTTACTTTTCCCGCCAGAAAACAAAAACGCCGGCGGGCAGTCCGTCTCCGGAGCGCCACACACAGCGTTACACACAAAGTATGTCAACGGATCAAACGACGCGCGCACCGACGCGCGGGATCTCGGGCCTCCTTAGCCATTGCCTGCCCCCTGGGGTGTTGCCGGTTTTGGTCCACGTGAACCGGATACGATCGGTCGGCCGCGAAAAGCCGATTGAAGCAGGCCGTTGGGAAGGCGGCTGCTTAAAGATAGGGTTTTGGGATAAAGGGAAATGGGGGCAAAGCGTCCCGCCCCCTTGAAAAGAAGGGCGGAAAGAGGTATAATGAGTGTGCGGTGCGGCTGAATGTCGTTGTGTGCGGCAGGTTCGGCTGCCGTATGCAGGCCGTCCGGGATGCGGGAACATTACCCGGGCGGCTGCCGTTTTTTTTGTTTTCCGAAACCTATTATAAACCATTGCCGACCGGATTGCAAGCATTTTTGGAGATTCTCTGCCGCCGCCCGCATGCGGGCGGCGCAGTTTTTTTTACATGGGGCGGCGCTGTTCGGACAGGTCGGCATAGCTGGGGTTGGGGAGGCCGAAACCGCCGCCGACCTCCAAAAGCTGGCCGGTGGTGTAGGCCGATTCGTCGCTCGCGAGGTATACGACGGCGGCGGCGATCTCCTGCGGGGTCGCCATACGGCCCAGCGGGGTATGCCGCAGGAAGAGCCTGCTGTATTCGCCGGAGACGTTGCGGCGGACGGAGTCGGTTTCGGTCATGCCGGGAAGGATCGCGTTGCAGCGGATCCGGCTGTGGGCGCACTGCACCGCGATATCCTTGGTGAGGAAATTGACCGCCGCCTTGGAAACGCCGTAGCCCACCCGTTCCAGATCGGGATAACGCCCGCCGACCGAGGAAATGTTCACGATGCTGCCGCCGCCCGCCGCGCGCATCGGGCCGAGCACCGCCTGACTGGCGAGGTAGACGCTGGCCAGATTCTGGCGCACGATCCGCATGAAATCTTCAAAATCCGTGTGTTCCAGATCGTGGTCGCGCTCGGGGTCGCCAATCCCGAAATTGTTCACCAGAACGTCGATCCGGCCCTCCTGCGAGGCGACAAGGTCGGCCATCGCGGCGAGGGACTCCTCCTTCCGCGCGTCCATATAGATCGATTTGACCCACATGCCCTTGCTGGTCAGCGCCTGCGCCTGCTCGCCGCCGCGCTGCTGGTCGCGCACCGCCATATAAACGATTGCGCCCTCGCGCGCGCAGGCCTGCGTGATCTCCCAGCCGATGCCCCGCGTCGACGCCGTGACGATGACGACCTTGTTTTCCAAACGCATGAAACCGCTCCCTTCGATTTTTGAGTTGCGGTTAGCTTGCGCGTCGCCGCGCGCCGGTATCCGGTGAAAAGCATGGCGCTGCCGGAAGGGCTTCTCAGCAGCGCCAGATGTTGGGATTTCAAATTTATGCGGATTGGGTTTGCACCCGCCCCTACGCGGGGAGCGGCAGGGCTCCGCCCTGCACCCGCCCCTGCGCGGGGAGCGCCAGAGGGGCGCGTCCGCCCCTCTGGACACCCGCGATGCTGCGCATCGCCTGTACCGCCTGCGGGCGGGAAAAGGGGCAACTGCGTCAAACCGATAAGCATATTCAAATTTTTAAGCGTTGGGGATGGAAGGGCTCGCTTAAATCAGGTCGATGACGACCAGCTCGGGGCGGTCGTAAAAGCGCGGGATCCGGATCGATTCGCGCGCAAGCCCACGGCTGACAATCATTGTCGTTCCCTCCAAATGGTATTCGCCGCCTGCATATTTGGGGAATAATCCCTGATTGGGCGCGTACAATCCGTTGAGCAGGAAGGGGATGCGCCATTGCCCGCCGTGCGCGTGCCCGCAGAGCGCGAGGTCGAAGCCGAGGGCAGAATACTGCTCAAAGGCCTCGGGACGGTGGGAAAGCAGGACGGTGTAATTGCCCGGCTGCGCGAGCTGTTTGACCTGTGCGAGCTGCGCCGCGAAACCTGCCGGGGCGCGTTCGGAGGGGAGGCGGCCGGCGTCTGGGTCGTTGACTCCGCAGAGGTTGAGCGTTTCGCCGTTTACCGTCAGCGTGATCGCTTCGTCGGAAAGGCGGCGGACGCCGCAGCGGTCTAAAATCGCCATTTTTTCCTGAAAGGCGGATTCGCCGCTCCAATATTCGTGGTTGCCGGTCACATAATAGCAGGGGTAGCGGGTGCCGACGGATTCCAGAAAGGCCGCCGTATTGTTGTCCGGGAGCACGTCGTCAAAGATATCCCCCGCGAGGAGCAGCAGGTCGGGCTGCTGGGCGTCGACGGCGTCGATCAGTTCCTGTTCGTCGTCGCCATAACGGCAGGAATGCAGGTCGGCGACCAGCACGATCCGGAGCGGAGTCACGATCGGCTCGGCATCGATCGTGTAGCGTTGGAGCTTGAGATTGTTGTACAGGCCGAATGCGAAAAATAACGCCAGCAGCGGGAGCGCCGCCGCAAGTATGCGCTTTTTGGTGGAATGCATAGAAAAATACCTCCCCAGGGCGTGTTGCACGGCGGGGAGGTCCCGCGGCCGTGCGGGATGATCGAAGCGCTGCGGCAGAGGGGACGGTCGGGAACGCGTCCGTTTGGCTCCGCAGCGGGCCGCGCCGTCGCGGCGGGCGGCGTGTCAGGACGGGGATGCGTAAAGCTCCGGGCGGCGGTTGCGGCGCGTCGTGGCGTCGTTTTGCGAGAGGTCGAGTTGAAGTTCGAGCACGCCCTCCGTACCGCCGAGCATGCCAAGACATTCGCCCGTTGGGGCGAAGGCCGCGCTTCCGCCCGTGAAGACCTTCGGGGAAACATGCGTGCAGCCGTAGACCGGGACGCCGCTTTCGATCGCGCGCGCCGCAAGGAGAGTCTTCCAGTGCAGCGGTTTGTGTTCGCCGCGTACCCATGCCGCCGATACAACGAAAAAGTCGCAGCTTTGGCGGGTGAAGACCTCCGGGAAACGGAGCTCGTAACAGCACGCAAACCCCATGCGCCCCCAAGGCGTTTCCAATGGCGGGAACGGCATGTTTCCCGCGCGGAAATTGTTCGATTCCTGATAACCGAATGCGTCGTATAAATGCGTCTTCCGATGCGCCGCCGCAAGGCCTCCCGCACTGTTGACGATAAGCGTCGTGTTGTACGGCAGGCCGAACGGTTCGCCCGATCGCTCCGTCATGCCGCAGACCAGCCATACGCCGTGCTCCCGCGCGAGACTGCATAGGCCCTCCGCAAACGGGCCGTATAGCGTCTGCTGCTCAAAAGCGCCGCCCTTGTGCTCCGGGTACGACATCATGAATTCCGGAAATACGATCAGCTGTGCGCCGCCTGACACGGCGCAGCGTACTGTAGCCGCGACCTTTTCCAGATTCGCAGCGCTGTCCTGCACTGCCTGAAGCTGGGCAAGACAGATCTTCGTTGACATGGTTCCGTACACTCCCCCACCATATTTTTATTCGCATTCCTTTTCCCGATTCGCGATCCGTGGCCGCTGCGTTTTCGCAGGCTGTGGCAGCCGTTCGACCGCTGCGGCCCGCCGTCGTTCTGGCGGGCCGCAGCTGCACACGAAAGCGTTGAGCGCCGCGCCAGCCCTGCCGCGGCGGAGGAAGGGAGTCCAGAGGGACGAGTCCCTCTGGCGCCCGCCGCGCAGGCGAACCGAACGACAGACCGCCGCGCCCGCCGCGTCAGGCAAGCGTGCCGAAGGCGAATACCGTCTTTTGCTGGTAGATCGTCCCCTTCCGCAGGACCGGCTGCGGGAAGGAAGGACAGGAAAGCGCGTTCGGGAACGCCTGCGTTTCCAGACAGAAAGCGCTGCGGTTGGCGTGTTCCACGCCCCCCTTGCCTGCGGGCCCGCCCGCCAGGAAGTTCGCCGTGTAAAGCTGAACGCCCGGCTGCGTCGACCAGACCTCGAGCACCAGACCGTTTTGTGCGCAGACCGCCCGCGCCGCCGGACGCAGCTCGCCCGGTATGCCGCGTACCACCCAGTTATGGTCGTAGCCGCCCGCAAGCCGGAGCTGCTCGAAATCGTCGTCGATATGCGCCCCGATCGGCGTCGGTTCCCGCAGATCCATCGGCGTGCCGTCTACCGGCAGTACCGTGCCGTAAGGCAGTTTGTCCGCGCTCAACGGCGTGTAGAAATCGGCGAAAAGCTGTAGCTCCTGCGACAGGACGCTGCCGCTGCCCGCGCCCGCCAAATTAAAATACGTGTGGTTGGTCAGGTTGCAGACCGTGTCCTGGTCGCTCACCGCCCGGTACGAGATCGTAAGCGCGTCCTGATCGTCGATCGCATAGATCGCGTCTACCCGCAGGTTGCCCGGGTAGCCCTCTTCGCCGTCCGGGCTCTCCAGCGTCAGATGCAGCCCGTCCGTGCAGACGCTGGGCGTCCAGATCCGGTCGGAAAAGCCGCGCAGCCCGCCGTGCAGATGGTTCGGCGCGTCGTTCCTGGCGAGCTTGTAGGTCGTCCCGCCCAGCGTGAACCGCCCGTCCGCGATCCGGTTGGCGCACCGCCCCACGATTGCCCCCAGGTATTTGCCGCCCTCCCGATAATCCTTGAGCGTGTCGTAGCCGAGCGCAACGTCGACCGGCGCGCCGTCCCGGTCCCGCGCTTCTAGCACGCGCAGCGCCGCGCCATAGGTGATGACTTCCGCACGCAGCCGCTCGCCCTCCAAACAGAAAGCGCGAACCGGCTCGCCGGATAATGTAGAGCCAAAAGGTTCCTTTTCAAAAATCTTCAATGCAACCCCTTCTTTCTGCTTTATCATACCATAGCCCACCGGGATTTTCCAGTCCTTTCCTGATAAAATGCGGAAAATTTTCCGCGCCCCATCCGGTCAGGGACCGGATTTGGACTTGGAGCGGGATTTTTGCAGGGCAAGGACGATAACGCGGACATGCGGAAATCCAGCCCAGGGGCGAGCTCGATTTCTGGCGGGATGGAGCAATCGCAGTACATCCGCGCCATGGCAAAGGAAAAAGGGCGCGGACGCGCCCTTGCATCGGATCGCGGAGGGATGTCAGCGGCCCCGCTCCCGCCGCCGCATTTCCAGCTCCTTCTTAAAGATAAAGCTGCGCAGCTCGGCCTCCGCCTGCGGCTTGAGATCGACAAACCGGCAACCGTGCCCGAACAGCGGCGCGCCGTCCCTGTTGGGCGGGAGCGCTTCCGCGCGCAGTACGCGCGCGGAAAGCTGAAGCGGCTTGGATGCCTCGTGCAGATGGAACTGTACGTGCGCATCCTGCGGGAACTGCTGTTCGCAGATGAAATAGATCCCGCCCGCGCTGATGTTGCGCGTCGTCGCCGGGATCCGGCCCGCAACGCGCTTCTGCCCCGCCGGGACGCGGGTACAGGCGACCTCGATCGAGACCTCCGCCGGGACCTTCAGATCCTGCCGGCGCTGCTCCTTGCCCGTTTCCTCGCGCACCACGCACAGCAGGGACTGCTGCTCGTTCGGCAACGGAAGGGGGTCGGCCAGCTTGCACATCGTATGGATCAGGCCCTGCGCGCCGTCGAAAAAAACGACCTTATAAACGCCGGTCGATTCGTATAATTCAAAATCCGCCGGGACGATCAGGCGGTATTTGTCCAATGAGGCCCGGGTCACCTCCGCTTCGCAGAGGAACCCGCCCTCCGGCTCGTAAATCTCTGCCTTCCGGCAGTTTTTCAGTTCCATGTTGCATATGCCTCCCGAGATGTTTTTTTGCGGGCCAGATGGATGCGCTTTCCCGTGTTGATTCAATTATAGCAGAAATTGGCGTGCCGGGCAATGGGAAAATACAAAATCCTTGCAATATCTCGCGGAAAAGGCCGGAGCGCGCGGCGGGGGACGGCTTGAATCGACGACGGGAATGTGATATACTGGGGAAAATATCGGAGCGGCGGGCCGCCGCGCATCGCGGAACGCCCGGGAACGCTCCACCCCGAAGGAGGGCCCCTTTATGTCCCTTTCCACCTACCGAAAGGCGCTGCGCTTTGGACAGAAGGATCGCAAAACATCCGAGACCGGCATCCTCGCCATGCTGGACGAGCTCGCGCTTGACCTCGCCTACCGCGAGCCGCTCGGCGTTATCGACATCCCGCTGGAGCTGATCGCGGGCACGCTGACCGAGGCCCGCGCGATCTCCTTTTCCCCGCACTTCTTCCCGCTGATGGAGGAGACGACCGAGTTCGCGGCCAAATGGATCGCGCTGAGCGAGGCCCATTTGCGGGAAGGCATCCGCGACCCGATCAAGGCGATCGAATACCTGGGCCGCTATTACGTGATCGAGGGGAACAAACGCGTCAGCGTCCTGAAATATTACGGCGCGGCCAGCATCCCTGGCAGCGTGACCCGCTACGTCCCCAAGCGCACGCCCGAGACCGAGGCCTATTATGAATACCTCGATTTTTACCGCGCGACCGGTATCAATTACCTGCATTTTGACCGCCCGGGCGGTTATGCCGAGCTGCTCAAAGCCGCCGGGCACGCCTCCGGCACGCCCTGGAGCGCCGACGACCTGCGTTCCTTCCGGACGCTCTATTATATGTTCCGCGAAGCCTACCTGCGACAGGGCGGCGCCGCCGAAAACGCGCCGGAGGCCCTGCTGGTCTACCTCGATATCTTCGACTATCAGCAGTCGCTGCACAAGCTGCCCGACGAGCTCGACGAAGAGATCGCCCGCCTGCGCCCGGAGTTCGCCAACCGCCGCGAGCATGCGGGCGTGGCGCTGCTGACCGACGACGCGGCCAAGGCCCCGCTGCTGCATTTCTCCGGCGAGGTCACGGCGGCGTTCATCCACGACCGCGCCGCGCACGATTCCGCATGGGTCTACGCGCACGAGCTGGGGCGGCGCGACCTCGAAGCCGCGCTGAACGTGCGCACCCGCTCTTATGAGGGCGTCGTTACGCCGGAGGCCGCCGCCGACACGATTGCAGATGCGGTGGACGGCGGCGCGAACGTCATCTTTATCACCAGCCCGCAGCTGATGCAGGCGGCGGTCAAGGCCGCGCTTGCCTACCCCCAGGTAAAGTTCCTGAGCTGTTCGCTTGGCATGAGCTATCCGTCGGTGCGCGCCTATTACGCCCGCACCTACGAGGCCCAGTACCTGCTGGGCGCGGTCGCTGGGGCGCTGACCCCAAACGACCGGATCAATTATATCGCGGACGCGCCCATCTATGGCACGACCGCCGATATCAACGCGTTCGCGCTCGGCGCGCGCTTCGTCAATCCCCGCGCGCAGGTCTCCCTCGAATGGTCGCAGGCCGAAAGCACCGGCAGCCGGAACCGGCTTTCCGACGCGGGCGTGACCTATATTGCCGAAATGGACCGGCTTTCCCCCTACGACGCGCAGACGCGCCAGTCCGGCCTGTACCTCGCCGGGGAATCCCGCAACATCGGGATGTCGCTTTGCCGATGGGGCGAAATTTATATCAAGATCGTGCGCCGCATCCTCGACGGGAGCTGGAAAAACGACGCGCGCGGCGCAAGCGCGGTCAACTACTGGTGGGGGCTGGACAGCGGGGCGGTCAGCATCATCCTGTCCCGCCGGGCCCCGCAGGGGACGCGCCAGCTCGCCGGCCTGCTGCGCGACGCGCTGTGGAGCGGACGGCTGGACCCGTTCTCGGGCGAGCTGCGCGCGCAGGGAGGCGCAAAGGTGCGTTTTGAGGGCGCGCTTTCCCCGCTGCAGCTCGCGTCGATGGACTGGCTGGCGGAAAACGTCACGGGCCGCATCCCGCAGGCTGAGGAGCTGACCGAAAGCGGCCGCGAGCTGGTGCGCGTGCAGGGGATCGGGCGCGGCCTATGAGGGTGCTTGCTCTGGCCGATGAGGAATCGCCCTTCTTCTGGGATTATTTCACGCCCGACCGCCTGCACGGGGTCGACCTGATCCTGTCCTGCGGCGATCTGAGCCCGCAGTACCTGTCGTTCCTTGCGACCTATTCCCACGCGCCGATCCTGTATGTCCACGGCAACCACGACGACTGCTACGCGGACACGCCCCCGGACGGCTGCATCTGCATTGAAAACCGCATTTACAGCCACGAGGGCATGCGGGTGCTGGGGCTTGGCGGGTCGATGCGTTACAAGCCCGGCGCGAACCAGTATACCGACCGGGAAATGCGCCGCCGGACGCTCCGGCTGGCCCCTGCGCTTGCGTGGCGCGGCGGGTTCGACGTGCTGCTGACCCACGCCCCCGCGTTCGGACTGGGCGACGGCGACGACCTGCCGCACCGGGGGTTCAAGGCGTTCCCGCGGCTGCTCGACCGGTGGAAGCCCGCCTGTTTTGTACACGGGCATATGCACCTCAGCTACGGCGGGGGCGCGAAGCGGGAACAGTTTTACCACGGTACCCGCGTCATCAACGCCTACGACCATTATTATTTTGACATTTGATTTGGAACGGCAAGCGGCATGCCTTTGCCGCCGGCAGCTTCGACGGCGTTGAGGCTGATTCCTTGAACTGTGTAAAGGAGTCGGATTTTGGCGCCCGTGAGAGTACATTTACACAATTCGTGCATCAGCCTCACAGCGCGGGCGGGGACGCTTGCCGGACCACCGTTTTGTTTTATAAGGAGGTCTTCTAATGAAGGGTTCAATCCCCCGGCTCTCGACCGCCGGGACGTGCAGACACATTGTACTTTACCTGCTGCTCTATATCGCGGGCGCGCTGGTCGGATCTACCGTGTTCGGGCTGCTGGCCGGGGCTGCGCCAGCCTCGGTAAAGTGGTTGTTTGACGCGCTCGAAGGGCTCGGTGTGCTCGCGATTTCCGGGCTGCTGCTTTGGGCGTATACCGCCAGGGCGCTCCGGCTCCGGCTGCGGGATTTCGGCATTACCGCGGCCCTGAAAGGATGGGCGGTCGTCTGCGCGGCGGCGCTCCCGCTGGCGGTGGCCGGGGTATATCTCGCGATCGGGCGGCTATCCGTTGCGGATGGGCTGACCGGCAGGGCCGTCGCCGAGCGGGTCTCCATTTCCGCCGCGTTTGCGCTGGAATCCGGGATTTTGGAGGAAATGCTGTTCCGTGGGTTCATCCTGCGGCTTGCCGAACAGCGGTGGGGGAAGACCGCCGCAATCCTTGCGCCGTCGTTGCTGTTCGCCTGCCTGCATCTCCCTGGTATGTCTTCGTTCAGCGTGCCCGGCGTCCTGATGCTGCTCGTCAGCGGCACCCTCGTTGGGGTCATGTTTTCGCTGGTCGCCGACCGGAGCGGTTCGGTCAGCAACAGCGCGATCGTGCATGTGCTCTGGAATTTCGCGCTTGTGATGTCCATTTTGCATATCAATACGCCGCAGGGCGGCTATGGCACGCCGATGCTGACCATCACCATCCCTGCGGAACCGCTTTGGCTCACCGGCGGCGACTTCGGCGTGGAAGCGTCGGTCGTGTCCATGATCGGTTATGCCGTGGTTTGTCTTGTCGCGCTCGCCGCCGGGAAGGGGCGGAAGACTGCGGCTGACCGGGGATAAAAGTTTTGACGCGTTCCGCAGGCGGCGGTTTTTGGGGATTTGCTCCGAAACCGGATCGCGCGCGGCGCTTTGTTGCCCGCGCGGCGCATATGCGTCCGGATGGCGCCGGCGGCTTTGCCTGTTCCGCTTCAACGGCTGCGTATGCCCGACCGGCGGATTCCATTTCCGTTTTTTGTAAGGTAACTGCTATGAAGGAATTTCGGATTCATTTTGAGGAAAAAAGCTGGGAAGACCTGCGCCGACGGATCGACCGTACACGGATGCCGCAGGAATTTTCCGCCGCAGGGCCGGAGATGGGGACGGACGAGCGCGAACTGGCCGCCCTGCTTGACCGCTGGCGCGATGGATACGACTGGACGCGCCGTGAAGCCGCGCTGAATCAATATCCGCAGTTCACCTGCGAGCTGGACGGCGTGACCGTGCATTTCTTTTACATCCGCAGCGCCCGTCCCGGCGCGCTGCCGCCGCTCGGGAAAATCGCGGTACCGACGGCGATTGCGGCTTTCCCGAAGAATGTCCTCCCGCCGCCGCGGGAGTGGGTCGAGCGGAATTATCCGGTTGTCCGGTATACCAAAATGCCGCGCGGCGGGCACTTTACCGCGCTGGAACAGCCGGAAGCCTTTGCCGCGGATCTTTCACAATTCCTGCATACGCTCGCCGGAACCGCAGCGCGCCTGCTTGCTTTAAAACTTTAATTTGACAAATTGCCCGTGAGCGGGTATACTGTAACTGTTGATTTTTGTCAAATGCGATGAAAAAGGGGCCTTTCGCGCCCCTTGTGCTTTGACGGTTTCACAGGAAGGGGAATCTTGTATGAAATCCAAAAAACCGTTCGGTATCACTGCGGCGATCTTCGCCGGGCTGGTGCTTGGCATCCTGTTCGGCCTGTTCATGCCCGGGCGCTATGAATTCCTGCTGCCCGTGGTCAACCTGATCAGCGGCATGTACATGAACGCCCTGCGGATGATGATCTATCCGCTGGTGTTCTGCTCGCTGATCGCGGGGATTCAGGGGATCGGCAGCGTTTCCGCCACGGGGCGCGTCGGCGTACAGTCGGTGTTGTATTTCACGGCGACGACGCTGTTTGCCAGCCTGCTCGGGCTGTTCCTGCCGAAGGCGCTCGGGCTGGGGCAGGGCGTGAGCATCGAAATGGCGGATACCGTGGTCGAAGCGACCCGCTTCACCAGCCTGATGGACACGGTGCAGAACCTGATCCCGGCCAACCCGATCGCCTCCTTTGCCAACGGCGATATGCTGCAGGTGCTGGTGTTTGCAATCATTGTCGGGATCACCTGCCTGTCGCTCGGCCAGAAGGCGGAGCCTTTCGTGCGGGTTGCCGAATCGATCAACGATATCTCGGTCCGGATCGTGTCGGCGGTCATGTGCGTTACGCCGGTCGGCGTCTTCTGCTCGATTGCGGCGGTGATTTACGCCAACGGCACGGAGACGATCAAGGCGCTGGGCGCGGTGCTCGTGGCGCTGTATGTGACCATGTTCCTGTACGCCGTCGTGGTGTACGGCGGGATCGTGCGCGTGCTTGGCAAATGCAGCCTGAAGGAATTCTTTGTAAAAGTCATGCCTGCGGCGCTGAACGCCTTTGGCACCTGTTCGAGCTCGGCGACGCTGCCGCTCAGCAAACGGTGCGCGGATGAGCTGGGCGTGCCGAACGAGATTTCCGCGCTTGCGCTGCCGCTGGGCGCAACCATCAACATGGACGCGGTTTCGATCGTCATGTCGTTCATGATCGTGTTTTTCGCCAACGCCTGCGGTGTGGAGATCAGTTTCGGTCTGCTGGCGGTCGTGCTGCTGAGCAACACGCTGCTGAGCATCGGTACGCCTGGCGTGCCGGGCGGCGCGATCGCGTCCTTTGCCGCGCTGGCGGTTATTGCGGGGCTGCCCGCCGGGATCATGGGCGTGTATATCAGCGTCAACACCCTGTGCGACATGGGCGCGACCTGCTGCAATGTGCTGGGCGATATCGCCTGCTCGGTCGCGATGAAGGAAACCATCCGGCTGGAGCCTTCGCCAGCCAGGGCCGGGGAAACCGCTTGACCGCCTGCGCGGCGGGCGCCGGGGCGCTGCCCCTGGACCCCGGTCCTGCGCGGACGGCGCCGGGGCGCTGCCCCTGGACCCCGGTCCTGCGCGGACGGCGCCGGGGCGCTGCCCCTGGACCCCGGTCCTGCGCGGACGGCGCCGGGGCGCT
>CAJUGU010000085.1 GCA_910586105.1 uncultured Eubacteriales bacterium | reverse complement strand
CCGATTCCTGCGCCCAGTGCATCCAGCCGCTGACCCAGGGCGAACGCCCCGCCGTCCGCACCGCCAGGATCTACGTACTCGAAGGCAACGTCTCCGACGCCGACTTCGACAAGATCCGCGGCTACCTCGTCAACCCCGTCGAAGCGCGCGAAGCCTCCCCGGTCAAGCCCGCCACCCTCCGCACGGCGTATGACATCCCCACCGGGGTACCATCCATCGAGGGCTTCGCCGCCATGGACGAAGCCGCCCTTTCCGCGCTGCTCCGCGACATGGGGCTCGCAATGGACCTCGACGACCTCCAATTCCTGCAAAACTACTTCGCAAACGACGAAAAACGCGATCCCACCGTCACCGAGGTGCGGATGGTCGATACCTACTGGTCCGACCACTGCCGCCACACCACCTTCCTGACCGAGATCGACCACGTCACCCTCGACGACCCGCTCGTGCAGGAGGCGTTCGACCGTTACCTTGCCGCCCGCGTCGAAGTTTACGGCAAAGAAAAGGCCGGCGCGCGCCCCGTCACCCTGATGGATATCGCGACCGCCGGGGCGAAGGTGCTGAAAAAGCGCGGCTACCTCCGCAACCTCGACGAAAGCGAGGAGATCAACGCCTGCTCGATCAAGGTGCGCGCCAACGTTGACGGCAAGCCGCAGGATTGGCTGCTGATGTTCAAGAACGAGACCCATAACCATCCGACCGAGATCGAGCCGTTCGGCGGCGCGGCCACCTGCCTTGGCGGCGCGATCCGCGACCCGCTTTCCGGGCGCTCCTACGTCTATCAGGCGATGCGCGTGACCGGCGCGGGCGACCCCACCGTCCCGCTCTCGAAGACCCTGCCGCACAAGCTGCCCCAGCGCAAGCTCTGCGCCACCGCCGCCGCAGGCTACTCGGCCTATGGCAACCAGATCGGTCTGGCGACCGGGCTGGTGCATGAGATCTACCACCCCGGCTATATCGCCAAGCGCATGGAGATCGGCGCGGTCGTCGGCGCCGCCCCTGCGGCCAACGTCGTCCGCGAAGCCCCCGACCCCGGCGACGTGGTCCTCCTGCTTGGCGGGCGGACCGGGCGCGACGGCTGCGGCGGCGCGACCGGCTCCTCCAAGCGGCACACGGCGGAGTCGCTCGAGACCTGCGGCGCCGAGGTGCAGAAGGGCAACCCGGCGGAGGAGCGCAAGCTCCAGCGCCTGTTCCGCGACCCGGCGGTCGCCCGTATGATCCGCCGCTGCAACGATTTCGGCGCGGGCGGCGTATCGGTCGCGATCGGCGAGCTGGCCGACGGGCTGGATATCAACCTGAACGCCGTCCCCAAAAAATATGACGGGCTGGACGGCACCGAGCTTGCGATCTCCGAATCGCAGGAACGTATGGCGGTCGTCGTGCGCGCGGCGGACGCGGATAAATTCATCACGGCGGCGGCGGCGGAAAATCTGGAAGCGGTCGCGGTCGCGGTCGTGACCGATACGAACCGACTGCGCATGACATGGAACGGCAAGACGATCGTCGACGTATCCCGCGCGTTCCTGAATACGAACGGCAGCGCCAAGCACGCCGACGCGTCGGTGGAACAGCTGCCCGCGCCGTCAGTCGAATGCATCCCGGAGGGCGAAACGCTGGCCGAACAGGTGCTGAACCACGCTTCCCAACTGGGCATCTGCCTGGAGCGCGGGCTGGTCGAACGGTTCGACGGCTCGATCGGCGCGGGCTCGGTCTTCATGCCGTTCGGCGGCAAAAACCAGCTCACCCCGGCGCAAGTCATGGCGGCAACGCTGCCTGCGTTGGACGGCCAGTGCTCGACCGCGTCGGTGATGGCGTTCGGCTTCGATCCTTACTACACCGAGCAGAACCCCTTCCTGGGGGCTTCGGCGGCGGTGCTGGAATCGGTCGCCAAGCTGGTCGCGGCGGGCTGCGACTACACGGCGGCGTACCTGACCTTTCAGGAATATTTCGAGCGTCTTGACCGCGATCCCCAGCGCTTCGGCAAGCCGCTTTCCGCCCTTTTGGGCGCTTATGTCGCGCAGGAGGAACTTTGCATCGGCGCGATCGGCGGGAAGGATTCCATGTCCGGCTCGTTTGACGAGATGCACGTCCCGCCGACGCTGGTCTCGTTTGCGATCGCTCCGCAGGAGGCCGACCGGCTGCTTTCTCCGGAGTTCAAGGCCGCGGGGCGCCCGGTTTATTGTTTCGACGCGGCGTATACGGAGACGGGCGCGCCCGATTATCCGGCGATCCGCGCGCTGTGGGAAAAGGCTTCCGAGCTGATGCGCGAGGGGAAGGTGGCCTCCGCTTGGGCATTGTCGGTAGGCGGCGCGGCCGAGGGCATTTGCAAAATGGCAATCGGCAACGACATCGGCTTTGCATTTGACGCCGCCTTCCCGACGGAAGCGCTGTTCCTCAAGAACTTTGGCGGGCTGATCCTGGAGGCGACGGAGGAGCTGGACGGCGGCTGGCTGATGGGCTGGACGATCGAGCAGCCGGAGCTTCGGATCGCGGGCGAGACGATCCCGTTGGAGGCGGTCAAGGAAGCGTTGGAGGGACGGCTGGAATCGGTCTTCCCGACCCGTGCGGAGGCTTCTGACGAGCATTTGCAGGCGGTGGCCTGGACGGAGCGGAACGCATCGGCGGCGGCGGTAAAGGTCGCGAAGCCGCTGGCGGTGATCCCGGTCTTCCCGGGTACGAACTGTGAAGATGACACGGCGCGGGCGGTTGAAAACGCGGGCGGCAGCGCGGAGATCGTAGTGATCCGCAATTTCTCGGCGGACGCGCTTGCTTCTTCGGCGGAGCAGCTGGCCGCAGCCATCCGGCGGGCGCAGATGGTGATCCTGCCGGGCGGGTTCTCGGGCGGCGACGAGCCGGATGGCTCGGGCAAATTCATTGCGGCCTTCCTGCGTAACCCGGCCATCCGGGACAGTGTGCATGAACTGCTCCGGCAGCGGGACGGCCTGATGCTGGGCATCTGCAACGGCTTCCAGGCGCTGATCAAGCTGGGGCTTGTGCCTTACGGCGAGATCCGCGACGAGATGGGGGCGGACGACCCGACGCTGACGTTCAACCTGATCGGGCGGCATGACAGCCGGTATGTAACGACGCGCGTTGCATCGGTAAAGAGCCCTTGGCTGCGTTCCTGCGAGGTCGGCGACCTGCACCAGATCGCGATCTCACACGGCGAGGGACGGTTGGTAGCGCCGCAGGCGGCGATCGACCGGCTGGCGGAAAACGGGCAGATCGCGTTCCAGTACACGGACCGGACGGGCGCGCCGTCTATGGATATTGCGTTCAATCCGAACGGTTCGATGTGCGCGATCGAGGGGATCACCTCGCCGGACGGGCGCGTGCTGGGGAAGATGGGGCACACGGAGCGCTATTCCCCATATGTGGGGCGCAACATTTACGGCGAAAAGTACCAACCGCTGTTTGAAAACGGCGTAAACTATTTCAAGTAAAGCACCCGGTCTCCCGCCTGCCCCGCCTACGCGGCGGGCGGTCCTACGCGGACGTCGCCAGAGGGACCCGTCCCTCTGGACTCCCAATTTCGCCTGCGGGCGGGACGGGGGCTGGGCGCGTCTTAATATGCATGCAGCTTCCCCCGCCACAACAGCGGCGGGGGAAGGATTTACCACGGCAAACCTTTGAAAATACAAACCGAAAAGGCTGGCTCCCATGGTTCCAAAACCACGGGAGCCAGCCCTTATTTTTCCGATCAGTCGCAAAAGGCGAACCGCTCCGAATCGAACATGCCAAGATCGGTGATACGCATTTTCGGGATCACCGGCAGCGCCATAAAACTTAATGAAATGAACGGGTCGACCAGCTCCGAGACGCCCAGCGCGCGCGCCTGCGTTTCCAGTGCAAGCAGACGGGCATTAAGCTCGTCTGCGGGAAGGCGCGACATCAGCCCGCCAACCGGCAGCGGCAGCGTATCGACCGGCTTCCCGTCGCGTACCAGCGTATAACCGCCCTGCACGCGCTCGATCTCCCGGACGGCGGCTTCCATATCGCGCGCATTCGTGCCGACAACAAGCAGGTTATGCGAGTCGTGGGCAACCGTCGTCGCCGCCGCGCCCTCCCGCAGCCCATAGCCTGCCAGCAGCCCGCAGCCGATATGGCCGGTCGCGTGGTGGCGTTCGAGTACGGCGATGCGGCACAGGTCGCCGCGGGCGATCGCCGCCTCGGCTTCCGCACCCGTGCAGGAACCTTTTTCAGTGGCGATCTCCCCCGGCAGCATTTGGATCACCGGGTAACGGCATTCCGGATCGAGCGCGGGGGCGAGGTCCCCCGCCGTAAACGGCGCGAGACGCACCGAACCCTCTACCGCTTCGCTCCGCACCTCGGCAGCCGCCGGGAACCGGACGCCATCCGCGTCCGCCGCCAGCCGTCCCTTATGATAGACCTGCAAGACGTTGAGGTCGCGCAGGTTGTCGAACACGGTCAGGTCGGCCTGCCAGCCGGGCGCGACCGCGCCGAGGTACGGCAAACCGTAGATCCGGGCGGCGTTGTAAGTGGCGATCCGCAGCGCGGCCACGGGACGCATGCCCAGCTCGACCGCCTTTTTCACGCACCAGCGCACCGAGCCCTCCCGGCGGATGTCGGCAAGGTGTTTGTCGTCGGTGCAGAAGGCCAGCCGGTCGGTCGGGAGTTCCTCGGCGAGCACGCCGGAAAGGATCGCTTCCAGATTCTTCGACGCGCTCCCTTCGCGCATGAGCACAGCCAGCCCGGCGCGGAGCTTTTCGCGCGCTTCGCCGTAGGCGATCGCCTCGTGGTCGGTGCGGATGCCTGCGGCAGCGTATGCCTGAAGCGCCCGCCCGTGCGCCTGCGGGGCGTGGCCGTCGATGACGCCGCCGCCAAAACGTTCGAGCTTGCGCAGTACGTCGGGGTCGCAGCCCAGAACGCCGGGCAGGTTCATCATTTCGCCGAGCCCCAGCACGCGCGGGCGCCCGGCCAGCCGGGAAAGGTCGTCGGCGGAGAGCGAACAGCCCGCGTGTTCAAATGGGGTGGACGGCACGCAGGAAGGCAGCATCACGTAATAGTTGACCGGCAGGCCCTCGGAGGCGTCCAGCATGTATTGGATTCCGGGCAGTCCGGCGACGTTTGCAATCTCGTGCGGGTCGGTCACGATGGTGGTCACGCCCCAGCGGAGTTCCTCGGCGCAGTACACCGGCGGGGCCGCCATGGAGGATTCGACATGGCAGTGGGCGTTGATGAGCCCCGGGGCTACCACGCGCTCTTGCAGGTCAACGGTCTCGCGCGCCGCGCTGTAGTTGCCGACCCCGGCGATCCATCCGCCTGCAATGGCGATATCCGCCGGGAACACGGCGCCGGTGAACACATCGGCTACACGGGCATTTTTCAGCAGCAGATCGGCGGGTTCTTCCCCCAGCGCGACCCGGATCAATCGTTCTTTCATAAACGCAAAATTCCTCCATTCCGCACAAAAATTTACGGGTATTCAGAAGGAAGCCGCGCTCAAAGCGCGGCTTCCAGCAGGCGCGGCCTTCACCGGGCACGCGCAGCGGTCAAAGCAGCACGTACTTCAGCACGAAAACGACCGCAAGGACATACATGACCGGGCTGATCTTCTTCTCCTTCGCCTTGCCGGTGAAAAGGTTGATCAGTACGTAGGAGATCACGCCAAGGGCGATGCCTTCCGAGATCGAATACATGAACGGCATTGCGAACAGCGCGATAAACGCCGGGACGGCGTCGCCCGCGTCGTCAAAATCGACCTTGAGCACGGTGCTCAGCATCATGAAGCCGACCACGATCAGCGCCGGGGCCGTCGCAAAGGACGGGATCGCCAGGAAGATCGGCGACAGGAACAGCGAGATCAGGAAAAGCGCCGCGGTGACAAGGCCCGTCAGGCCCGTCCGTCCGCCTTCCGCCACGCCGGAAGCCGATTCGACGAAGGTCGTGGTGGTCGAGGTGCCCAGCACCGCGCCCGCAGAGGTCGCCAGCGAGTCCGCCAGCAGCGCGCCGCGTACCTTGGGCAGCTTGCCGTCCGCATCAAGCATGTCCGCCTTGGAGGCCACGCCCATCAGCGTGCCCAGCGTGTCGAACATGTCCACGAACAGGAATGCCAGCATGATCGTAACGAAGTTCGCGTTTAAGATGCCCGAAAAGTCGAGCTGCGCCAGCGTCGGCGCGATCGACGGGATCGCCAGGCCATTCGAGAAATCGGGCAGCACGGAGTACATGCCGAGTTCCGCGTTGGGGACGTACACCCCGATCAATTCGCAGACGATGCCCAGCACCCAGGTCGCGAGGATGCCCCAGAGGATGCCGCCCTTGACCTTCCGGATCAGGAGCACCGCGGTAATGATCACGCCGATCAGCGCGAGCAGCGCGCCCATGCCGGTCGAGGAAAAAGTGCCGTCCCGCAGCGATGTGGCAAAGGGGTACATGCCCAGCAGCGTGGAATCGTTGTTGACCACCAGCTTGGAGTTTTGCAGCCCGATGAAGGTGATGAACAGGCCGATACCGCAGGAAACGCCGTATTTCAGGCACGCCGGGATCGAGTTGAAGATCATTTCACGGACGCTGGTCACCGAAAGCACGATGAAGACGATGCCTTCGACAAAGACGGCGGCAAGCGCGGCCTGCCAGCTGTAGCCGTAGCCCAGCACAACGGTGAACGCGAAATAGGCGTTCAGGCCCATGCCCGGCGCCAGCGCGAACGGGTAGTTTGCCAGCAGCGCCATCAGGATAGTGCCCAGCGCGGAAGCCAGACAGGTGGCGGTAAAGACCGCGCCGGTATCCATGCCCGACGCCCCGAGGATGTTCGGGTTGACGGCGAGGATATACGCCATGGTCATGAAGGTCGTCACACCGGCAATGACTTCGGTGCGCACGTTTGAACCCGCTTCCTTAAGTTTGAAGCGCTGTTCCAGGAAATCATTCATTGATCGTTCCCCCTGTGAAAAAGAATCGTCGGGCGCAAACGGCGGAACCCGCCCGCCATCGCCCGGCGGACAGGAGTCCCTTTGCGCCCCATGCCTATCATAATAAAGCATTCCCACGAAATTGTCAACATTTTCCTCAAAATTGCCGAAATCTCTGTTTTTGCGAATACTTCGGACGATTCCCGGCGATTCCACCAAAAAACGAAGCGTCCGGACGGCGGAAAAATCAAAGTTTACCGATTGTAATTTTCGGAAGGAAATGGTATATTTATGTGAGAAGGAAACGCGCGCCGCCCGCGCCGGGCCGCCGCGTCCGCCCTTGTTATTTTTTACAAACGGAGGCAGAACATGGGAATCAGACAGGATATCCACAAGGTACTGATCATTGGCTCGGGCCCGATCGTCATCGGTCAGGCGTGCGAATTCGATTATTCGGGCACGCAGGCCTGCAAGGCGCTCAAAAAGCTGGGCTACGAGATCGTGCTGGTGAACTCAAACCCGGCAACCATTATGACCGACCCCGGCGCCGCCGACGTCACATATATCGAACCGCTGAACGTCGAGCGGCTGACCCAGATCATCGAACAGGAGCGCCCTGACGCCGTGCTCCCCAACCTCGGCGGCCAGTCCGGGCTCAACCTGTGCGCCGAACTCGCGAGTACCGGCGTGCTCGACAAGTACGGCGTGAAAGTGATCGGCGTGCAGGTCGACGCGATCGAGCGCGGCGAGGACCGCATCGAGTTCAAACGCACGATGGACAGCCTTGGTATTGAAATGGCGCGCAGCGAAGTCGCCTATTCGGTGGAAGAAGCCTGTGCGATCGCCGACCGTCTGGGCTATCCGGTCGTGCTGCGGCCCGCCTACACGATGGGCGGGGCCGGCGGTGGACTCGTGTACAATAAGGACGAGCTGCAAACCGTCTGCGCGCGCGGCCTGCAGGCCAGCCTTGTCGGCCAGGTTCTGGTCGAGGAATCCATCCTTGGCTGGGAGGAACTGGAGCTCGAGGTCGTCCGCGACGCCAAAAACAACCTTATTACGGTCTGCTTCATCGAAAACATCGACCCAATGGGCGTGCATACCGGCGATTCGTTCTGCTCGGCCCCAATGCTGACCGTTTCCGAGGATGTGCAGAAACGCCTTCAGGAAAAAAGCTACAAGATCGTGGAAGCCATCCAGGTGATCGGCGGCACCAACGTCCAGTGGGCGCACGATCCCAAGACCGACCGTGACATCGTCATTGAGATCAACCCGCGCACCTCCCGCTCGTCGGCGCTCGCAAGCAAGGCCACCGGCTTCCCGATTGCGCTGGTCTCCGCGATGCTGGCTTCCGGGCTGACGCTGGACGAGATCCCGTGCGGCAAGTACGGCACGCTCGACAAATACAGGCCGGACGGCGACTATGTCGTTATCAAGTTCGCGCGCTGGGCGTTTGAAAAGTTCAAGGGCGTGCAGGACAAGCTGGGCACGCAGATGCGCGCGGTCGGCGAGGTCATGAGCATCGGCAAGACCTATAAGGAGGCGTTCCAGAAGGCGATCCGCTCGCTGGAGATCGGGCGCTACGGGCTGGGCTTCGCCAAGGATTTCCACAACAAAGGCCGGATCGAGCTGCTGCGGATGCTCTCGACCGCGACCAGCGAACGGCAGTTCCTGATGTATGAGGCGCTGCGCAAGGGCGCGACCGTCGACGAGCTGAGCAGCCTGACCCACATCAAGCCGTGGTTCATCGAACAGATGAAGGAGCTGGTGCAGGAGGAGGAAGCGATCCTTGCCTATAAGGGCGCGGCGTTGCCCGACGAACTGCTGGCGCAGGCCAAGCGGGACGGCTTCGCCGACAAATACCTTGCGCAGCTGCTGGAACGCCCCGAGCAGGAGATCCGCGAGGCGCGCGAAGCGCTCGGCGTGACCGAGGCCTGGGAAGGCGTGCATGTCTCCGGCACCGAAAACAACTCCTACTATTACTCCACCTATAACGCCCCCGACCGCACGGTCGTGAACACCCGCAAGCCGAAGGTCATGATCCTCGGCGGCGGGCCCAACCGCATCGGGCAGGGCATCGAATTTGATTACTGCTGCGTGCATGCGGCGCTCGCGCTGAAAAAGCTCGGCTTCTCGACGATCATCGTCAACTGCAATCCCGAGACGGTTTCGACCGATTACGACACGTCCGACAAGCTGTATTTTGAACCCCTCACCGCCGAGGATGTCCTCGCCATTTACGCAAAAGAAAAGCCGCTCGGCGTGATTGCGCAGTTCGGCGGGCAGACCCCGCTCAACCTCGCGGGCGAACTGGAAAAGGCGGGCGTAAAGATCCTGGGCACCAGCCCCGAGGTCATCGACCTTGCCGAGGACCGCGACCGGTTCCGCGCCATGATGGACAAGCTCGGCATCCCCATGCCGGAAGCCGGTATGGCGGTCACGGTCGACGACGCGCTGAAGATCGCCGAACAGATCGGTTACCCCGTGATGGTGCGCCCGAGCTACGTGCTGGGCGGGCGCGGGATGGAGGTCGTCCACGACGCGGACAGCCTGACCGAATATATGCGGGCCGCCGTCGGCGTGACCCCCGACCGCCCGATCCTGATCGACCGTTTCCTGCATCATGCGCTCGAATGCGAGGCCGACGCAATCTGCGACGGCACGCACGCGTTCGTCCCTGCGGTGATGGAACACATTGAGTTGGCGGGCGTCCACTCGGGCGACTCGGCGTGCATCCTGCCCTCGCTCAACATCTCGGCGGAAAACCTCGCGACGATCAAGGATTACACCAAGCGCATCGCGGAGGAGATGCACGTCTGCGGCCTGATGAATATGCAGTACGCCATTGAAGACGGCAGGGTCTTCGTGCTCGAAGCCAACCCGCGCGCCTCGCGCACGGTTCCGCTGGTTTCGAAGGTCTGCGCGGTCCAGATGGTGCAGCTTGCGACCGAGGTCATCACCGCAGAGCTGACCGGCGCGCCCTCGCCGGTGCCGTCCCTCCGGGAAAGCAAATACCGCCATTATGGCGTGAAGGAAGCCGTATTCCCGTTCAATATGTTCCCCGAGGTCGACCCGCTGCTCGGGCCGGAGATGCGTTCGACCGGCGAGGTGCTCGGGCTTGCCGACACCTTTGGCGAAGCCTTCTACAAGGCGCAGGAGGCGACCAAGACCGCCCTGCCGCTGGAAGGCCGCGTGCTGATCAGCGTCAGCGACCGCGACAAGCCCGAGCTGCTCGAAGTCGCGCAGGGCTTCCTTGACGCAGGCTTTACGCTGGTCGCCACAGGCGGCACCGCCGATCGGATCGAGCAGGCCGGGTTGCCGGTCGAGCGCGCGAAGAAGGTCTTTGAAGGCCGCCCGAACCTGCTGGACGACATCGCCAACGGCCAGATCGACCTGATCGTCAACACCCCTGCCGGGAAGGACAGCCGTCACGACGACAGCTATATCCGCAAGGGCGCGATCAAAGCCAAAATCCCGTATATGACCACCATGGCGGCGGCGAAGGCGACTGCGGCGGGTATCCTGGAGGTCAAACGCCATCCCAACAAGCAGCTGCGTTCGCTGCAAACGATCCACGCGAGCATCGAGAAATAACGCTTAGGAACTGTGAAGAATCATATTCCGCGAGCGTTTGGCTCTTGCCGTTTGCTTTGCCTGCGCGGCGGGCGCCGGGGCGCTGTCCCTGGACCCCGGTCCTGCGCGGACAGCGCCAAAGGGACTCGTCCCTTTGGAATCCCTTTCTCGCCTGCGGGCGGGGCCGGCGCGGCCAAAGCCGTTTCTGCATGCGGCTTCGTCCCGCCAAAACGACGGCGGGACGAAGTGGCAAAATCGGCAATTTCTTCGGAATCTGCGTATATTTTGGAACCGTTCCTTACCGCCCGGCTGCCCGCCGGGCGGTATTTTACCCCGCCCCTGCGGCGGGCTTTCAGGAGTGCCTATGATCGGACTTTATTTCCACATCCCCTTTTGTGCGTCCAAATGCGCTTACTGCGATTTTTATTCCTTCCCTGGCTCGGCCGCGCAGATGGACGCTTATACCGACGCGCTTTGCCGCCGGTTGACCGAGTTCCCGCCGGCACAGGCGGATACCGTTTATTTCGGCGGCGGGACGCCTTCCCTGCTCGGCGGCGAACGGCTTGCCCGCGTGCTGGACGCCGCCCGCCGCCATTTTACCCTTGCCCCCGGCGCGGAGATCACGGTCGAATGCAATCCGGACAGCATGTCCCCCGCGCTGCTCGAAGCGCTGCGCGCCGCCGGAGTAAACCGCCTGTCGGTCGGCGTCCAGTCGGCCCACGAGGACGAGCTGCGGCTGCTTGGGCGGCGGCATACCTTCCCGCAGGCGCGCGAGGCCGTCCGCCTTGCGCGGCGCTATGGCTTTGACGACCTTTCAATTGACCTGATGTATGGGCTCCCCGGTCAGGGCGCCGGACGATTCCTAGATTCGCTTGCGCAAACGCTTACGCTCGAGCCGTCCCACCTGTCCTGCTACGGTTTGAAACTGGAGGAAGGGACGCCGCTGTTCCGCTCCGCCCCCATCCTTCCCGACGACGACGCGCAGGCGGAGACCTACCTGGCCCTCTGCGGGCGGCTCGCTGCGGCAGGCTTCGAGCACTACGAGATCTCGAATTTTTGCCGACCCGGGCGGCGCGCCCGCCATAACGCCAAGTATTGGGATCTGTCGGAATACCTTGGGATCGGGACTGCGGCGCATTCCCTGTTCCTTGGAAAACGGTTCGCGTTTGGCCGCGATCGGGAAGCCTTCCAGCGCGGCGCGCCGCCGGAACCGGAAGAAGCCGTCGACGGCTTTGATGCAAAGGCGGAGTATATCATGCTGCGGCTGCGCACCTCGGATGGGATCGAACGGGCGGCGTTTGAAACGCGGTTCGGCGATTTTTCCGCCGTCGAAAACGCCTTGCGGGCGTTGGAGCCGCACGGGCTGACCCAATGCACCGCCAAGGGCTGCCGCCTGACCGAGCGCGGTTTTCTGGTCTCGAATGCCATCCTTGCCCAGCTGCTGGATTGAAAGATCACCGTTCTGATCGGGGCGCTGAGGAATCCGTCTTTTGGCAGGGATTTACAACGTTCTTCAAAACGGTTGGCGGGAAGTCCTTATCGCCTCCAACGGCGATACTTGGCGCCGTGAACAGACGGGCAAAGGCCGGTTTGACCGTTTGTCAGGAATGTCGCAGCATACTGGAAAAGCGGGGCCCGGATAGGACGGTCGCCGGATTCCAGGAAGGGATCGCCATATGGTGGATATGAAAACATTCGTCGACGAAACGATCCGGGAGCACAGCCGGTACAGGGCCGTCCGGATCGGCCGGGTTTCCTCAACGTGCCGGAATATTACAGCGCGGCCTGCTGCCGCAATTTCTTTGAAGGAGGGATCACTCCGTATGACCTACTGTATTTCTGATATCCATGGCGAATACCGGAAATATCAGTGCTTACTGGAAAAAATAGCGTTCTGCAACTGTGACACCTTATATGTACTTGGCGATGTCGTAGACCGGGGCCCGCAGCCGATGGAAGTCCTTCGGGATATGATGGGAAGGGCCAATGTGATCCCGTTGTTGGGAAACCATGAATTTATGGCAATGTATTGCCTGAAAAAGCTGTTGACCGAGATCACCGAAAAATCGATCCGGCTTTTGGAGCAGGAAACCCTTTCCGGCCTCCTGAACTGGCTGAGCCAGGGCGGCAAAACGACCCTGAAAGGCTTCCACGCCCTATCGCGGGAGGAACGGGCGCAGGTCTTGGACTATCTCGGTGAGTTTCAACTGTATGCGGCCTTGAAAGCCGGCCCCCGCGAATATGTACTGATCCATGGCGGGTTGGAAAATTTTCGTCCGGAACGGGCCTTGGAGGATTATTCGCCGGAGGAGATGATCTGGGCGCGTCCCGATTATGACCGGGTCTATTTCCCGGATCGGTATTTAGTCACGGGGCATACGCCGACCCGCGCGATCCCTGGCAACCCGCAGCCGGACAGGATCTATCAGGCGAATCACCATATCGCGATCGATTGCGGCGCGCCTTTCGGCGGCCGGTTGAGCGCGATTTGCCTGGAAACGGGCGATGAATTTTATTCCGATTGATCGCACGAGAAAATCCCAAGCCGCGCAAAAAGTTTGTGTTTTGGCATTGAAGCTGCGTTCCGCGCCGGAAGCGCCCCGTTTCGGGCCCTGTTCCGGCGCAGCAAAAAGGGCCGCTCCGTAAAGCAGCCCTTCGGTTTAGTGGTGTCCGCCGTGATGGTGTCCCCGGCCGGACGGATACGCGGTTTGGCCAGCGCCCTGCCGGACGGTCTGGCAGGCGCCGTCGCAATAACCGCAGCCATGCGCCGACCCGCAATAGGTCACACTGTCGTGCTGGTGCTGGCCGGCAGTCGTACAGCCTTCTACCGGGCAAAGGGCGTATGTCTGACAGCTCCCGTCACAGACGCCGCCCGCATGCTCCGCGCCGCAGTACAGCACGCCGTCATGGACATGCTGCCCGGCGACCGTGCAGCCTTCCACCGTGCAAAGGGCGTGCGTCAGGCAGCTCCCGTCACAGGCGCTGCCGGTGTGCTCCGCGCCACAGTACAGCACATTGTTATGCAAGTGCCGCCCATTTTCCGTGCAGTCCGCGACCGTACAGACAGGAACCGCAGCCGCCTGCTGGCTGGCCGCAGTTGTCGCTGCCTGCTGCGCGGTGCGCAGCTCCGTTGAAGCCGTTTGCTGTACGGCATACCGATAACAGCCTCCATGTGCAGACGCAGAGACGAACAGCAGCGCGCCGATCAGGATCGCCGACGCCGCCTTGTGAATGCGCATATAAAACGCCTCCTCAAAATATGGTAATCCTATCTTACCATAGAACGCCCCGCTATGCAAGCCGTTTCCGGAATTTCAGACCCATTTCAAAATTTCTTTTTTCATGCGGCCTATGATCCGTTTTTCAAGTCTGGATATATAAGACTGCGAGATGCCCAGCAGGTCGGCGACCTCCTTCTGGGTCATGGTGTCCCGGTGGCCAATGCCGAACCGCAGCGAAATGATCTGCTGCTCCCGCTGCGGCAGCTTGAGCAGCGCGCGCAGCAGCAATTCCCGGTCGACGTCGTCCTCGATCGGACGCAGGACACTGTCCGGCTCGGTGCCAAGGATATCGGACAGCAGCAGTTCGTTGCCGTCCCAGTCGGAGGACAGCGGCTCGTCAAACGAGACCTCGGCGCGCTGGCCCGAGACCTTCCGCAGATGCATGAGGATTTCGTTTTCGATGCACCGCGACGCATAGGTCGCCAGCTTGACCTGTTTGTCGGGCTTGAAGGTGCCGACCGCCTTGATCAGCCCGATCGTGCCGATCGAGATCAGGTCCTCCAGCCCGACGCCGGTATTCTCGAACTTGCGGGCGATGTAGACCACCAGCCGCAGGTTGTGTTCGATCAGGCAGTTCCGCGCGCTCTCGTCGCCCTGCGCGCACCTTGCGAGCGCGTCCGCCTCGGCTTCGGCGGAGAGCGGGGGCGGCAGCACCTCCGAACCTCCTATGTAACAGACCGGCCGCGCGCCCCATTGTTGCAGCGCCGCCCGCAGCCAATTCAAAAACTCCATCATTTCGACCTCTCCTTTTCCAAAAGCTATCGTCCCAGCAGCCCGCTGCTTTGCCGTCATGCGGAATGCACACACCCCCGATCCGGTCCGCGGCAGGCTCAGCCCGCCAGCGCGTCATATCTGCCGTTGCTCACGCGGTTGGGGCTGATCGCCGCCAGCAGCGGCGGGCTCCCCCTCACCTCGTCGGGACGGAACGCCAGCAGCAGCCCGCTTTCGCGTCCCAGCGAACGGTACGGCACCAGCCGGAACCGCATCCGCAGCCCGCTTGGGATCCGCGTCAGCAGCGCCGCCGCGTTGTCCGCCGTCAGCTCCCGCGTGAGCCATGCGAGTTCGGGCGGCAGCAGCCGTTCCGCCGCCGCAGGCTCCAGGATCAGTACCGGGAGCCCGGTCGCCGGGTCGAGCAGTTCGTTGCCGGTGTCATACAGCGCGGTCACGCGCGTCTCCCGCCCGCAAAACGAGAGCCGGAGGTCCCGCGTATCCTTTTGCAGCAGCCCATGTTTGGCGCTCCCCCGGAACAGCAGCCCCGAAACCGCCCAGCCTACCGCCGCCGCAAGGGCGAGCGTGCGCATCGGCGCCATCAGCCGGTATACGCCGTCCTGATACAGCGCCCTGCCGGTCGCTTCGCCCGCCAGCAGCACCACCCCGGCAAAGCCAAAGCTGACCCCGCCGAACAGCGCCGCGCGCCGCAAAAGGTTCCGCCTGCCGAACGCCGCGTATATCAGCCCAACGCATACCGCGAGCCGCACCGGCAGCCAGGCCGCGCCTTCACAAAGCAGCATCGCCGCCGCATACAGCCCGCCCAGCGCCGCCGCGAACGCCATCCGCCCGCGCCGCGCAGGCAGCCCGCCCAGCTGGGCGGTGACGACCAACAGGCAATAATCGACCAAGGCGTTCAGCGCCGCCAGCTCATCGACATAAACGACCATGCATATCCCCTCCCGCCTATCTATCATAACGCGCGGCGGGCGGGAAACCTGTCAAAAAGGACGGGCGGTTTCGGGCGGGTTTTGGCAGGCCGCTAAAAAATTCGCGATCCCTATGGACAGCAAAAAAACAAGGGCCGGATCGATCCTGATAAATCAAGACCGATCCAGCCCTTGCTGAACCTGTATTCCCGCGCCGCGTTACAGGTTGATATAATGCAGTTCCGCGAACTGTCCATACTGCCGCACCCCGGCCAGCCGGAACCGCTTGAGCGCTTCCTTTTGAGCAAACAACGGGATCCCATCCCCCAGCAGGACGGGCGCGATCTGTATGATCAATTCGTCAACCATGTCGTTTTCCAGCAGCGGGGCCAGCAGGGTATTCCCGCCGACCACCCAGATATTTTTCTCCCGGCCCGCCTTACGGACGAACTCCCGCACATCGCAGCAGACCGGCACGAATCCCGGCTTCGCCAACCCTTCCGAATGGGTAAATACATAATTCCGCGTTGTCGGATACAGCTTGTGCGCATCCTCCATCTGCTCGATCTCCCGGAAGGTACGTCTACCCATGATCGTTAAATCCATGCGCCGGTAAAAGGCTTCAAACCCGGTCTCATCGATCGTGCCGGTTTGATGCAGCCAGTTCAAATGATGGTTTTTATCCGCCAGATAGCCGTCCAGCGTCATGCAGCCGTAAAAGTAAACGCTCATCCCCATACCTCCCGGAAATCCTGTTGAATCCATGCCTTTCGCTTCGTTCTGGCCGCCGCAGGCCAGCTTCATTCCTTCATGCGGATGGAAATCTCACCGGTTTGCAGCGCCCGCCGTTCTCCGTTTGCCAGCGTGACCAGCAAATGCCCTTCGTCGTCCAGCCCGTCGCAGATCGCCGGCGTCTCGCTCCCGTTTTCGATCACAAGGATCGGTTTGCCAAGGCAGCACAGACGTTCGCGATACGCGTCGATCAGCGTCGCCTTGCCGCCCTGCCGCAGGCGCAGGTACAGCTCCTCCAGCCGGGTCAGCACCGCAGCGGTCAGCTCCGCCCGACGCGGCGGCTTTTGGCAGAAATCGCGCAGGCTCCCCACGATCCCGGCCAGCTCGGGCGCGGCTTCCGCGTCGAACCGCAGGTTGATCCCGATACCGACCACGACATGGTCCAGCCCGCCGGTCTCGCCGACGATCGAGGCTTCGGTGAGGATCCCGCACAGCTTTTTCCCCTCCATCAGCACATCGTTGACCCATTTGATGCCCGGGCGGAACCCGCAGGTATCTTCGATTGCGCGGCAGACCGCGACCGCCGCCGCGATGGTCAGGTATTGCAGGTCGCCCAGCTCGATCTGTGGGCGCAGCAGCACGCTCAGGTACATCCCGCCGTCCGGCGACGCGAACGAACGCCCCAGCCGTCCACGCCCCGCGTTCTGCCGCAGCGCCAGCAGCGCGAAGCCCTCCGGCTTCTCCGCCGCGTATTCCCGTTTCATCACGGTATTGGTCGAAGCGACCTCTGGCAGTACGAGCACCTCGCAGCCCAACAGCTGCGTATGCAGCAACGCCCTCACGCCGTCTGCGGTCAGGCTGTCGTCGCTCGCCCGAAGCCGGTACCCCTCGCCGGGTACGCTGTCGATCTCCAGGCCGTCCGTCCGCAGCGCGGCGATCGCTTTCCAGACCGCCGTCCGCGATACGCCGATCTGTTCGCTCAGCAGCGCCCCGGAAACCGTCGCCCCCCGGCGCGCCTCCAATCCCCTCAAAACTTCGTCCTTTACCGACATCCGTACCGCCTCCCACGCCGCCGGGTTTCGCCCGCCGGAAAAATTTTTCTCTTGATCCCATTGTACCCCACCCGCAAAAATAGTACAATAGGTCTCGGAAAAAATTTTTCATGCCTATCGGTTTGTCTTAACCGCCCCATTCCCCGCCCGCAGGCGGCGCAGGCGATGCGCAGCATCGCG
>CAJUGU010000084.1 GCA_910586105.1 uncultured Eubacteriales bacterium | reverse complement strand
GCCCCTGCGCGGGGCAGCGCCAAAGGGACTCGTCCCTTTGGAATCCCATTTCCGCCTGCGGGCGGGACGAGGGATTTTTATCCCATCCCACTTTATAAAGAGGTCTTTTCATGGCAAACTATCTGGATATTTCAGACGAGATCTACGCGCTCGGCGAACAGGCCGAGCGCGTTATCGCACCTTCCTTCGCACGGATCGAACGAATCTGCGACCGCAACACCGAAAAGGTGCTCGCCGCCTTCCGAAAACACCGCGTCAGCGACACCCTCTTTGCCGGCACCACCGGCTATGGCTACGACGACGCGGGCCGCGACCGGCTCGATCAGATCTATGCCGAGATCTTCGGCACGGAAGCCGCCCTTGTACGCATTGGCTTCGTCAACGGCACCCATGCGCTCTGCTGCGCGATGTTCTCCGCCGTGAAGACCGGCGATATCGTCCTGAGCGTCACCGGCCCCGCTTATGATACCCTGCAAAACACCATCACCGGCGACCAATGTGGCAGCATGAAAAGCTATGGTATCGGCTACCGGCAGGTGGATATGAAGGACGGCCTCCCCAATCTGCCCGCGATCGAAGCCGCAGCGGCCAACCCGGACATCAAACTGGTTTTCATCCAGCGTTCCAAAGGCTACGCTGTGCGCGAATCGCTTTCCTGCGAACAGATCGGCGAGATCTGCGCCGTGGTGCGCCGTGTCAATCCTGGTGCGGCAATCATGGTCGACAACTGTTATGGCGAATTCGTCGAAGAGCTCGAACCCTCGCAGGTGGGCGCCGATCTCATTGCGGGATCGCTCATCAAAAACCCCGGCGGCGGGCTGGCGCCGACCGGCGGCTACATTGCGGGGCGCGCGGATCTTGTGGAAAACGCGGCCTTCCGGCTTACGGCTCCCGGCATCGGCGGCGAATGTGGCTGCACGATGGGACAGAACCGGCTGCTGTATCAGGGGCTGTTCCTCGCACCCCATACCACCGCTCAGGCGCTGAAGACGGCGATCTTCTGCGCCAAGGTGATGGAACTGCTTGGTTTCGAGGTACACCCGCTCGCGGAGGAGATCCGGCACGATATCATTCAGACGATCGCCTTCGGCGCGCCGGAACCGCTGCGCCGCTTCTGCGAAGGGATCCAGTCGGGCGCGCCGGTCGATTCCTTCGTCACGCCCGAGCCCTGGGCAATGCCCGGCTACGACGACGAGGTCATTATGGCGGCGGGCGCGTTCGTACAGGGCGCTTCGATCGAGCTTTCCGCCGACGCGCCCATGCGGGAACCGTATGTCTGCTATATGCAGGGCGGCTTGACCTATTCGTCGGGCAAGGCGGGCATCCTGCTTGCCGCCGAACGGATCCGGAATGCGAAAACGTAACCGCGGATCCGGAATGTTTTGATCCTACCCAGACGGGAAAGCCCGGCGCGCAGACGGCGCGCCGGGCTTTTCTTTCCACATTTGGCATAGGGGGGAAGCGTCCTTCCGGGCGTTCCGGCAGGATGCTCCTACGCGGACCTGACAGGCGTTCAGGAGGTCAAGACGGCGATTTTTTCAAACGGTCTCCCCCTTCAAATCTTGCCAGGTTGAAAATGGATACGCAGCGCACCGGCCTCATCCGTCATGACGCCGACATCTACGTTGTAGATATCCTGAATGAAATCTGGCGTCAGCAGGTTTCGGGGCGCGCCCTGATCCACGATCCGTCCGTCTTTCATTGCATATAGCCAGTCGCAGTACATAGCGGCAATATTTAAGTCATGCAGAACGATAAGGATGGTCTTTCCGCTGCGTTTTAAATAATCCAGGATAAACAGTTGGTGATGGATATCCAAATGGTTCGTGGGTTCGTCCAAAACAATGGCATTCGCGCCTTGCGCCACAGCGCGGGCCAGAAAGACCATTTTCCGCTCGCCGCCGGACAGGGTCAGGATACTGTTTTGGGCCAGATCTGCAATCTTCAAATCCGCCAGCGCTCGGTCCACCGCCCGCCGTCCGTCTCCGTTTTGATGGTATAGCGCCATCTCCACCACCTCTCTGACCGAGAAATCAAATACGCAGGCCGCATCCTGTCCAACATAGCCAACCTGACTGGCAACCTGCTTTCTGGTCAGAGACGACAGCGGGATGCCGTCCAGGATGATATCCCCGGATCGTTTTGGTACAATGCCGAACAATGTTTTGATGAGCGTGGATTTCCCCGATCCGTTCGGCCCCACGATACCGGTGATTTGGCCCGGAACCGTCTCAAGGTTAACCCCATCCAGTATTTTCCGCCTGCCCAGCCGGACGGAAATGTTTTGAAATGAAATCCTCATGCCCGACCGCCTCCATATTTTTTCTGTACCAGCAGGTAGAGGAAAAACGGCGCGCCCAGAAAGGCGGTAATCATGCCCAGCGGAAGCTCTGCCCCACCGAACAGTCCTCTGGCCCCCGCATCGCACCAAATCAGAAATGTCCCGCCCAGCAGGGCGCTTTGCGGAAAGATCACACGGTTGTCACTGGTTCCAGACAGCATCCGCGCCACGTGGGGCACGATCAATCCCACGAAGCCGATGATGCCGGTAATCGAAACCATGCAGGCGACAATCAACGAGCAGATGGCAAACATGATGGTTCGGAACCCCTTGACCGGAACCCCCATAGCGAGAGCGTCTTCATCCCCCATCATGAGCATATTGAACGGACGTCCGGCTGCGGTGAAAACGGCGAATCCCAGCGCAGTACCAACGAACGGCAGCTTCAGGCTGGACCACTGTGCAACGGCGATGCTGCCCATCTGCCAGTTATAGACTGCGGCAATGCTCTCAGGGCTCTTAGCCAGGAAGATCAGAAAACTGGTGATTGCGCTCATTACGGCATTGATGGAAGTGCCCGCCAGCAGGAGCGCCACCGGACGGATCTGTCCGCCGCCGCCCAGCCGCGCGATCGTATACACACAGGCAGAGGCGAACATGGCTCCCAGCATGGCGGTCAGTGAGACCTGGAATTGGCCTGTAAACCAGGGCAGCGGCATCAGAAGCGCCCATGCCGCTCCGGCGGAGGCCCCGGAAGAAATACCCAAAATATACGGGTCCGCGATCGGGTTCAGTACCAGGGCCTGCATCGCCGCGCCGCTCAGGGATAGGCCCATACCGCACAGCATTCCAAATAATACGCGGGGAAGCCGAATATTCCAGACGATCTGAAACTGCGCGTTGGGCCAGCGTCCAGGCCCCACAGCCTGTCCATGCAGCAGGGCGCCGAGCTGGTCGATCAGAATGCCGTATACATCCCTGACCGGGATCTGGGACGAGCCGATGCGGATCGTCAGGACGACCGACACAGCGAGGGCAGCCGTCATCAGCACATAAACCAGAGCCGTCCGCAGACGGGAGCCTGTACGGATCATTGCGTCTCAAAGCAGTCGGGGTAGAACGACTGCGCGAAGGTCTCGCAGGCCGAGGCGGCCCGAATGTCCTGCATCACGCTGACCAAAGGAATCACAATGTAATTTTGGTTCCTGACCGCAGGCACATCCTGAAGGGCGGGATTGCTGTTGACGAATGCCATCTTATCCGCAACAGACTGGGAGCCGTAGTCGTTGAAAATGATAATGTCCGGATTAGTCTCTACAATCGTCTCCACACTGGTGTTAAACCAGCGGGAATCCGCCATGTTTCGCGTACAGTTAACGCCGCCGGCCAGCTCAATGAGGTTACTTTGCAGTCCGGCAGAGGTTGTATAGATTTCGTTGCCATTGAAAGAATCCAGAACAAAGACGCGCACTTTGTCCGCCTCTGCTACACCGGAAACAGCGTCCTGCACAGCAGCGACTCGATCCTTCATCTGCTGGATAAGGGACTCTGCCCGGTCCTCCACCTTGAATATCCTGCCCAATGCTTCTATATCCTCATAGACATTCTCAATAGTCTCGTCCTCCGCCAAGGTGCCAGAGATCGTGTAACAGTTGACCCCCTTGTCCTCGAACATCTCATAGCTGCCCCAGGCGCTCTCCTTGAAAGCGCTGACCTGGCCAATGATGAGGTCGGCGCCGCTGGCGATGGCGTTCTCGTGGGATCGCTCGATCTCTGGAATGCCTTCAAAGTCGGAAGCCAGTTCCGGAAGCGGCGTCTCAGCGGCATTGCCGGGGACATTCTTCGCGGCAATGTAATCCGCGAGCCCCAGCATCACCATATTTTCGGCGGCGTACAGATGACAGCATAGTACGCCGGTCGGCATCTCGGTAAAGGCGATGGTGCGGCCGCCGTTTTGAATCACCACTTCGCCGTAGGGTTCCTTTGCCGGATCCGCGGAAGGCTCAGCGTGATTTTCGGACGCGCCGGGCTGCCGGGTGTTTTCCATGGAAGCGCTTGCGCCATCTGCGGGGGCGTCCTTGCCGCCGCAGGCTGCCAGATTCAGGGCCATGACCAGAGCCAGCAGCAGGAAAATTACTTTTTTCATGTCTGTGTTCTCCTTTATTCAGATGATATTAATATCACCGCAAAAAGGACCTGCCCTCAAAAGAAAGGCAAGTCCTACCCAGACACGCAAAAGCGAGCCTGCCCCGGAAACGGGCAAGGCTACGTGCCGGACAGGATTCTTTCTACGGAAGATACCCATCCACACCACACCCAGCAGGTTTCCTGGCTCGCGCGTCTTTACCCGCCGCGCCTTCTCGCTTTCGCAATGGCATTTACGGCAGACTCTTCGCTTACAGTGACCGGATCGCTCAGGTTTTACACCTGATTCCCTATTATCTCCCGCCGCCATACGGCGCGGGAGCACTGGATACGGGTATTCAATACAAACCCATTATAGCAACGTGTTGATCTTCTGTCAAGCGCAACCTCGTGTCGTGGCATAATATCTACCCCGATCCTTCATTTTTTCTTTTGGGCAGGCCCAAAAGCGGCGCTCGCGCCGGGGATCATTTCCGAAAGCGCGACCTGACACGATCCCGCCCGCAGGCGGAAAAAGGGAGTCCAGAGGGACAAGTCCCTCTGGCGCCGTCCGCGTAGGACCGCCCGCCGCGCAGGCGCGCAACGTGGAGGCGCGCATCATGCGGTAATGCGCCGCGCCCATCCCCGCCGCAGCGGGAAAGGGAGTCCAGAGGGACGAGTCCCTCTGGCGCCGTCCGCGTAGGACCGCCCGCCGCGCAGGCGCGCAACGCGGCAATCTCCATGCTTGCAGCATCGCAAAAAAGCTGCCCCGGAAGGCTCCCGGAGCAGCTTCATTATTATGCCATTGCGGATCTCCCGCAGGAACGCTTAGCGCTGGATACGGCCCGAGCCGTCGCCGCCCGCGAGCTTTTCAACCTCAGCGACCGTTACCATGTTGTAGTCGCCCTCGATTGAATGCTTGAGCGCAGACGCCGCAACCGCGAACTCGACCGCAGCCTGGGTATCCTTTCCGGTCAGCAACGAATAAATCAAGCCGCCGCCGAAGGAGTCGCCGCCGCCGACACGGTCGATGATATGCAGCTCGTACTTCTTGGAGAAACAGTATTCGCCCGACGCAACGTCGTACAGCATCGCGCTCCAGCCGTTGTCAAACGCCGAATGGGATTCGCGCAGCGTGATCGCGACCTTCTCAAAGCCGAACTTGTCCGCCAACTGCTTGGCGACCGACTTGTAGCCTTCGCGGTTGATTTCGCCCGCGTAGATGTCGGTCGATTCGGCTTCGATGCCGAACACGTCCTTCGCATCCTCCTCGTTGGAGATGCAGACGTCAACATATTGGCAAAGGTCGGTCATCGCCGCGCGCGCCTGGTCGCGCGTCCACAGCTTGCCACGGTAGTTCAAATCGCAGGAGATCTTGACGCCGTGCGCCTTCGCCGCCTTGCACGCCTCGCGGCAGATCTCGACGACATTCTCGCCCAGCGCCGGGGTGATGCCGGTGAAATGGAACCAGTCGACGCCCGCAAAGATTTTTTCCCAGTCAAAGTCCGCCGTGCTGGCTTCCTGAATCGCCGAATGCGCGCGGTCATAGATGCAGACCGAGCCGCGCTGCGAAGCGCCCTTTTCGTTGAAATAAATGCCGACGCGGTCGCCGCCGCGGGTGATCAGGCTGGTATCAACGCCATAACGGCGCAGGGAGTTGACCGCGCACTGGCCGATAGCATGCGCCGGAAGCTTGGTGACAAACGCCGCGTCAAGGCCGTAGTTCGCAAGCGAAACGGCAACGTTCGCCTCGCCGCCGCCGAACGTGAATTCCAAGTGGTCTGCCTGTACGAAACGCTCGTAATTGTAAGGCTGTAAACGGATCATCAGCTCGCCAAAAGTGACTACCTTCATGGAAATGTCCTCCTAAAATCGTTTCAATGTCTGCCGAAGAGGGGCGCGTGCGCGCCGCCCCTCCGCCTGCGCTTTTCCGGTATCTTCGCGTCCCCGCCCTCCGGAACCGGGGCGCTGGCGCTATTTTTACACCTTGCCAACCAGATGGATCGCGAAACCGGCGATCTCCTCGGTCAGGTAGATCGCGTTCAGCCGTCCGTCCGGCTTGTACTTTTCAGAGCCTTCGCGGAACGTATAGCCGCGCGCTTCCAACTCCGCCTTCGCTGCGGCAACGTCGGGCGTGCCGATGGCGATATGGCCGTTTTTGCCAAAATACGGCTCTTTCATGACCTCGATGCCGCTGCCGGCGAAGATCGAGGTGTTGCCCGGCTTGCAGGCGAAGCCGAAGATCGTGCAGAACAGTTCGGCCGCCTTGCGCGCTTCGTCCTCATTCGCGGCGTTGATGCCGATGTGCGCCAGCGAATACTCAGCCATTGCGCGCCTCCTTGACGATGGCGACCGACTGCTTGCACAGGTCGGTGATCTCCGCCCACTTCTGGTTGTCGATCAGGTCGGCAGTGACCATATAGGAGCCGCCGCACGCCGCGATCATGGGGGCCTTCGCGTAATCGCCGAGGTTCTTGAGCGAAACGCCGCCGGTCGGCATGACCTTGAACATGGGGAACGGCGCGTTCATCGCCTTGATCTTGGCGAGCCCGCCCGACTGCTCGGCGGGGAAGAACTTGAGCACTTCCAGACCGAGCTTGTACGCGGTGTGGTAGTCGGTCGGGGTGGTGCAGCCGGGGAAGATCGGCAGTTTTTGGGACTGGGAATATTTGACCAGCTCGGGATCCATGCCGGGGGTCACGATGAACTGCGCGCCCGCCGCCAGCGCTTCGTCGATCTGCGCGGTGGTCAGAACGGTGCCCGCGCCGACGATCATATCCGGGCAGGCCTCTTTCATCAGGCGGATCGCGGTCGCCGCGCCCGCTGCGCGGAAGGTGACCTCAGCCACGCCGACGCCGCCTTCACAGAGCGCCTTGGCAAGCGGCGCCGCGTCGCGCTCGGGGTTGTTGAGCTTGATGACCGGTACGACACCGATCTCGGAAATCTGACGGGTGATCTGATCCATGATAGTGTTCTCCTTTTTCGTTTCACAATGTGGAACGGCGTTTTATATTTTGTTTCGTTGGTCTTATTATACATGTTTTCACAGCAATTTTGCAAGGGGGAAATGCAAAATATTTTTCCATTCCCTTACAAAATTTCGTTGCAATTTTCGGTGAAAAGGTTTAAAATAGGAACAAGGTTTCACGATGTAAAACACCCCTGTCAAAAAGGAGGTTACCGACATGGGCGAGCAAAGCCCGGTGCAGTCGATCGACCGCGCCTTTTCACTTTTGGAGCTGCTTTGCGCCAGCCGGGATGGACTGCCCATCCATGCGCTGAGCGAGGCGGCGGGGCTGCACAAAAGCACGGTGCACCGGCTGCTGGCCGCGATGGCGGCGCGCGGCTATGTCCGCAAGGACGAGGACAGCGGGCGGTACCGGATGACGACGCGGATCTGCGAGCTTTCGGCGCAGGTGGTCGAGAGCCTGGACATTTTGCAGATCGCGCGTCCGCCGATGGAGACGCTTTCGCGCAGCACGGGCGAGACCGTCCATCTGGTGGTGCGCGAGGGCGACGAGATCGTTTATGTCAATAAGGTCGAATCCGACGTCAGTTCCATGCGGATGTTTTCGCGCATTGGGATGCGGCGGCCCATGTACTGCACGGCGGTTGGGAAAGCGATCCTGTCCGAGCTGCCGGATGAGGAGGTCGACCGGATCTGGAACGCCAGCGATATCCAGCCTTACACGGAGCACACGATTGTTTCGTTGGAGCGGCTGAAGGTGGCGCTGGCATCGATCCGGCGGCGCGGATGCGCTTATGACAATCAGGAAAACGAGCTGGGGGTGCGCTGCATTGCGGCGACAATCCACGATTACACGGGCGGCATTTGCGGGGCGCTATCGATCAGTGCGCCGATGCTGCGCATGAGCGACAGCAAAATTGCCCAGCTCCAGCCGCAGCTGATGGCGGCTTGCCGAAAGATCTCGCTGGCGATGGGCGGCTCGGATGCGGTGCAGCGTTAGCGCTGCTGCGTGCCCCGCCTGCGCGGCGGGCGGTCCTGCGCGGACAGCGCCAGAGGGACTTGTCCCTCTGGACTCCCGACTCCCGCTGCGGCGGGGATTGGCGCGGTAAAATCGTTCGCTCCCGCTTCTTCGGCCCGCCACAACGACGGCGGGCCGAAAGGACAGCTATGGCATATTTTTGCAGATATCAGGGGATTTCATTCGGACAGAGCCGTGCGCTATCCGTGTCTGCTTCGCTTCCTTCTTCCTTATTATATAAGGCGGCATCCCACTTTGGTATACGCAAAAAGCCGCGGTGCGATCCGCGGCTTTTTTTGTTCTCCAAACTTTTGATCGGCGGCGTTTTATGCCAAAATCTGCCGGCGTTCAAGCGCTTTCGTTACCACTGCGGCAAGGCCGATCTTCACCGCGTCCCCAGGCAGGAACGGCAGCACACAGATCAGCAGGCTTTCCATCAGCGTCCGGCCGGTAAGCACCATGAACCATGCCGTGCCGAATGCATAGCAGACCGTTACGCCAAGCACCATTGCGATGCAAAGATGCGGCAGGGAATTGCCGATCCGCCGCGTCCATAAGCCGACAAGCAACGCGTCCAGCAGATAACCAAGGATGTAGCCGCCCGTCATACCAAACAGGTACGCAGGCCCCGCCTGAAATCCCAGAAACACCGGGACCCCGCAGGCTCCAAGCACGATGAACACCAGCACCGACGCCGTGCCCCAGCGCGGCCCCAATACCGCCCCCGCCAGATGCACCGCGAACAACGCCAGGTTAATGGAGATCATTGGCAACGGGATCACGATCTGTGAGCACGCCGCCAGCAGCGCCGCGAACAGCGCGCATAGCACCATATTTTTTGTTTTACCATTCATGGGAAACACTCCTTACCGTCAACCGGATTTTGAAATCAGTTTACGATAAGTATAGCAATATCCCCACAGCTTGTCAACTGTTTTTTCTAAAAGGTTGACAAGCGTTTTTTAGTTCCGATCGCCAGGGGTGCCGCCAAGGTCCGGACGCGCTCCGCCGTCATGCGCGCTCGCTCTTCCCCAGCAGGACGAACCCGGCGGCGAACAGTATGAGCAGCCCCAGGATCCCGAAGCTGGACGAATGGAACACGAACGCGCAGAAGGCTACGATCGCAGGCCCCATGAAATCCGCGGCCTTGCCGAAGATATCGAACAGCCCGAAATATTCGTTTGCTTCCTCCTTCGGGATCATTTTTCCAAAATGGGAGCGCGAAAGCGATTGAATGCCGCCCTGAAACATGCCAACAGCGACCGCTAACAGCCAGAACTCCCATGCCTGGTCGAGCTGATAGCCGAACGAGCAGATGCCCATATAGGCGACAATCGAAAGCCGGAGCAGCCGGACGGTGCCCCACCGGGCAGCGGCCTTCGCGGTCAGCAGCGCGCATGGGAAGGCGACGAATTGGGTCAGCAGCAGCGCAAGGATCATTTGCGTCTGGTCAACGCCGGCCTCCGCGCCGTAAGTGGTCGCAAGGCTCATGATGGTATAAACGCCGTCGATATAGAAAAAATATGCAAGGATGAAGAACCGCATCCGCCGGTCGCGCCGCAGCTTGCGGAAGGTCTCCCTCAACCGCGCGAGCGAATGCCGCACCTTGTCCGGGCGGTCGTCCAGGCAATGCACCTGCCGCACATCGCGCAGCAGCGGAACGGTGAGCAGCGCCCACCAGACCCCCGTCAGCGCGAACGAAGCCCGGGTCGCCTGCGCCGTCGACCAGCCGAACGGCGTCGTAAAAATCAGGACGATGCCCACGATGAACGGGATGCAGCTTCCGATATAGCCCCACGCGTACCCGGCGGCGGAAATTCGGTCGATCCGGTCGTCGGTCGTTACGTCGGTCAGCATGGCGTCGTAAAAAACGTTGCACGCCGAATATCCCAGCCGCGCGGCGACGAAAAACGCAAGGTAGGCGAACGGGTTCCCCACCACGCACAGGCCCGACAATCCAAGCAGCCCCAGCCCGAGCGAGGCAAGGAACAGCTTTCGCTTCATGCCGCTGTAATCGGCAACGGCCCCCAGAAAGGGCGACAGCACGGCGAGCGCCAGCACGGAAGCCGCGGTCACCGAAGCCCACAGCCCCGAGGCATAAACGGCGTCGATGCCCTCCGCGTCGGCAAGCCCCCGGAACAGGATTGGGATCGTTGTGGTGACCAGCAGGATGAACGCCGAGTTGCCAACGTCGTACAGGATCCAGCTGCGCTCGGCGCGGGTCATTTTCTGCGGCATGCGCCCGCCTCCTTTCTCCGGCTTAGTTTGCCGTTTCCCCGGGAAATCTTACAGGGAATTTTCGGCACCCATGGTTTTTTCAGCATCGGCTGCTTCGTCTGCCGCGCCCTTCTCCATGGATGCCGCACTGCGACGGACGAAATCATGCAGCGTATCCCGCGCCAGTGAACGGTGGGTGCCTTCCTGCTTATCCAGCTTGGAGACATAGCAGTATTTCCGCACCAGGAACAGGATCGCGATCGCGATCACGCCGATCAGATTTTGCAGCAGCGTCGTCTCATGCGCTATGATCTCGCGGGCGATCGCCATGCTCAGTACTTCAACGACCGAGTCCAGCGAGTGCGTGCAAAGCATCTTGGTAAACTCGATGCTCAGGACGATCGTCGCCACCAGGCTCAGATATTGCGTGATGTCGCTGGGATTGTTCGTCAGGTGCAGGAAATCCAGCGAAAACGCCAGCCCCAGAATCGAAAACGCAACGCCAAGGATCAGAAAAATGCCGATCACCGCTTCCAGAATGATCGTCAGGTGGTAGAGCATCGATTGTATGCGGTACTTCATAAAAACGTCCTCCTTTTTCGCGTGCGGGAATGTGATAGCTATAGTATACAGGAAAACGCGCGGAAACGCACGTGATTTGGCAAAATTTCCCGAAATTTTTTTCACGCGCCGCCCGCGCGGAAAATGCAGGGGCCGAAGGCAAACCCGGGCTTGCAATTTTCCAGCATTTCCTGTACAATATTCCTGACAATGACATGCTGCAAAACAGGGGGTATACCGTGAGCAAACCAAAAGCTGCCGCGCGCAGAGCAGCCGCGAGAGAGACCGCGCTGCATCTTATCTACGAGATGAATTTCCATGAATTTGAAACCGACGAAGACATCCTGGAGCGGTTGGATGCCGGCACCCGGTCCTCGCTCGCCGAGGAAGTCGGGCTGTATGCCGCGCCTTTGGATGGGCGGCAAACCGACTATATCCTTCAGGTCGTCAAGGGCGTCGCCGCCCGCCGCGAGGCGCTTGACGCGCAGATCGTCCGCAGCGCCAAAGGGTGGAGCCTGAACCGTATCACCCGGCTCTCGCGCGCCGTGTTGCGGCTCGCACTGTATGAAATGGCTTTTGTGGACGACGTGCCGGTCGGCGCGGCCATCAATGAGGCGGTTGAGCTGGCGAAAAAATATGACTCCGACGAGGCTGGCGGGTTCGTCAACGGGATCCTCGGTAAACTCGGGCGCGAGCTTACCCGGGGCGATGCGCTCTTCGACGAGCCGGAAATTATTGGCCAAGCCGAAGAGCCTGCGGAGTCTGACGCGCAAAGCGCGGAGCCGTCCGCGCAGAGCGTAGAGCCTGATGCGCATGGCGCGGAGCCGTCCGCGCAGAGTGTGGAGCCTGACGCGCAAAGCGCGGAATCCGCTGCGTCTCAAAATGCCGATGCATGACCCGGTCTTAGGTATCGATACCTCAAACTATCGTACCTCGGCGGCGGCTTACGATCCGACAAGCGGCGAATACTGCAACCGCGGCAGGCTGCTTGACGTACCGGAAGGCGCGATCGGCCTGCGCCAATCGGAAGCGTTATTCCAGCACACGCTGCGCCTGCACGAACTGATCGGGCAGCTTCCGGCGCTGCGTGGCTGGCGCGCCGTCGGTGTGAGCACACGCCCGCGCGCGGTGGAAGGCTCCTATATGCCGTGTTTCCTTGCGGGGGAAAACGTCGCGCGTTCAGCGGCGCACCTTCTCGGCGTACCGCTTTTCGCCTGTTCACACCAGCAGGGGCACCTTGCGGCGGCGGCGCTGTCCGCCGGACGGCTCGAGCTGCTCGACAAGGAATTCCTTGCGTGGCATCTGTCGGGCGGCACCAGCGAACTGCTGCACGTCTCGCCGGGAGCCGACGGCCTTCCGTTTGCAGAACGGATCGGCGGCACGACCGACCTTTCTGCGGGACAGCTGATCGACCGATGCGGGCGGCTGTTGGGGCTGGCGTTCCCGGCGGGAGCGGCGCTGGACAAGCTCCAGCAGCGCTGCAGCGCCCCGGTGAAGCCTTTCCGTCCCAAGGTCAAAGGCTGCGCGTTTTCGCTCTCCGGGATGCAAAATCAGGTGGAAGCGCTTGCCAAAAAGGGCGCGCCTGCGGAAGCCGTCGCGCGGTTCGCTCTGGAAACCATTTGCAGCGCCGTCGCGGACGCGACCGAACAGGCGTTGTCCCGCTCCCCGCTTCCGGTGCTATGCGCGGGCGGGGTGATGAGCTGCTCCCTGCTGCGCGAACGTCTCCCGCAGCGGTTTGACTGCGCCTTCGCGGACGTGGAGCTTTCCGGCGACAACGCGGTCGGCGCGGCGCTGCTGGCCGCACGCCAGCTTGCCGCTGCGCCCGGTTTGGGCTGAGCGCTCCCGGGAGCGGCCCTGCGCGGGCGGCGGCAGGGCTCTGCCCTGCACCCGCGATTTTTTTGAAAAAAAATCGAGTAAAAACTTTATCCCGCTGCGGCGGGGAACGGGGCGCGTCCCCATCCGTTTTTACCAGCTACCCCGCCCGCCACAACGACGGCGGGCGGGGTGATTTGACGCGGTGCATACTTTGATCCATCCTGCTCCGCATAGGGGGAACCATTATGAGTACCATTTATACGATCACCCGGTTGAATCAAGAGATCAAACAGCTGCTGGAAGCCAATCCCGCCTTTCGTGGGCTCGATGTTTCGGGCGAGATCTCCAATTATCGCCCGCACCCCTCGGGCCACCATTATTTTACGCTCAAGGACGAGGGCGCGGCGATTTCCGCCGTCATGTTCCGTTCGGACGCCGTTCGGCTGCGCTTCCGCCTGCAAAACGGCCTCAAAGTCATCGCGCGCGGGCGGGTCAGCTCCTACCCGAAATCGGGGCAGGTACAGCTTTATATTGCATCCATGGCCCCGGACGGCGCGGGCGCGCTGCACGAAGCCTTTGAACGGCTGAAAGCCAAGCTGTTCGCCGAAGGTCTGTTTGACCCGGCGCGCAAAAAGCCGATCCCGGCCATGCCGGGTTCGGTCGCGCTGGTGACCGCCGAAAGCGGCGCGGCGGTGCAGGATATGATCCGCATTTTGGGGCGGCGCTGGCCGCTCGCGCGGGTACGCCTTTTCCCCGCCCTCGTACAGGGGGCGGACGCGCCGCGCAGCCTTTGCCGCGCGCTGGAAACCGTCAACCGGCTCGCGGAAGACGACCTCATTATTATCGGGCGCGGCGGCGGTTCGCTCGAAGACCTGTGGGCGTTTAATGACGAGCTGGTCGCGCGGGCGATCGCGGCGTCAAAGCTCCCGGTGATCTCCGCCGTGGGGCATGAACCGGATGTGACCATCGCCGACTTCGTCGCCGACCTGCGCGCGCCGACCCCCTCCGGGGCCGCTGAGCTTGCCGTGCCCGATCAGGAGGAGGTCGCGCTCCGCCTGTTCCAGCTGACCGAGCGGCTGGCCCATGCCTACCGGCGCGCGCTGCAAACCCGCCGTCAGCGCACCGAGCTGCTGGAAGCCCGGCTTTCCGTACACAGCCCGGCGCACACCTTCGCCGAAAAGCGCGCCGCCGCCGGCCGCCTGTCGGAACGGCTGGAACGCGCGTTCGCCGACGGGATCGCGGGCAGGCGGCTGGCCGTCGACCTCGCGCTGGACCGGCTGGACACGCAGACGGCCCGCCAGCTCGGCGCCCAACGGGAACGCTTCCGCCGCGCCGCTGTCGCGCTCGACGCGCTCAGCCCGCTGCGGGTGATGGGGCGCGGCTATGCGCTGGCCAGCCGCGGCGGAACCGCCGTCACCGATGCGTCCGCGCTGAAAAAGGGCGACCGGCTGGAAGTCCGCTTCTCCAAAGGCAGCGCGTTGTGTACGGTCGAAAAAACGTCCAAAACATAGGGCCGCTCCCTGTGATTCCCGAGATACTATGCAGAAAGGTCAGGTAAGGCAATGGCTGCAAAAAAACAGAATTTTGAAACATCCATGGCGCGCCTTGAGGAGATCGTGCGGAAAATGGAGCAGGGCGACACGCCGCTCGCGGACAGCGTGGCGCTGTTCGAGGAAGGCGCAAAGCTCGCCGCTTCTTTGCACAAGCTGCTCGACGAAGCCGAACAAAAGGTCTCGGTGCTGCGCGCCGACGCCGCACAGCCCCCGCTCCCGCCCTCGCCCGGCGACGGCGAGACCCCCCCATTTTAAAACGCAGGAGGAAACCCGACATGACGCTGATCGAACGTTTAGACGCTTACGCAAAAATGACCGAATCCGCTTTGGAAGCCGCCCTTGCTTCCCCCAATGAAGCGACATACCCCGCGATCTTTAAGGCGGCGCGCTATTCCGCTCTGGGCGGCGGCAAACGGTTGCGGCCTTCCCTTTTGCTGGAATTCTGCCGCGTCTGCGGCGGGACGCCCGAAAAGGCGCTCCCGTTCGCCGCCGCGCTCGAGATGGTACACACCTATTCCCTGATCCACGACGATCTGCCGTGCATGGACGACGACGACCTCCGCCGCGGCAAGCCGACCAACCACAAAGTGTTCGGCGAAGCTACTGCGGTACTTGCGGGTGACGCGCTGTTCAACCGTGCCTTCGAGACCATGCTGGATCCCGCCGTTTTGCAGGATTTTTCGGCGGAGACCGTGCTGCGCGCCGCCGGCTATCTCGCCCGCGCCGCCGGGATGGACGGTATGATCGGCGGGCAGGCGCTGGATCTCGATTCCGAAGGGCGGCGGATCCCGCAGGATATGCTGATGCAGCTGCAGCGGCTGAAGACCGGCTGCCTGATCAAAGCCGGTGCGCAAATGGGCTGCACGCTTGGCGGACGCGCCGACGCGGAAACGTTGGAAGCTGCCGAACGCTATGCGGATAGCCTCGGGCTGGCGTTTCAGATCGAAGACGACCTGCTGGATATCGAGGGCGATATTACCCGGTTTGGCAAGCCGATCGGTTCGGACGCGGACAAAAGCAAGGCGACCTTCCCCTCCCTGCTGGGCGCGGAGCGCTGCCACGCGCTCGTGCGTGAGCTGACCGACGACGCGATCCGTGCCGTGCAGCATTTTCCCGACCATGCGTTTTTGGCCGATCTCGCGAATTTTTTGGTGTCCCGCGATTATTAAGGGATCACCGCATAAAGCGGCGGATCCTCCGTCCGAGCCGCGCCGCCGTCCACAGCCTGCGGATAGCGCGTGGTATCCCGGCGGGCAAAGATGAATAAATCATGAATTTTTATTCGTTTTCACTTGAAAAGCCGCGCCCTTTGTGGTATTTTAAATAGGTATTGTGGCGCTGTATCCTAGTCAGCGCATACATCTCCCAGGACGGGCCTAAAAATCCGTTGAAGGGCATATCGATGAAGTCCCTGGTGTTTGCTTCTTACGCCCAGTTTGGGGTGGATGCTGGGGGTTAAGGCTTCCGGGCGCTTCCCAATGGCATGGGATACCGACCCTGTTGCCGTGGAGACCTGTATCTGTGGTGCGCCTATATATCCTCTGTGGATTGATGGACGCGCTACGGCGCAGGATGAAACCTGTATTGCGGTGCGGCGACAGCCCGGCCTGAAGTCCCGTCCCCCTTCCCCTTGTGGGAGGGCCGTCGGTCAACCAGGCTGGCGCGCGTCAAAGCGCTGTGTGCAGAGTAGCCTGCCTTGAGTGGGTGTGGTGGATGGGGTATCCACCCGGCGCGTCGTGCGCAAGGCGCTGCCGGGCATTGACGCCTGAAACCAGGCCTGCAAAAGAGGCTAAGAGATGTGTTGCCTGTCATGGAAATCATCTAGGCAGTCTGCGGCGGGAAACTCCCGCGGGGCAGGCTGGGGATTGCAGTACGGACTCAGTGGCAATTCGGTCCCGGCGGCGGCGACGTGCCGGCACGTTCTTTCATGGGAAACCACCGTCAGCGGCGACGCACGGCAGGACGCGGGGAAATCCAACCGAACCTAAGCCGTAAGATTGACCCAGCCCGCTGCCACGACCGGCTACTGTGGGGAGGACTTTACGCCCTCCCCGCCTGCCGGAGCTTTTTTCGATCACAGCCTGAAAAACGCCTGTCAAGGCGCAGGGGGCGGTCTCCGCCCTTCCCGCAGCCCGGACGGGCATTCTTTACATTATCATAAACGGAAAGGTGTTCATCTTGGAAAACAGCGATAAACCCAAACGAAAGCCCCGTCTGATCCAATGGCGCTGGGTGCTGACCATTACGGCGCTCAGCTTCCTGATCTCGGTCTCCATGTCCTACCTGTCCAACGAAGCGCTCGCGCAGGTGAACAATATTATCGCCTTCATCATCCTGCTGCTGTTCATCAGCCTTGGCATCCTGTTTGACGTGATCGGCGTTGCTGCGACGACCGCCACCGAAAAGGAATTCCATTCGATGGCGTCCCGCCGCGTGCCCGGAGCGCGGGAGGCTGTCTGGCTCTCCCGCAATGCCGAAAAGGTCTCCAGCATCTGCAACGATGTGGTCGGCGATATTGCCGGTATCATCTCCGGCGCGACCGGCGCGGTCATTATCACCCGGATTACGGCGGGGCTCCCGCCGCTTGGCGTGCTGGTCGTCTCGATGGCAATGACCGGGTTGATCTCCGCGCTGACGATCGGCGGCAAGGCGATCGGCAAAGGGCTTGGCATCCGGTTCAGCGTGCGCATCATCCACGCGGCGGGGCGTGTGCTGGCGTTTTTACCCTTGGATTTGAACTCGAAAAAATAGATCCCCCCTCCGCGCCCCTCGCCGGGGTGGCGTCCTGCGCGGACGGGTGCAGGGCTCTGCCCTGC
>CAJUGU010000083.1 GCA_910586105.1 uncultured Eubacteriales bacterium | reverse complement strand
CAGGACCGGGGTCCCGGGGCAGCGCCCCGGCGCCCGCCGCGCAGGCTCCGAGGCCCGCGTGCATCCTCGGAGCGCCGGCGGCGGATGTGCTTTACACTTATTGGGCCGCGAAGCCTTGAGCCGCCGCAGACGGGTTCCCCTCCGTGCGTCCGTCGCTGCCCTTCCACGCCCCGTTTCAGACTTCGGTCCAGGCCTTCGCCGCGCCCCGCCTTTCCCACCGTGTGAAAGGCGGGGCGCGGCTTACTGTGGGCAGCAGGAAGACCCGGCGGCGCGGCCTGCCGGGCGGGCCCTTCCGGCGCGGTGTGGAACCTGCCGGAGAAAGCCCGCGAAATGCGCCCCCTTTTTGAACATTTTCACAAAACCGGATCTGACGCCGTCGAAAAACCGGCGGATCGCCGCACTTTTTTTATTGCACCAACGGAAAGGAAGTGGTAGAATAAAGGATATGAAATTCGGGGCGAAAGCGGAAAGGACTACGGTATGTGGCTGGCGGACAACTGGACAGACTACGCGGTATTGGACTGCGGGGACGGAGAGAAGGTGGAGCGCTGGGGCGCGCAGACGCTGATCCGTCCGGATCCGCAGGCGATCTGGCCGCGCGACCCCTCGGTTAAAGCCTGGCGGACGGCGAACGCGCATTATCACCGTTCTTCCAGCGGCGGCGGCAGCTGGGAGATCCGCAAGCTGCCCGCCCAGTGGCAGATCGGCTATCGGGAATTGGCCTTTCACCTCAAACCCATGTCGTTCAAGCATACGGGGTTGTTCCCCGAGCAGGCGGCGAACTGGGATTTCATCCAGAACGCGGTGCGCGGGGCCGGAAGGCCGGTCTCCGTACTCAACCTGTTCGCCTATACCGGCGGGGCAACGCTCGCGGCGGCGGCGGCGGGGGCCAGCGTCTGCCATGTCGACGCGTCCAAAGGGATGACCGGCTGGGCGCGGGAAAACGCGGCGTCTTCCGGGCTGGCCGACAAGCCGATCCGGTGGATCGTCGACGATTGTAAAAAATTCATCGAGCGCGAGCTCCGCCGCGGGCGGCGCTACGATGCGATCATTATGGATCCGCCCAGCTATGGCCGCGGGCCGTCCGGCGAGACCTGGAAGATCGAGGCCGACGCGGCGGCGTTCGTGGCCCGCGCCTGCGAGCTGCTCAGCGACGCGCCGCTGTTCGTGCTGATCTCGAGCTATTCCACCGGGCTCGCGCCTTCGGTGATGGCATACCTGCTGGGGATCACCGCCGGGAAACGGTTCCGCGGCACGATCGAAGCGCAGGAGCTGGGGCTGCCGGTCCGGTCGACCGGGCTGGTCCTGCCCTGCGGTTCCAGCGCAAGGTTCATCGGCGGCTGAAGGGAGTTATCATGTCGGAGATCATTAAAACCGAAAACCTGCAATATGCCTATCAGGACGAGGAGGGCAAGCCCGTGGTCGCGCTGGACGGCGTCGACCTTACGATCGGGCGCGGCGAGTTCGTCGCTGTCCTCGGCCACAACGGTTCCGGCAAATCGACGCTGGCGGGGCATTTCAACGCGATCCGCCTGCCGTCGGGCGGCACGGTATGGATCGACCACATGGACACCCGGCAGGAGGAAAACCTGTACGAGGTGCGGAAGACCTGCGCCATGGTTTTCCAAAACCCCGATAACCAGATCGTCGCGACCGTCGTGGAAGAGGACGTCGCCTTTGCGCTGGAAAACATGGGCGTGCCGCCCGACGAGATCCGCCGCCGGGTGGACGACGCCCTGAAGGCGGTCGGCATGTATGAATACCGCGCCCATGCGCCGCACAAGCTCTCCGGCGGGCAAAAACAGCGCATCGCTATTGCGGGCGTGATCGCAATGATGCCGCGCTGCGTCGTGCTCGACGAGCCGACGGCTATGCTCGACCCGCGCGGGCGGCGCGAGGTGATGGAGGTCGTGCGGACGCTGAACGGACGTTTTGGGATCACCGTCGTCCTGATCACCCATCATATGGATGAAGCGGTGCAGGCGGGGCGCGTCGTGGTCATGCACCACGGCAAAGTGCTGATGGAAGGCCCCCCGCGCGAGATCTTCACCCATGTCGCCGAGCTCAAGGCTGCGAGCCTCGACGTGCCGCAGACCATCGAGATTCTGTACGAGCTGGGGCAGTCGGGCGCGGCGCTGCCGCTGGATGCGCTGTCGGTCCCGGAATGTGCGGATATCCTACAGCAGTACCTTGCCGGATAACGCGCCGCAGCCCGGGCCGCGCCATGCGGCGGCGCAGTAGCATTGGAGGGACACAGTGTCGACCATATTAGAAGTACGGGACCTGACTCATGTTTACGGAGCGGGCACCCCATTTGAGCGCATGGCGCTCGACAAAGTCAGCCTTTCCATCGAACAGGGCGAGATCCTTGGCGTGATCGGCCATACCGGTTCGGGGAAATCCACCCTGATCCAGCATTTGAACGGGCTGTTGCAGCCCACTTCGGGCGAGGTGCTCCTCGGCGGGCAATCGATCTGGAATGAAAAGGGCAAATGCGCCCGGGATGTGCGGTTCCGCGTCGGGCTGGTGTTCCAGTATCCGGAATACCAGCTGTTTGAGGAAACGATCGCCAAGGATATCGCCTTCGGCCCGAAAAACATGGGGCTGTCCGAGGCGGAGATCGGCGAGCGTGTGCGGGAGGCGATGGCGTTCGTCGGGTTGGACGGCGCGCTGGCGGAGAAATCGCCGTTTGCGCTCTCGGGCGGGCAGAAACGCCGGGTGGCGATCGCGGGCGTGATCGCGATGCGGCCGGAGGTGCTGGTGCTCGACGAGCCAACCGCCGGGCTGGACCCGGCGGGACGGAATGAGATCCTGACGGAGATCCGGCAATATCATGAAGAGACGGGCGCGACGGTGCTGATCGTTTCGCACTCGATGGAGGACACCGCGCGGATGGCGGACCGGATGCTGGTGATGAACCAGGCCAAGGTCATGCTGCTCGACCGGCCCGAAGCGGTTTTCGCGCAGGCCGAACAGATCGTCGCGGCAGGTCTGGACATACCGGAGATCACAAAGGTGTTTTTGGAGCTGCGCCGCCGGGGCGTGCCGGTCAGCCCTTCCGTCTTCACGGTAGAGCAGGCGGCGGCGGAGCTGCGGCGGGTGAAAGGAGGCGGGGCCGGATGCTGAAAGACGTGACCATCGGGCAGTTTTTCCCGGGGACAAGCCCGATCCATCGGATCGATCCGCGGGTGAAGATCCTGCTGGTGATGGCGCTGATCGTGGCGTTGTTCCTGGCGGACGGCGTCGTATCTTACGCGCTGACGATCGTCTTCCTGCTCGCGGTGATCCGGATTTCCAGGATCCCGGCGAAAATGGTCGTCCGGGGGCTGAAGCCGATCCTGTTCATTATCTCGTTCACGGCGGTGCTCAACCTGTTTTACACGCCGGGCGACTATCTGTGGGAATTCGGATTCCTGCACATTTCCAAGCAGGGCATATTTGTGGCGGTCAAGATGGTGCTGCGCATCATGTTGTTGATCGTGGGCACTTCGATGCTGACGTATACGACCAGCCCGATCCAGCTGACCGACGGCCTGGAACGGCTGCTGTCGCCTTTGAAAAAGATACATGCGCCGGTGCACGAGCTATCAATGATGATGTCGATTGCGCTGCGGTTCATCCCAACGCTGATCGAGGAAACCGAAAAGATCGTTTCGGCGCAGAAGGCGCGCGGGGCGGACTTCGAGACGGGGAACCTGATCCAGCGTGCGAAATCCATGATCCCGATCCTGGTGCCGCTTTTCATCTCGGCGTTCCGCCGTGCGGACGAGCTGGCGGTGGCGATGGAATGCCGGCTGTACCGGGGCGACGTAGGACGCACGCGCATGAAGCAGCTCAAGGTAACGGGCGTCGACTACGCGGCGATCGCGATCTCGCTGACGGTTTTCGTAGCGGTCGCGGTGCTGGGGCAGGGCTTTGGGCTCTGACCTGCCGCCGGTGGATCCCGCCCGCTGCGGCGGACGGCAAACGCCCTTTACCCTGCATTTTTTTGAGACCCACCGCCTTTCCATGCGCCCGTAAGGGCGCGCGGCGGCGAACGCAAGCGGCGGCGCCGGTTTTCGGGCGGACCGCAGGCCATTACGGCATATGGCCCCCGTAAAAGCCTCGGCATGTCTGCGGGCGGGACGACCGGTTTCGCCCGGAAACGCTCCATGCTGCATCCTGAATGAAAAAAGGTTCACTTTATGAATATCGCACTGATCTTATCCTACGACGGTGGGAACTATCACGGCTGGCAGATCCAGAAAAACGGCTCCTCTATTCAGGAGACCCTTACGGACGCCGTTTACCGGCTTCTCCGGCAGCGCGTGTCCGTCTCCGGCGTGGGCCGTACCGACGCGGGCGTACATGCCCGCCGTTATGTCGCGAATTTCCATGCCGGATGCACGATCCCGATGGAGCGGCTCCCGCTGGCGCTCAACGCCCAGCTCCCGGAGGATATCGCGGTCAGCGGCGCGGCCGTCGTCCCGGAGCGCTTCGACGCCCGCTTTGACTGCTCCCGCAAGGAATACGCCTACTATCTGTATCCGTCGCGGCTGCGCGACCCGTTCCTCTCCGGGCGGGCTTATCGGTATCCCTATCCGCTGGATGTGGAAAAAATGCGGGCCGGGGCGCGCCATTTCGTCGGACGGCAGGATTTCGCGGCGGTGCGTTCGGTCGGCACGCCGGTCAAAAGTACGGTGCGCACCATCTTCCACTGCGAGGTCGAGCCCTGTGAAGACGGTTTGATCCGGATCCGCGTCTGCGGCGACGGCTTCCTGTATAACATGGTCCGGGCGATCGCCGGGACGCTGGCCTATGTCGGCAGCGGCAAATTCGCCCCTGGGGATGTGCGCGCGATCCTCGATTCCTGCGACCGGGAGGCGGCGGGGCCGACGCTTCCCGCCTGCGGCCTGTTCCTCAACCGGTTATGGTATGACCATACCCCCGAGCTCGCGGCCTTTTTTCTTGATCGTTAAAAAATTTCACGGTTCATTCACAAATTGTGCCTGAGATTGCGTTACAATGATAAGGATATGATCTCGGGGGGCAGGGGCCGCGCGCCCTTTGCGCCCCGGTATCCGCGCCGCAAAGGAGGTGTGCGCCGTTGGCGGAAAACCGCAAGATCGTCCAGTTCCCGGAATCCAACCGTGAACGCCGCAGGCTCCTGCTGAAAAACGAAGACCCGCGCCTTCGCATCTCCGCGATCCTGGCCTCGGCCAGCGGCTGGCTGTTCACGCTCTCTCTGGTGATGTTCCTGATCTCCAACTACCGGCTGTTTCTGCCGGATTCCCTGCAACGCATCGTTGGCTATCTGGCGGCGGGACTGCAAACGACCTCGAGCGACGCCGCCACCATCGAATACGCCTCCGGCAGCATGTCCGACGCCGAGCTGTTCGGCGGCGGCTTGGCTTATGTCGACAGCGACACCCTGTATGTGTCCAAGCCGAACGGCATCCATCAGCTTGCCTATCAGCTTTCCTACAGCGACCCGGTGGTCGAGGCTTCGGACAGCCTGGTGCTGGTTTATGACCGCGGCGGGGACGGCGCGGCGCTCGCCAACGCCCTGACCCCGGTGTGCGAGATCGAGACCGACGCCGGCATTTTATCCGGGACGATCGGCGAAAACGGAGGTTTCGTGCTGGTCACCGACGATTCCGGTTATAAATCGGCGGTGTCCGTTTACAATAATAGCGGCAAACGGTTATTTCGATGGCAGGCTTCACAATATTATATCCTGTCGGCCGCGCTCGCGCCGGACGGCAACCATCTGGCGGCGCTGTGCTTTGAGCAGAACGGCGTCGAGCTGGAAAGCCGCCTCGTCCTGTGGCGTATCGGCAGGCAGCAGGCCGACCCGCCGGAGCCGGAGCTGGAGTATGAGCTCGGCCCGGCGCTGGGGTTCGAGGCGCGTTTCCTCAGCTCGTCTACGGTCGCCGTGATGACCGACCGAGGGGCTTACCTGATCGACCGGCGCGGCGAGCTGATCGGGTCGTATGAGGTCTCCTCCAACGACCTGATCGGTTACGCGTTCTGCGACCGCGGCATCCTCGTTGCGACCTCGGCCTATCAGGGCACGGCGCGCGCCGAGGTGCGGCTGCTGGCGCTCAACGGCACAGTCTCCGAGGAGCCGATCTATATCCCGTCGGAGATCCAGCACCTTTCCGCCGCGGGCGGCGTTTTTGCCGCGCTCACGAACGAAGGCGTGCGGGTGTACAGCGTCTCCGCCTGGCATGAGCTTTGGTCGGACAATACCGTCACCGGCGCGCGCGGCCTGCGGATGGATCCTTCCGGCGCGGCGTATGTGCTTTACGGTAATGAATGCCGGATCTTCCGGCGCTGACGTCGTTGCGATGATGAAAAGGAGACAACATGCCGATCCTACAGCTTTTGAACACCCGCGACCTGCTTTTTGTCGCATTCCTTGCATTGAGCGCCCTGCTGGGCGCGCGCCGAGGCCTCACCCGGGCGGTGATGGGGCTGGTCGGGCGCATCCTTTCGGTCTTCGGCGCGGGAGCCGCCGCGAAGCTATTGGCCCCCGCGATCGCGCGGGCGGTCGTCACGCCGATCGTCGGCGAATTGTTTGAACGGGACGCGGCGAGCTATATCGCCTCCCTGCCCTTCCCAATCGAGACCACGATCACCGAAATGGCGGTCGAAATGGCGGAGGGCGTCGCCTTCCTGCTGCTGCTCGTATTGCTGGGATTTTTCATTTCCCTGCTGCTGTCGCTGGTCGGCCAGAGCCTGCGCTTCCTCACCCGCCACACGCCGCTCGGCGTGCTCGACCGGCTGGGCGGGCTTGCCGTCGGCTTTGCCGGCGGGCTCGCGCTGCTGATGCTCGCCGTCTTCGTGCTGTCCCATATCATGCCGGAGCTCTTCCGCGACCTCGGCTGGCTGTCGCCCGCCTGCACGGCGGATACCGTTTTGACAAAGGGCTTCCTTTCCGCCTTCCTGCCGGGCTACGCGCAGTGAACTGCCGGAACGCCAGCACTACCTGTCCCACTGCGCAGGGGCGCAATGAATTTGAGGGCTTGCCCCAGAAGGAGAACGACCCATGAATATACCAATTTGTACCCGCTGCCGGAAGAATCCCGCCGTGGTATTCATCACAAAGATCGACCAGAACAGCAACACCACGCAGGAGGGGCTTTGCCTGAAATGCGCGAAGGAAATGGGGATCAAGCCCATTGACCAGCTGATGGAGCAAATGGGCATCACCGAGGATACCCTCGACATGCTGGCGGAAGAGATCGGCTCGCTCGAAGACCTCGGCGGGCTGGTGACGGCGGGTACGGACGGCGAGGAGACCGACGCGCCCCATCAGCAGCTGGAAGCGCAGGAGGACGAAAGTCCGGAGGAGGAGGAACGTTTTTCCCCGTTCAATATGAATCTGTTCCGCCACGCGGGCGAGATCCTTTCCCAGCACCACAGCCTGAGCGAAAAAGAAAGGTCCCGCCAGTCGCCGCCCAAGGCCGAGAAACGGAACAAAAAACGCAAGTATCTGACCAGCTATTGCAGCGACCTGACGCGCAAGGCGCGCGAGGGCAAGCTCGACCGCATCATTGGGCGCGAACGGGAGACCGACCGCGTCATCCAGATCCTGAACCGGCGGCAGAAGAACAATCCCTGCCTGATCGGCGAACCGGGCGTCGGCAAGACGGCGGTCGCCGAAGGGCTTGCGCTGCGCATTTCCGAGCGCAAGGCGCCGCCCAAGCTGCTGGATAAGGAAGTATTCCTGCTCGACCTGACGGCGCTGGTCGCGGGCACCCAGTTCCGCGGCCAGTTTGAGAGCCGCATGAAGGGGCTGATCGAAGAGATCAAGGAGTGCGGCAATATCATTTTGGTCATCGACGAGGTGCATAACATCGTCGGCGCGGGCGATTCGGAAGGCTCGATGAACGCGGCGAACATCCTGAAGCCCGCCCTATCACGCGGGGAGATCCAGGTGATCGGCGCGACGACCTTCAACGAATACCGCAAATATATTGAGAAGGACGCTGCGCTGGAACGCCGGTTCCAGCCGGTGACGATCGGCGAGCCGTCGATCGGCGAGACGGCGAACATCCTCAAAGGCGTGCGTAGCTATTATGAGCTTTACCACGGCGTTGTGGTGCCGGACGCGATGTGCGAACTGGCGGCGGAGCTTTCCGAACGGTATATCACCGACCGGTTCCTCCCGGATAAGGCGATCGATCTGATCGACGAAGCGTGTTCGCGGCTCAATCTGGATTCCCCGCAGATCGCGGAAGTCCCGCGCCTCCAGCGGCAGCTGGACGCCTATACGGAGGAGCGGGACGCGCTGGGCACAGGCGAGCAGAGCGAGCAGACCTATGCCCGGATGGCGGAGCTGAAAAGCCTGATGCTGCAAACCGAGGAGCAGCTCCACGAAGCGCAGTCGGTCCCGGCCCCGGAGATCGACGCAGAACATCTGGCGGGCGTGATCGAATTGTGGACTGGCATCCCGGCGGCCAAGGTGCAGGCGCAGGAGCTGAACCGCCTGCGCGGGATGGAGGAACGGCTGCGGGCGCGTGTCGTCGGTCAGGATCCGGCGATCGAGGCGATCTGCACGGCGATCCGGCGTTCCCGCGCGGGCATCAGCCCGAAGAAGAAGCCGGTATCCTTCCTGTTCGCAGGGCCGACCGGCGTCGGCAAGACCGAGCTGGTGAAGACCATTGCGACGGATCTGTTCGACACGCCGGAAGCGCTGATCCGGCTCGATATGTCGGAATTCATGGAAAAGCACACGGTCTCCCGCCTGTTGGGGTCGCCTCCGGGCTATGTCGGCTATGACGAGGCGGGCCAGCTGACGGAAAAGATCCGCCGCCGTCCCTATTCGGTGATCCTGTTGGATGAGATCGAAAAAGCGCATCCGGACGTACTGAATGCGCTGTTGCAGATCCTGGACGACGGGCGCATCTCCGACGCGCACGGACGGCAGGTGAATTTTGAAAATACGGTCATTGTGATGACCTCAAACGCGGGCTCAGACGCCTCCTCCGCCCCGCTCGGCTTTGGCAAAAACGTCACCGAACAGGCACAGGAAAAGGCGATGCGCGCGTTGGAGCAGCTCATGCGGCCGGAATTCCTGAACCGGATTGACGAGATCCTCGCTTTCAACCAGCTGACGAAGGAAGACTTTGCAAAGATCGCAGGCATCCTGCTGGGCGACCTGCGCGATGGGCTTGAAAAGCGCGGAATCCGGCTTTCCTGGGACGAAACGCTGGTGGACTATCTGGTCGAAAAGGGGTATTCGCTGAAATTCGGCGCCCGTAACCTGCGCCGTCTGGTCGAGAAGGAGATCGAAAACGCGCTGGCGATGGAGGTCATCGCGGCAGGCGAACGCCATTTGGCCGGAGCGCATCTACGCGCCGAAGACGGCGAATTGAAGGTGCAGACGATATGAAAAAGCAGCGCGCCCCGCAGCTCATAGGCTGCGGGGCATGATAGTTTCCTTGTGTCGTCTGCAGTCTTTTCCGGCCGGCATGGGACGCCCGCATAGGCGATTTCGGGATCAGCCTCTGACGTCCCGCATGCGGAACGTCTTCGTTCAGGCATACGTCTTTGGAATCACTTTTTCGGCATCCTTCCCGGACCTCTTCTTCGCACGCCTCTTGCCGTTTATCCTCAATCATCCTGCACATTTTGAATACGTTCCCAATCATGCAAGCGCTTCCGCTTGCAATTTTTTTATTTCCTCAAGCGAACGTCCCAATAATGCCGCGATTCTTTCCATTGATTCTCCCAGGCTTAGCATATGGAGTACGAGCTCTTTATCCCGGTCTTGCCTCCCCGCCTGAAAGGCATCTACCCGTTCTTCTTCGCGGATTTTTTCAATGATCTTACACATCTCGCTCACTCCTTTCGGGTTTTCTTTTAAATACCTTGTGCGCTCTGCCATCAGGTCAAAGTACATATCGTCCGCGTTCGTGCAGCTGAAATCATGCATCAGCTTTCCGATATCGGAGTCGCCGCGATACTCGCCGTTTACAAATATGATATGCTCCCCATCCCCGAATAACTTACCGGTCGTAATATTGATCCGTTCGATCCGATAGATCGGCGCACCCATGCCGTAAAAATCTCTTTCCGTGATAAATACGGTGAACGTTTCGGGCAGTTCGTCAAACGATTGCCCTGCATCCAGATTTTCAATGTCAAGCGAGCTGGAATAGAATCTGGCCCGGTGTGGGTCTGCGCCCTTATCGCCACGCTGGACTTCCACGTCATATTTTCTTCCAAACGGATCCGAACCGTATGCGTCCAGACAAATCGAACGCGCGCCTGCCAGCCGTTTCATATCCTTTTGGATCCGGCATTCGGTGATCACCAGATCCGGCTTGTTCAGAATGATCCGCAACACCAGTTCGACCAATGGGATGTTGTCTTAAAAAAGGCAGCGCATAAAATCATCGTCGATCGGCCGCATCCGGCTCAGATGTTCCAGATCCCTTCGATGCTTTTGTGCGCGTCGTTCTTTCCCGGTCAAAATCGCCACCTGCTTTCCTGTCTTTATCTTGCCACAAACGATTTTCTTTTTCAACCGTAAATGCGCCCTCGCAGCGTAGGGCTATGCGGCCCCATTTGCAGTGCGCGCAGACGTTTTCGGCTTGCCTCCCTCCTGCTCCCGGCTCCGCCCGAAAAACTACGCCCCGCCTGTAACCGCTCACAGACGGGGCGCAGCCGTTTTGCCATTTATTATGATATCATCGGTGCTGTATGAAGGGCGGCAGTCAACGCCGGGGCTCCTCCATCCGAAGGTAACGCGCATATGCATCCGCGCTTACTTTGGATCCTCTGGAGGCTCCGATTGCTGCACCGGTTCTGGATGTTCCGCCCGGTCGAGCGTCATGAGCGGCGGTACCGGGCTGCGCATACGACGCTCAAATTCTTCGCGGCCGCTCCGACGTTTGCGTCTCCTGCGCAGGAAAACCAGCAGCGTCAACAGCAGCAGCGCGAAGAACCACCATGCGTAAACAACAGTCAGGATCAAGCCTTCCACAACCGTGACCAGCCCGCGCGTGCCTTGCACCGCCGCGCTGTGCAGATCGTCCAGGAACGTGTTTTCCTTCTGCACGACGGTCAGGTCGCGGACTTCGCTCAAATAAACATTGAGCGTCGAAAATGCGATCAGGCGGTCGTAATTGCGCAACGTGCCCGAAAGCGCCTCGATCTGGTATTGCACCTCCGAAAGCGCATCCTCCAGCAGGATGATATCCTCCATCTTCTCCGCCTTTTCAAGCAGCGCCAGCAGGCGGTCGCGTTTGATCTCCAGCGCGGCTTTCCGCGTTTCGGAATCATAATAAGATTCCGAAACGTTCTCGGAGGAACGGGAGCTTTCGGTCACATGGCAGTTTTCCCCTACCGCGTCAAAGGTGCTGTTGAACTGCTCGCGCGGTACCCGGATCGTCAGCTCCGCCCAGCGGGCGCCTGTACTGCCCCGTGTGCTGCTGCTTTCGATATAGCCGCCCGCTGCGGCAACCTGCTGCTCGATTGCGGAAAGCGCCCGGTCAAAGTCGGTCGCTTCGGCCTGGATCGATCCTCGCAGGATCAGTTTGCTGCCGTCATAGATCGAGCCGTCGATCTCACCGGCTCCGCTGTCAATGCCGTCTTCCCGCTCCGCCGGCATGTCTTCCGAGTATTCGCCCATATCGCGATCCGCCGATTCGCTGGATGTGGACGAACCGTTGGTGGATGTACCGCCAGCGTAGCCGTCTCCGCCGCCGCAGCCTGTGAGTTGAAACGCCAACAGCAGCGCCAACAGGATGGGATATGCCTTCCTTTTCATACGAAGCACCTCGTTTCATTCTTGTTTTCGGGCTCTCAGTAACCCTTTGACGCGGCGGTTCCGGAAAAGGTTCCCGCCCTGCCGGAAACCGTAACCAAACTGCAACCTTTTTTGCAAGGCAGCGGGCATCCGGTGCGGCGATGCAAAACGCCTTACCGCATGCTGCGAAAGGCTTTACAAATGGCGTCCCTGACGCTCCCACCCAATCGGCAATATCGCGTCTTCGCGATGGCCCGTTCCCTATGCAGGCACTGTCACGGCCTTTGTTGTTGTTCCCTAATCCGAGGAAAAGAAATAATCCGAGTTAGAAATGGCAAATCCCTGTGAGGACAGGGATCGGCCAGTTCGAAACCCGGATTATATATCACCGCGTTCGGTGGCATTATCTTAAAAAATCGGGGATATTGCACTGCTGGACATCGACCTCCTTTGTTTCATAACCGGTGGTTGTTTTGGGGAACCAGCGTTGATTCCACTCTCTTATCTGCTTGTCAACTGTGCTTTGTGTGAGCTCAGCATACCGCTCTGTTGTCATTAAATGTGCATGACCTAGGAAATTCTTGATAGAGATCATCGGGACTCCGGCTCCTAACATATGCATAGCTGTTGCGTGCCTTATTGTGTGCGGGGAATAGCTCTTTTCGTGAAATAAGGCAGGATTTTGCCGTTTGGATTCGGTTAGATATTTTTTTGAAAATCGCTTCTATGCGGGATACTGTCATTTGCTCGTGGGTCCGGCTCGAAAAAACATGACGGTCAAGCTGCTGATCAATCTTGCGCCAGATCAAGTAACGTCTAATCATTTCAGCGCAAGAACTGGCGATGCAGATTCGTCTGGCTTTTTTGCCCTTGCCCGTGAGAACAACTCTCGAGGTGTTCTTTTCAAACAGGACATCGCGCACCCTGAGATCGCAGATTTCCTGAGCACGCGCACCAGAGGCATATATTTAAAGATAGTAAGACAGCATCACACCGTCCAATAATAGATTTTGTGTCCGGGGCATGTAGTAAAGCGGAGACTCCCACCCTGGAAAAAGATATTCTGGGCGTATATGCAGCCTTTTTCGTGGGAGTATTCTGAATAGCGGTCACGAAGGACAATGCGGCATCTGTATTTCGGTTCTGTGCATAGGAGCCAAATGAGGACAGTGCGGCAAGACGAATATTTCGAGTTGCAACAGAACAGTTTCTTTCGGTTTCAATCCAATCCCAAATAGAAGAAATCGTTTCCCGATTCAAATCCTGAAATGTGATTTTGTCAGTCGAAATTTCTTTCACGTTATAGAAATAGGTCAGTAAAAGGCGGAAGGATGCTTTATAGAGACGAATTGTATTTGCGCTTAACCCAGCTACCGTAGGCATATAGTTATCAACAAAAGTGATTAAGAGTTCTAAAACTCCAGGCTGCCCCTTAGTCCTCATAGTTCACCTCTGGAAATAATCCGTCGCGGAGGCAGGCTTTTGAAATTGCCGAGGGTGTAAATCCACCGCTGTCGGAAACACATTTTTCTGCTAAAAGTATAAAAAATTCACGGCAATGTCTTTCATGCGTCTGGACTGAACTTGGGAGCAGCCCTTTGTCAATACATCTTTGCCTGTGAAGGCGTAACAGCGAGTTAAATCCTTCCGGCAGCTCTACTGATTTTACTGTCTTAATATGCCGGATAAATCCGTTCCCACACCGTATTGAATCCAGCCTTGCAAGAAACAACTGCATAGTAACACTTGTAGCTCTTACATGGCTTTGACAAAATTGCTGATAAAAGTCCACGCCTACAGATTTGTTGTCGGCCTCAATTTCCCGCTGTTCGCTGTTCCATAAAGGCCGACAGTAACCTTGCAAAGCCTGTATAAGTCACCACTTTGTGTTTTGAATATCTGTATTCCCGCAAATGCTCAAGAAGTGCTCCTAATAATTCCTGCACCGATTTGTTGCGTAGACCCTTCATCTTGTATTCCAACCTTTTCACTGTTTACGCAGCATCAATATACCCGGATTCCCAATGATTTAATCTCAGCTACATCAGTTTTATTCAGTGTTTTTAAGGAGGTCTTGATTTTACATTGGATAATATTCTAACCCGGATTACGGACAGCACCGAGAAGATCCTCCGCAGTTTATCCTATGATGAATTGAAAAGAAAAATATCGGAAGAAAGAAAGGAACACTTGAAAATATTAAGTGTTGTAAGTAATGATGAAAATGCGATTTGGCTTATCGACTATTGGTGCGGTAAAGGTTAATACAAATGCCATTTTCAAGACACTGGATTATGCACGTAGAAGCAAGTTTGCGTATAAAAAACAGGATACATCCATAAAGTGCACATTCCGGTTTACCGGTCAGATGAAAGCCCGAACCCAAATAACAAACTGCTATACCTGATTTAACAAGCCCCGTCACCTTGTACGGGATATGGAAAAGTGGTATAATCGGGACATGGAAAGCGAAAAGGAGGTTTTTCTATGCCAACATGTGAATACGGACTGAAAACAGGGGATTTAGCGGAGGAAGAGATGGTCAAGCGTTTTGAAAAGGCGCTGACTCGGGCCGCGAAGGCGACGAGCGATCCCCATGTAGCGAAAAACCGCAAGAAACTACGCAAAAATACGGGTCCCTTTGGGCGTGATACTCCCGATTCGGAACCGCCCGACTATGACCACATCTACATTTTCAACAGCGGCCGCCGGGGCTGTCCACTCTTTTTCAAGCTGTATCCCAATATGGAGCGCAACGGCCGGATAAAATTTCCCCAGGAGGGAGTTACCTGGTGTATGTACCTGGATTTCTCCTATGGCCGTGACTTGCCGCCAGGGATCCTGGCCGATCTGAAGGTGGAAAAACCTGAGGAGTACGGCGAGAACTTTATGAGGGAATTGTCTCAACTCTTTCCCCATGAGATGGTGTTGCTCAAGGAGTATGAGTACTTCCGCTGGGAGAATGGACAGGTGATCCATGTTGTTCCCCACGAAGCGGCCGAAAGCGGGGGACAGAACTGAAAAATCCGCTTCTCTATTTTCGATGGAAATATATTGCATTACGGTCAAAAAGAAGATAAAACGGCAGCGCCGTCCTTTGGGACTGCGCCGCCGTTTTGTTTTATGCAATCAGGCTGTGGATCGCTTCATGGATCTTGCGGGCGATATAGGGGTTGTTCATGGTGTACAGGTGGATGCCGCCCACGCCTTGTGCGATCAGGTCGACGATCTGATCGACGGCATATGCGATCCCTGCGTCGCGGAGAGCGGTTGGGTTGTCTTCGTAACGGTTCATCATGGAGAGGAATTTCCGGGGTACAGTTGCGCCGCACAGCGAAGTCATGCGCTCGATCTGTTTTTTATTCGTGACCGGCATAATGCCCGCCTCGATCGGAGCTGTGATGCCCGCCAGCTGGCAGCGCTCTAAGAAGGCGTAAAAATATTCGTTGTCGAAGAAAAGCTGCGAGATCAGGTGATCTGCGCCTGCGTCTACCTTGATTTTCAGGTTCTGGATGTCTTCGACCTTGCTTTTCGCCTCGATATGCCCTTCGGGATAACAGGCGGCAAGTACGTTGAAATCTCCATACCCTTTGATGTAAGAAACGAGGTCGGAAGCATAGGGGAAATCGCCGGGGGTATATTCGCCGTCCGGCAGGTCGCCGCGCAGTGCAAGGATGTTGTCGATGCCCAATGACTGAAGCTCCGCGAGCTTGGCGGAAACGTCTTCCTTTTTCAGCCCGATACAGGCGAGATGGGCGACGCTTTCGATCCCGTAGGACTTGATCGTGGATGCGATCTGAAAAGTGCTGTGGGTGTTTTTGCCGCCGCCCGCGCCGTAGGTCACGCTGATAAAATCAGGCGACAGCGTTTTTAATTCGTTGATCGTGTTATAGATCGTCTCGATCGGGGAAGTCGGCTTGGGTGGGAATACTTCGTAGGATAAAACGGTTTTGCGTTTAAAAAGATCGGCTGTTTTCATGGTTCATTTCCTTTGCTGCAAAGATATGTTTTTTGAGACCTGCGGAGGTCTCGGTTGTGCCGCTCATTTTGCGTTCGCAATCGGGATTTCTCTCAGGGCTGACATAGGGGCGCTCCGGCGTGCCGGAGCAGGGGGAGCCGCCGTACCGGTTGGGAGCGGACGGGCGCTGCTCCGCTTTTTATCATACCGGATTCTTCGGCATGATGCAAGTGTTTTCTTTTCAGCGACGACGCAGGACACGGACGGCGCAGGCGTTGGTTTCCTGCTATCTGGGGCGGTGCGGAGGCTGTAGGTTTGCGTCAGAAAGTTTAATTTTGGGGCGTACAGGCTGGGCTTGAAAGCGGGGATGGATTGTGATAATATAAGAATAGAGAGCGTGGGAGGGGGCGATATTTGTGAACGTGACCGAAACAATGGATCGCAAGCGGCAGGAAAATTTGGAAATGCTGAAAAAGTTCTGCCTGATGGATGACGAATTTATGACCAAGTGTTTCGAGGGGGATACCGTCTGCATCCAGCTTGTGCTGCGGATCGTGCTGGGCAAGCCGGATCTGATCGTGACGGACGTCCGGACGCAGGTGTTTGTAAAAAACCTGATGAACCGTTCGGTACGGCTGGATGTGCTGGCGACCGAGGGCGACGGGAAGAAGATCAATGTAGAGATCCAGCGTTCCGACAAGGGCGCAGGACGGAAACGCGCACGGTTCAACAGCAGTATGCTGGATGTGAACCTGTTACGGATGGGCGAAGATTTTGAAGAACTGGTCGAGACTTGGGTCGTGTTCATCACGGAGCGCGATGTGCTTGGGAAAGGGAAGCCGCTGTATCATATCGAGCGCTATATCGTCGACACCAACGAACGGTTTGGGGATGGCTCGCACATTTTGTATGTAAACGGCGCATACCGGGACGAGTCGCCGCTCGGAAAGCTGATGCATGATTTTTTCTGCGCGAACCCGGCGGATATGTATTATGACGTGTTGGCGGATCGAGTAAGATTTTTCAAGGAAAGCAAGGAGGGAGTTACGATCATGAGCAGAATGATAGAAGAAATGCGCAGACAAGAGCGCGCGGAAGGCATTGAGATAGGCGTTGAGAGAGGCATTCAGAAAGGCATTCAGAAAGGCCGGGCAGAAGGTCGAGAGGAGGGCTTTGATGAAAGCCTTTTGGAGTCGATTCGGAATCTAAGGCAAAATACAAATTGGTCGATTACACGGGCAATGGATGTGCTGGAAGTCCCCGAAGAAAAGCGGGAACGCTATCGCAGCATTTTGGAAAAGCAGTAAGCATGGTGATGCAATCATGAGCAGCGTAATAGAAGAAATGCGCAGATAAGAGCGCGCGGAGGGCATTGAGATAGGCCGGGCAGAGGGCGTTGAGGAATGCCGCCGGTTGATGATTCCAAGGGTGATGAAGGGCTTAGATTGTCCAATTGAATAGGCAATGGAAGTGCTGAAGACCCCTGTCGGGGAATGGGAGTGCTACAAAACCGTTTCGGCTCCGCAAATCCAAGCGATTGCCGGGCGGCGGGATGCATCTTCGTCCGAGGCCTTATAAAAACAGCAAAGGGGCTGTAAAAAAGTCCCTAGAAAAATAACAGCAGCTGTCACAAAAAAGTGACAGCCGCTGCTGTTTGTGATATGATTACTACGATGAAAAACCAATCACAAGAATATGATACACCAATCCAACTGAAAATGCCAGTGGAAATGGAAAGAATAATTGAA